>NZ_VIVR01000001.1:2119294-2422051 GCF_007828955.1 Kitasatospora atroaurantiaca | reverse complement strand
ATCATGGAGCTCTGCCAGGCCCGCCGCGGCAACCTCCAGGGCATGGACTACCTCTCCGAGGACCGGGTCGAGCTCCGCTACACCCTGCCGCTCGCCGAGATCGTCTTCGACTTCTTCGACCAGCTGAAGTCCAAGACCCGCGGCTACGGCTCCTTCGACTACGAGCCCATCGGCGAGCAGACGGCCCAGTTGGTCAAGGTCGACATCCTGCTGCACGGCGACGCGGTGGACGCGTTCTCCGCGATCGTGCACAAGGACAAGGCCTACAACTACGGCGTCATGATGGCCGGCAAGCTCCAGAAGCTGATCCCGCGCCAGCAGTTCGAGGTGCCGATCCAGGCGGCCATCGGCTCGCGCGTGATCGCCCGTGAGACCGTCCGCGCGATCCGCAAGGACGTTCTCGCGAAGTGCTACGGCGGTGACATCTCGCGTAAGCGGAAGCTGCTCGAGAAGCAGAAGGAGGGCAAGAAGCGGATGAAGATGGTCGGCCGCGTGGAGGTCCCGCAGGAGGCCTTCATCGCCGCGCTGTCCACCGACGCGGACGCTCCCAAGGAGAAGAAGTAGGCGGTAGCGCCTGAGGGCCCGCCACCCGGGAACGGGTGGCGGGCCTTTTCGCACTTCGGGTGCCGTCAGCCTTGGCCGGGGAAGGCCGGGTCGACCGTGATGACCACGTGCGGTGCGTGTCTGGCGATGGTGGTGAGGAGCCGTTGGGTGTCGAGCTGCCAGAGGTGGACGGGGCGGCTGGCGCTCAGCAGGTCGAGGCACATGCCGGAGGCCCGCTCGTTGGCCCGGGCCAGGGCGGGGTTGGAGGAGGCGGCGGGGAGCGGTGGCGCGCCCTCGGTGCGGTGGAGGCCGACGAAGGCCATGGAGCCTGCACGTTGGACCCAGAGCTCGACCCCGACGATGTCGCTCCACGGCACGAGTGCCGTGGTCCTCGCGTACCCCAGGGGGTAGCCGCCCAGCAGGATGCCGTCGGTGTCGACGCGCAGGGCGACCTGCCGTCTCCGGACGGTCGCGAACGAGAGAGCGGCGGAGCCCGCTCCGAGCAGGAGCGCCAGAACTCCCAGCACCACGATCACCGCGCCGAGGGTTCCCCCCTTTGCCGCGCCCACGGCGAGCGCGAGCACGGCGACGGCCGCGGTCATGGCGTTGGTGACGGCCTTTCGAGAGGTCCTTCTGGTCCAGCCATAACGGGTCTCGTACACATCGTCCGTTGTCAGCACGGGTGTGAGTGTGGCAGTGGTGGGGCCGCTGCGGAAGATGTTCAGCCGCTTGCAGTGGTCGCGTCGAGCAGTCGCCGCAGCAGCCGGTTGAGGGTCTCGGCCTCGTCCGGGTCGAGTGCGCCGAGCGCCTCCTGCTGGACGGCCAGGCCGGCGCCGACGGCCCGGTCGACGATGTCGAGGCCGGCGGGCGTGAGGGTGATGCGCAGGCCGCGGCGGTCGTTCGGGTCGGGGGAGCGGCTGAGCAGCCCGGCCCGTTCCAGCTTGTCCAGCCGGCCGGTCATGCCGCCGGTGGTGAGCATCAGGGTGGCGGTCAGCTCGCGGGGCGAGAGGGTGTACGGCTCGCCGGCGCGGCGGAGGGTGCCGAGCACGTCGAACTCGCCGCGGCCGATGCCGAGGGGCGCGTAGGCCTGCTCCATGCGGTCGCCCATGGCGCGCGATAGCCGGAAGATCCGGCCGAAGGCCGCCATCGCCTCGGTCTGCAGGTCGGGCCTGACCCGGGCCCACTGCTCGGTGATGGCGTCCACGGCGTCCGGTCGCAGGGCGTTGTCCATACGGAAAGTCTGGCACAGGATCGCTTGCACGGAAGTAGCTTGACATTAAGTAGCTTAGAGCTAAGTTACTTACATGCTTTCGACATTCGGCGCCAAGCGCGCCCTGGCCCTGACCGCCCTGGCCCCGCTCGCCTGGGGCTCCACCTACGCCGTGACCGCCGAGCTGCTCCCCGCCGACCGGCCGCTGCTCGCCGGCACCCTGCGTGCCCTGCCCGCCGGTCTGGTGCTCCTCGCGGCCACCAGGCGGCTGCCCCGGGGCGACTGGTGGTGGCGGGCGGCCGTACTCGGGGCGCTCAACATCGGGGTGTTCTTCGCGCTGCTCTTCATCGCCGCCTACCGCCTGCCCGGTGGTGTCGCGGCCGTGCTGGGCGCGATCCAGCCGCTGCTGGCGGCCGGGCTCGCCGTGCCGCTGCTGGGGGAGCGGGTCGGGCGGCGCGCGCTGCTGGCGGGCCTGGCCGGGGTGCTCGGGGTGGCCCTGGTGGTGCTGCGGGCCACCGCGCGGCTGGACGTGATCGGGGTGCTCGCAGGGCTCGCGGGCGCGGCCTGCATGGCGGCCGGCACCGTACTGGCCAAGCGCTGGGGCCGCCCGGAGGGCGTCGGCCCGCTGGTCCTGACGGGGTGGCAGCTGACGGCCGGCGGGCTGATGCTGCTCCCGGTCGCCCTGCTGGTCGAGGGCCCGCCGCCCGCGCTCACCGGCATGAACCTGCTGGGGTACGGCTACCTGGCGGTGGCCAACACGGCGCTCGCGTACTGGCTCTGGTTCCAGGGCATCGGCCGGCTGCCCGCGACCTCCGTCGCCTTCCTCGGTCTGCTCAGCCCGCTGTCGGCCGCCACGATCGGCTGGGCCGCCCTCGGGCAGTCGCTGACGGCCCTTCAGCTGCTCGGCATGGCGGTGGCGCTCGGCAGCACCCTGCTGGGCCAGCGGCCGCAGCCGAGCCCGGCCCAGGCCCAGGCCAAGGAAGGCCGCGACACGACAGTGGGAGACAGGCCGAGCCTGTCTCCCACTGAAGATGACCAGTCCCGCCGGTCCCGTGCCTAGTCGCCCGGTCGCCCGTTGGCTAGTCGACCTCGGCGACCGCCTGGGCGAACTGGGCCTCGTACAGGCGGGCGTACGCGCCCTTGGCCGCGATCAGCTCGTCGTGCGAGCCCTGTTCGACGATCGAGCCGTTCTCCATCACCAGGATCACGTCGGCGTCCCGGATGGTGGAGAGGCGGTGGGCGATCACGAAGCTGGTACGGCCGCTGCGCAGCCGCGCCATGGCGCGCTGGATGAGCACCTCGGTACGGGTGTCCACGGAGCTGGTCGCCTCGTCCAGGACGAGGATGCTCGGCTGGGCCAGGAACGCCCGGGCGATGGTGATCAGCTGCTTCTCGCCCGCGCTGACGCCGGTGCCCTCGTCGTCGATGACGGTGTCGTAGCCGTCCGGCAGGGTCCGGACGAAGCGGTCGACGTGTGCGGCCCTCGCCGCCTCGACCACCTGCTCGCGGGTCGCCTCCTCGGCGCCGTACGCGATGTTCTCCGCGATGGTGCCGCCGAACAGCCAGGTGTCCTGCAGCACCATGCCGATGCCGGAGCGCAGCTCCTCGCGGGACATGGCGGCGATGTCCACCCCGTCCAGGGTGATCCGGCCGCCGCTGACCTCGTAGAACCGCATCAGCAGGTTGACCATCGTGGTCTTGCCGGCGCCGGTCGGGCCGACGATGGCCACGGTGTGGCCCGGTTCGACCTTGAGCGAGAGAGCGTCGATCAGCGGCTTCTCCGGGTCGTACCGGAAGGAGACGTCCTCGAAGGCGACCCGGCCGCGCAGCTCCGCCGGGCGCTCGGGCATCGCCGGCTCGGGCGTCTGCTCGGGGGCGTCCAGCAGCTCGAAGACCCGCTCCGCCGAGGCCACCCCGGACTGCACCAGGTTGGCCATGCTGGCGACCTGGGTCAGCGGCTGGCTGAACTGCCGCGAGTACTGGATGAAGGCCTGCACGTCGCCGATCGACAGCGCACCACTGGCCACCCGCAGACCGCCGACCACGGCGACCAGTACGTAGTTGAGGTTGCCGATCAGCATCATCGCGGGCTGGATGATGCCCGAGATGAACTGGGCCTTGAAGCTGGAGGCGTAGAGCGCCTCGTTCTCCTTGCGGAAGGTCTCCGCGGCCTCCTGCTGGCGCCCGAAGACCTTGACCAGCGCGTGGCCGGTGTACATCTCCTCGATGTGCGCGTTGAGCTTGCCGGTGGTCCTCCACTGGGCGACGAACTGCGGCTGGGCGCGCTTGCCGACCTTGGTCGCCACCATCACCGAGACCGGCACCGAGATCAGCGCGATCAGCGCCAGCAGCGGTGAGATCCAGAACATCATCGCCAGCACGCCGATGATGGTGAGCAGCGAGTTCACCACCTGGCCCATGGTCTGCTGCATGGACTGGCCGATGTTGTCGATGTCGTTGGTGGCCCGGCTCAGTACCTCGCCGCGCGGCTGCTTGTCGAAGTAGCTGAGCGGCAGCCGGGAGAGCTTGGCGTCGACGGACTCGCGGAGCCGGAACACCGTGCGCTGGATCGCGCGGGCGGCCAGCCGGCCCTGGAAGATGCCGAAGACGGCCGAGGCGAGGTAGATCGCCAGCACCCAGAGCAGCACGGTGCCGATGGCGTTGAAGTCCATGCCCTGGCCGGGGGTGAAGTGCACCGTGGAGAGCACGTCGGCGATGCCGCCCTGGCCATTCGCCCGCAGGTCGGCCAGCACCTGAGCCTGGGTCACCCCTGCGGGGTAGTGCTTGCCGACCACCCCCGCGAAGATCAGGTCGGTGGCATGGCCGAGCACCTTGGGCCCGATCACCGCGCAGCCCACGCTGAGCACGCCGAGGGTGAGCACCCCGTAGAGGGCGCCGCGCTCGGGGCGCAGCAGCTTCAGCAGGCGTCGGCTGGAGCCCTTGAAGTCCATCGACTTCTCGGTCCCCTGACCGCCCATGAAGCGGGCGGGCCCGGCCGGACCGCGCCGCGCGGCGGCGGTCTGAGAGTCGCTGACCGCGGCCGGCTTCTCGAGCTTGGTCGCGGGTGTCGTGGGCGTTGTGGGCGTCGCAGTAGTCTCGGGTGTCTTCTCGGGCGTTTTCTCGGGCGTGGTCACGCCGCCTCCTGCTCGGTGAGCTGGGAGAGCACGATCTCCCGGTACGTCGGGTTGTCGGCCATCAGCTCGTGGTGCGTGCCGCTGCCGACCACGGCGCCCTCGTCCAGCACGATGATGCGGTCGGCGTCCCTGATGGTGCTGACCCGCTGGGCGACGATCAGCACGGTCGCCTCGGCGGTCTCCTGGGAGAGTGCCTTGCGGAGTCTGGCGTCGGTCGCGTAGTCGAGCGCGGAGAACGAGTCGTCGAAGAGGTAGATCCCGGGCTTGCGCACCAGCGCGCGGGCGATCGCCAGCCGCTGCCGCTGACCCCCCGACACATTGCCGCCGCCCTGGGCGATCGGGGCGTCCAGGCCTTCGGGCAGCGCCTCGACGAAGTCCTTGGCCTGCGCCACCTCCAGCGCGTGCCAGAGCTCCTCGTCGGTCGCGTCCGGCCGGCCGTAGCGCAGGTTGCTGGCCACCGTGCCGGAGAAGAGGTACGGCTTCTGCGGCACCAGCCCGACCGACTCGGCGATCAGGGCGGGCGACATCTCCCGTACGTCCACGCCGTCCAGCAGCACCTGGCCGCCGGTGGCGTCGAAGAGCCGGGGCACGAGGCCGAGCAGGGTGGACTTGCCGCTGCCGGTCGAGCCGATCACGGCGGTGGTCTCGCCGGGCCGGGCCAGGATGTCGATGCCTCGCAGCACCGGGGCCTCGGCTCCGGGGTAGCGGAACTCGACCTCGCGCAGCTCCAGGTGGCCGCGGCGGAGCAGCTCGGTGACCGGGTCGGTGGGCGGGACGACGCTGGTCTCGGTGGCCAGCACCTCCTGGATGCGTTCGGCACAGACCTCGGCGCGCGGCACCATCATGAACATGAAGGTGGCCATCATGACGCTCATCAGAATCTGCATCAGATAGGAGAGAAACGCCGTCAGGGCGCCGATCTGCATCTCGCCGCTGTCGATCCGGTGCCCGCCGAACCACATCACGGCGACGCTGGAGACGTTCACGACCATCATCACGGACGGGAACATGAAGGCCATCATCCGGCCGACCCGCAGCGAGACGTCCGTGAGCTCCTGGTTCGCCCCGGCGAACCGGTCCTGCTCGTGGCCGTCCTTCACGAAGGCGCGGATGACCCGGATGCCGGTGATCTGCTCGCGCAGGACCCGGTTCACGGTGTCGATCCTGGTCTGCATGCTGCGGAACTGCGGCCGCAGCCGGCGGACGAGCACGGTGACCACGGCGCCCAGCAGCGGGACCACGATCAGCAGCAGCCCGGAGAGCGGTACGTCCTGGTTGAGCGCCATGACGATGCCGCCGACGCACATGATCGGCGCGGCGACCATCAGGGTGAAGCCCATCAGCACCAGCATCTGGACCTGCTGGACGTCATTGGTGGTGCGGGTGATGAGCGAGGGCGCGCCGAAGCCGCCGAGCTCCCGCGCGGAGAAGCTCTGCACCCGGTCGAAGACGGAGGCGCGGATGTCCCGTCCGATCGCCATCGCGGTACGGGCGCCGTAGTACACCGCGCCGATCGAGCAGACGGCCTGGGCCAGCGAGACGGCGATCATCACTCCGCCGATCCGCAGGATGTAGCCGGTGTCCCCCTTCACGACCCCGTCGTCGATGATGTCGGCGTTGAGGGTGGGCAGGTACAGCGCCCCGATGGTCGAGACGAGCTGAAGCAGTACCAGCAGGGAGATCGGTTTGGTATAGGGGCCCAGATGGGCCCGCAGGAGTTTGATCAGCACCGTGACACTCTCGTTGTCGGCTGGGGGATTCGCACCCCATTTTCGGTCTTCCCACGGGTCTGCGTGCGGGTTTACCGTGGCCCGGCCCGCAGACTTGTCCTGTCCTTTGCACTGCCGGACCGACGGTGTGCCAGCTGGCGTCACCCCCTTACGGAACGGCTCCGCACCCCCTAGGCTGCTGATTGCCCTCTTGTTACTCGCTGGTTAACAAGGTGGCCGGTCGGCTGCCCCCCACCGCCACCGCTCTCCACCCTCGACCACCCGCCCCCCGGAGGTCCTCGTTGAGTTCCGCGCAGTCCATGATCGAGCGGCGTCCGCCCTCTGTGGCACACCTCTTCCTGAGCAGAGTAGAGGCCACACCTGACGCCGAGGCCTACCGGTACCCCGCCCCCGTGGACGAGCACGCGGCAGACGGCGCCCCGGGCGCCGAGCAGTGGCGCTCGCTGACGTGGGCGCAGACGGCCGACCGGGTCAAGGCCGTGGCCGCGGGTCTGATGGCGATCGGGATCGGGTCGGAGGACCCGGTCGCGCTCTCCTCCTCCACCAGGATCGAGTGGATCATCGCGGACATGGGCAACATGTGCGCCGGTGCCGCCACCACCACGGTGTACCCCAGCACCAACGCCGACGAGACGGCGTTCATCCTCTCCAACTCCGGCAGCAAGGCCCTCTTCGCCGAGAACGAGGCCCAGCTCGCCAAGGCCGTCGCCCACCGTGACCAGCTCCCGGCGCTCAGAACGATCATCCTCTTCGACGCCCCGGCCGAGCTCCCGGAGGCCGAGGGCTTCGAGGTCATGACCCTGGCCGAGCTGGAGAAGCGCGGCACGGAGTACCTGGCCGAGCACCCGGACGCGATCACCAAGGCGGTCGACGCGCTCGACCGCGAGCAGCTCGCCACCCTGATCTACACCTCCGGCACCACCGGCCGCCCCAAGGGCGTGCGCCTGGTGCACGACTGCTGGTCGTACGAGGGCGTCGCCCAGGAGGCCAGCGGTCTGCTGCGCTCGGACGACGTGCAGTTCACCTGGCTGCCGCTGTCGCACGTGTTCGGCAAGATCCTCATCTCCGGCCAGATCGTCACCGGCCATGTGATGGCCGTGGACGGCCGGGTGGACCGGATCGTCCACAACCTCCCGGTGGTCCGGCCCACGCTGATGGCCTCGGCGCCGCGCATCTTCGAGAAGGTCTACAACGGCATCGCCGGCCGGGCCCGTGCCGAGGGCGGCCTCAAGTACAAGATCTTCCTGTGGGCCGCCAAGGTCGCCCGTGACCACGCCCGGATCACCCAGGCCAACCGGGTCGCCACCGGCAAGGACAGCGCACCGCTCGCGCTGACCGTCCAGCACGCCATCGCCGACAAGCTCGTCTACACCAAGATCCGGGCCGCCTTCGGAGGTCGCCTGCGCGGTTCCGTCTCCGGCAGCGCGGCGCTCGCTCCCGAGATCGGCTACTTCTTCCTGGGTGCCGGTGTGCCGATCCTGGAGGGCTACGGCCTGACCGAGACCAGCGGCGGCTCCAGCGTCAACCGGGCCGAGGACATCCGGGTGGGCACCGTCGGCGTGCCGCTGCCCGGCACCGAGGTCCGGATCGCCGAGGACGGCGAGATCCTGCTGCGCGGCCCCGGCGTCATGCGCGGCTACCACGACCTGCCCGAGCAGACCGCCGAGGTCCTGGAGCCGGACGGCTGGTTCCACACCGGTGACATCGGCGAGCTGGTCGACGGCTTCCTGAAGATCACCGACCGCAAGAAGGACGTGTTCAAGACCTCCGGCGGCAAGTACGTCGCGCCGAGCGAGATCGAGGGCAAGTTCAAGGCGATCTGCCCGTTCGTCAGCAACATCCTGGTGATCGGCAACGGCCGCAACTTCTGCAGCGCGCTGATCGGCCTGGACGAAGCGGTGATCATGCCCTGGGCCGCCGAGCACGAGCTGGCCGGAAAGTCGTACGCCGAGGTGGTCGCCTCCCCGCAGGTGCGGGAGCTGATCAACGGCTTCGTCCAGAGGCTCAACACGGACCTGCAGCGCTGGCAGACGATCAAGAAGTTCAGCCTGCTCCCGCGCGACCTCGACATCGAGCACGGCGAGCTGACCCCGAGCCTCAAGATCAAGCGCCCGGTGGTCGAGAAGACCTACGCCGACGCCGTCGCCGAGATGTACGCGGGCTCCGTCGAGGCGTGATCCTTCTGTCCGGTACGGCTCACCCGGGCCGTACCGGACAATAGGGGTATGCCCTCCGCACTTCCCGACGGCGAACCGCTGCCGTCCGACGGTTCCCTGCCCGCCCACGCCCTCAAGGGGCTCGGCGAGCGGCCCTTCGGTTTCTACGTGCACGTGCCGTACTGCGCGACCCGCTGCGGGTACTGCGACTTCAACACCTACACCGCCACCGAGCTGCGCTCCTCGGGGGCGGTCGCCTCGCAGGAGACGTACGCCGACAACCTGGTCGCGGAGATCCGGCTGGCCCGGAAGGTGCTCGGCTCCGTGGACCTGCCGGTGCAGACCGTCTTCCTCGGGGGTGGCACGCCGACGCTGCTGCCCGCCGGGGACCTGGTGAAGATGCTGGCGGCGATCCGTGAGGAGTTCGGGCTGGCGGCCGGCGCCGAGGTCACCACCGAGGCCAACCCGGAGTCGGTGAACCCGGCCTATCTCGCCGAGCTGCGCGAGGGCGGCTTCAACCGGATCTCCTTCGGCATGCAGAGCGCCCGGCCGCACGTGCTCCAGCTGCTCGACCGCCACCACACCCCCGGCCGCCCGGAGGCCTGCGTCGCCGAGGCCCGCGCGGCGGGCTTCGAGCACGTCAACCTGGATCTGATCTACGGGACCCCCGGCGAGTCCGACGACGACTGGCGCGCCTCGCTGGACGCCGCGATCGGCGCCGGGCCCGACCACATCTCCGCGTACTCGCTGATCGTCGAGGACGGCACCAAGCTGGCCGCCCGGATCAAGCGCGGCGAGCTGCCGATGGTCGACGACGACGTGCACGCCGACCGGTACCTGATCGCCGAGGAGGCGCTGTCGGCGGCCGGTTACTCCTGGTACGAGGTCTCCAACTGGGCCACCACCGAGGCCGGGCGCTGCCGTCACAACGAGCTCTACTGGACGGGCGCGGACTGGTGGGGCGCGGGGCCCGGTGCCCACAGCCATGTCGGCGGGGTCCGCTGGTGGAACGCCAAGCATCCGGCGGCGTACGCCCAGGCTCTCGCGGAGCAGCGCACGCCCGGGCAGGGGCGGGAGGTCCTCCCGGACGAGGACCGGCGGGTCGAGCGCATCCTGCTCGAGCTCCGGCTGCGGGAGGGGTGCCCGCTCTCGCTCCTGGCGCCGGCGGGCCGTGAGGCCGCGGAGCGGGCGCTCGCGGACGGCCTGCTGGACCCGGTCTCGTACGAGGATGGCCGGGCCGTCCTCACCCTCCAGGGCCGCCTGCTGGCAGACGCGGTCGTCCGCGACCTGGTGGACTAGCCGCCACAGCGGGTCGCGAGCGTGACCGCTCAGGGCAACCACAACAGGGGCGCGGGGCTCTGCTCGATTAACTACGTGCGCGCGCAACCGTGCACCGACGTTGTGCCCTGGTCGCGCAGTTCCCCGCGCCCCTGGGGGTGCCCCCGACTCGAACGGTGAGCCCGCGCCCCTGGGCTCAGGCCTGCCGGCCCCAAGGTCACCGCCCCGAGATCGATGCGGGCGGCCTCGCCGGGTTCGTCGGGCTCGAACAGGGCGTCGCCGTAGCTGCCGGGTACCTCTGGGTCCTCGGGCATCGCGTCCTTCCGCCGGGCTCCTCCCCAGTGTGCGGCGACACCTGCACGGACCCGGGCATGTCGGGCCCGTGTCCCGGCTCAGTCCGTCGAGGTGACGAAGTCGATCAGTTCCTCGACGCGGCCGAGGAGTTGTGGTTCGAGGTCCTTGTAGGAGTTCACCGAGGCCAGGATGCGCTTCCAGGCGGCAGGGGTGTCGACCGGCCAGCCGAGGCGGCGGCAGATGCCCTCCTTCCAGACCTCGCCGCGCGGCACCTGCGGCCACGCCGGGATGCCCACGGCGGACGGCTTCACCGCCTCCCAGACGTCGATGTACGGGTGGCCGACGACCAGCACCGAATCGCCCGTCACCTGCGTGGCGATCCGGTGCTCCTTGGTACCGGGCAGCAGGTGGTCGACCAGGACGCCGAGCCGCCGCCCGGGCCCGGGCCCGAACTCGGCGACGATGGCGGGCAGGTCGTCGATGCCCTCCAGGTACTCGACGACCACGCCCTCGATCCGCAGGTCGTCGCCCCAGACCCGCTCCACCAGCTCCGCGTCGTGCCGCCCCTCGACATAGATCCGCGACTCGCGCGCGACCCGCGCCCGGGCGCCGGGCACCGCCACCGACCCGGAGGCGGTCCGCCCCGGCTTGACGACGGGCGCGGGCCCGCTCGGCCGGACCAGGGTGACGACCCGCCCCTCCAGCAGGAACCCGCGCGGTGTCAGAGGGAAGACCCGCTGCTTGCCGAAGCGGTCCTCCAGAGTGACCGTCAGCCCCTCCGCCGTCTTCTCGCACCGCACCACCGCCCCGCAGAACCCGGTGGCCGCCTCCTCCACCACCAGATCACGCTCGGCCGCCACCTCGGGTGCGGGCTGCTGCCGCTTCCAGGGCGGGGTCAGGTCCGGTCCGTACTGCCTGCTGCGCATTCACCGGAGTCTACGAGGTCCGACCCGGCATCAGCCGGAAGTCCGTCAGCCGGTTGGCCGTCAGCCGGTTGATACGGTCACGCCGTGTCCGATGCGCCTGGATCCCCGAGAGTCCCCGTCACCGCGGCCGATGTCGCACACGCCGTGGGGCTGGCGGTCACCGCCCTGCGTACGGCGCCGCCGGCGGCGGACTGGGACGCCCTCGCAGGCTCCTCCGAGTGGGGCTGCTGGGAGACCGTCGAGCACCTCGCCGACGGTCTCTTCTCCTACGCGGCGCAGCTGGCGCCCGAGGCACCCCCGATGGACGGGTTCATCCCGTTCGTGTGGACCCGTCAGAAGCCGGGCGGGCCGGCGAACGTGCTCCTCGCGGACCGCGGCTCGGGCCCGGCAGGGCTGCTGCAGATCCTGGAGGTGGGCGGCACGCTGCTGGTGGCGATGGTGCGTACGGCGTCCCCGCGGACCCGCGCGTTCCACGGCTACGGGGTTGCGGATCCGGAGGGCTTCGCCGCCATGGGCGTCGTGGAGACCCTGGTGCACACGCACGACGTCGCCGAGGGCCTCGGCGTGGCCTGGGTGCCGCCCGCGGACCTGTGCGACCGGGTGCTGGGCCGCCTGTTCCCCGACGCGCCGGTGGACACCGAGCGATGGCCGACGCTGCTCTGGGCCACCGGCCGGGCGGAACTGCCGGGCCGTCCGCGCCTGACCTCCTGGCGCTGGTACAGCGCGCCCCGGGACTGACCGCTCACAGCCCCGGCGCGCCCCAGACGGGGAACCAGCGGCTGAGGTCCTGTTCGACCCGCAGGTCGTTGGTGAGCATCGCCTTGACCTGGAGTTCCAGCGGATTGTTGCGCTTCTCGCCGCCGCCCGGCATCGGGGCGAAGGGGTAGAAGGTGCCGCGCTTGTAGAGGTAGACCAGGCCGAGGGGCTGGCCGGCCTCGTTGCGGAAGCCGACGATCGAGCAGAGCAGCTGGGGGCCGAAGCCGTTCGCCTCCAGTTCGCTGTTGACCGCGTGGAGGTCGTTGACCAGGTCGGGGAGTTCCTCGGGGGTGTGCCGGGCGAGCAGCCAGGAGTAGCCGTAGGAGTCCTGGCTTGCCTCGACCGGGACGCCGCCGGTCGCGGTGTCCGCGTCCAGCAGGGCGCGGACCTGGCGCTCCACCTCGCCGAAGGCACCGCCCTCCACGGCGGCGAAGCAGACCGACCCGAGCCCGGTCGGTCTGAAGCCGGCCGCCGCCTCCAGGGTGAGGGCGGCGGAGGGCACGCCGAAGAGCTGGTCGAGGTCGGGCCTGACCGGCTTGCTACGGCCGAACAGGGCATCCAGGAATCCCATGAAGTCTCCTCAGCGGTGTGTCCGTCACTGGCCGAGCTGGGCGGAGATCCGGCCGAGCTGCTCCAGCCGCGTCTCCAGCGACGGGTGGGTGGAGAACAGCTGGGTGGCGGCGTCGCGGGCGCTGAGCGCCGGGGCGAAGTAGAAGGCGTTGTACGCCTGCGCCTTGCGCAGGTCCTCGCTCGGGATGGCGGCGATCTGCCCGGTGACCTTGGTGAGGGCCGAGGCCAGCGCGCTCGGCCGTCCGGTGAGCTGGGCGGCGGCGCGGTCGGCGGCCAGCTCGCGGTAGCGGGAGAGCAGCCGGGTGAGCAGGAAGCTGATCGCGTAGACCACCATGCTGACCACCGGGATGATCAGCATCGCGATGGCGGTGTTGCTGTCGCTGCTGTTCCGGTTGCCGCTGCCCATGAACCCGCCGTACAGGGCGATCCGGGTCATCACGCCGGCCAGCACGCCGAGGAAGCCGGCGATGGTCATCACCGCGACGTCCCGGTGTGCGACGTGCGAGAGCTCATGCGCCAGGACGCCCTCCAGCTCCTCGGGCTCCAGTCGTCGCAGCATTCCGGTGGTCACGCAGACCACCGCCTTCTCGGGCTTGCGGCCGGTGGCGAAGGCGTTCGGCATGTCGTTGTTGGCGACGGCGACCCGGGGTTTGGGCATGTCGGCGAGCGCGCAGAGCCGGTCAATGGTGCCGTGCAGCTGCGGGTACTGCTCGGGGGTGACCTCGTGGGCGCCCATCGCCCGCTCGGTGATCTTGTCGCTGAACCAGAACTGGGCCACGAAGAGCCCGCCGGAGATCAGGACGATCAGCGGCCACGCCCCGCGCAGCAGGGCGATCAGCACACCGGTGAAGCCGACGTAGAGCAATCCGATCAGGAACATCGTGGTGACCATCCGACCGGTCAGCCCACGGTCGGGTGCGAAGCGGGAGTGCTGCGGTGACGCCGACATCGCTGCTCCTCAGATAGCGCGCGAAACAGCTCGCGAAGTAGCTCGCTCGCCTTCGATGCTGCCACTCGCCGGGCCTGGCGGCACGATCCGCGCGCGGCGGATCTGCCGGGGATCACGTCGAGGATCACGTGGGCGGGCCGTTCCTGCCGTCGTACCCGCCCCGTACACTGGCAAGTACGGTTCTGGCACTCTGCCTTCCAGAGTGCCAAGGGCTGGTGGGTTGACGGTTCAGACGGTTCAACGGACGAAGACGGAGGTGCGTGCCATGTTCAGCGAGCGCAGGGCCGACGAACGCAAGTCGGATGCTCGCCAGCTCGACACCCGTCTTGACGTCCGGCCGCTGGACGAGCGCAAGCTCGCGGTGCTGCGCGCCATCGTGCAGGACTACGTGGGCACCGAGGAGCCGGTCGGCTCGAAGGCCCTGGTCGAGCGGCACAACCTCGGCGTCTCCCCGGCCACCGTGCGCAACGACATGGCGACGCTGGAGGAGGACGGCTACATCCACCAGCCGCACACCAGCGCCGGCCGTATCCCGACCGACAAGGGCTACCGCCTCTTCGTCGACCGGCTGGCCGAGGTCAAGCCGATGAGCGCCCCCGAGCGCCGGGCCATCCGGCACTTCCTGGACGGCGCGGTCGACCTGGACGACGTGGTGGCCCGTACGGTGCGTCTGCTCGCGCAGCTCACCCGGCAGGTCGCGGTGGTCCAGTACCCGTCGCTGTCCCGGTCCACCGTCCGGCACGTCGAGCTGGTCGCGCTCGCGCCGGCCAAGGTGATGCTGGTCCTGATCACCAACACCGGCCGGGTCGAGCAGCGGATGGTCGACTGCCCGGGCACGGTGGGCGAGACCGTCCTGGCCGAGCTGCGTGCCAAGCTGAACGCCCACGCGGGCGGCCAGCGCCTCCCCGACGTCCCCGGTCTGCTGGAGGACCTCCCGGCGGCCTTCGAGACGGCCGACCGGCCGACCGTCACCACCGTCCTGGCCACCCTCTTCGAGACCCTGGCCGAGCAGAACGAGGAGCGGATCATGCTGGCCGGCACGGCCAACCTGACCCGCTTCGGGCACGACTTCCCGCTCACCATCCAGCCGGTGCTGGAGGCCCTCGAGGAGCAGGTGGTGCTGCTGCGCCTGCTGGGTGAGACGGCCGATGCCGGGATGATGGTCAGAATCGGGCACGAGAACGAGTACGAAGGCCTCAATTCCACCTCGGTGGTCTCGGTCGGCTACGGTTCGGGCGACCAGAGTGTTGCGAAGTTGGGTGTGATCGGTCCGACCCGGATGGACTACCCGGGCACAATGGGGGCGGTGCGAGCGGTGGCACGGTACGTGGGCCAGATCCTGGCCGAGTCGTAGCAACACAGCACCGTTTCAACGGTGACAACCAGTCGCAGCACTTCTAGAGGCGGAACAAGCGGAGCATTTGGTGGCCACGGACTACTACGCGGTACTCGGCGTCCGACGGGATGCGGGGCAGGACGAGATCAAGAAGGCGTTCCGACGCCTTGCCCGTGAACTGCACCCGGACGTCAACCCGGACCCGAAGACGCAGGAGCGGTTCAAGGAGATCAACGCCGCCTACGAGGTGCTCTCCGACCCGGCCAAGCGCCAGGTCTACGACCTCGGCGGCGACCCGCTCTCCCCGAACGGTGGCGGCGGCGCGGGCGGCTTCGGCGCGGGCGCGGCCGGCTTCGGCTTCTCCGACATCATGGACGCCTTCTTCGGCGCGGCCTCCGGCCAGCGGGGCCCGCGTTCGCGCACCCGGCGCGGCCAGGACGCCATGATCCGCCTGGAGATCACCCTGGAGGAGGCCGCCTTCGGCACCACCAAGGAACTCCAGGTCGACACGGCCGTCACCTGTACCACCTGCTCCGGCGAGGGCGCCGCTCCCGGCACCTCCGCGCAGACCTGTGACATGTGCCGCGGCAAGGGCGAGGTCTCCCAGGTCACCCGGTCCTTCCTGGGCCAGGTCATGACCTCCCGTCCCTGCCCGCAGTGCCAGGGCTTCGGCACGGTCGTGCCGACCCCGTGCCCCGAGTGCGCCGGCGACGGCCGGGTCCGCGCCCGCCGTACGCTGACCGTCAAGATCCCGGCGGGCGTCGACAACGGCACCCGGATCCAGCTGGCCGGCGAGGGCGAGGTCGGCCCCGGCGGCGGCCCGGCAGGCGACCTGTACGTCGAGATCGCCGAGACCGCGCACCCGACCTTCCAGCGCCGTGGCGACGACCTGCACTGCACGGTCACCATCCCGATGACGGCCGCCTCGCTCGGCACCCAGGTGCCGCTGCAGACGCTGGACGGCATGGAGGAGGTCGACATCCGGCCCGGCACCCAGTCCGGCCAGTCGATCCCGCTGCACGGCCGGGGTATCACCCACCTGCGCGGTGGCGGGCGGGGTGACCTGATAGTGCATGTCGAGGTGCAGACGCCCACCAAGCTCGACCCGGAGCAGGAGGAGCTGCTGCGGCGGCTTGCGGTGCTGCGAGGCGAGGAACGGCCCTCCGGCCAGTTCGCGCCGGGCCAGCAGGGGCTCTTCTCCCGCCTGAAGGACGCCTTCAACGGCCGCTGAGCAGCACCTTCAGGGGCGTCCTTCTGGAAGGGCAACCTTCAGGGGTGCGAGGAACTGCGCGAAATCGGAAGACCGCCTGCCGCACCGTCTCAACGGACGGGTACCGGGTGCCACCTGCTCACCGAGACCGGGTGAACGGAGTCGCCTCCCGTCTCGCGCAGTTCCCCGCGCCCCTGGGGTTCCCTGAGCAGTTCGTGGGGGCGGCACGGGTTGCTCCGTACGGTTCGGTGCGGCTCCGGAGCCTTCCGGTTCGCGCAGTTCCCCGCGCCCCTGAGGGTTGACCCGACCAGTTCGTCTGGACGCACTATCAGTACGTATGACCGGAGGTTTGCCCCGTGACCGCGCCCGTGTTCGTTGTCGAGACCAGCAGGCTCACCGGGGTGTCCGTGGGCGACGTGGTACGGCTGGACGGCCCGGAGGGGCGGCATGCCGCTGCCGTGAAGCGGCTGGAGCCCGGCGAGGCGGTCACCCTCGCGGACGGGCTCGGCCTGGGTGCGGACGGCACGGTCACGACCGTCCACGGCAAGGACGCCCTGGACGTCACCGTGGCGACGGTGCGTCAGGAGCCGGAGCCGGCGCCCCGGATCGTGGTCGTCCAGGCGCTGCCCAAGGGCGACCGGGGTGAGCTGGCCGTCGAGACCATGACCGAGGTCGGCGTGGACGTGGTGATCCCGTGGGCCGCCTCCCGCTGTATCACCCAGTGGAAGGGCGAGCGGGGGGCCAAGGCCCTGGCCAAGTGGCGGGCCACCGCCCGGGAGGCCGGGAAGCAGTCACGCCGCCTGCGCTTCCCCGAGGTCCGCGAGCTGATGACGACCCGCCGGCTGGCGCCGTTGCTGGCCTCGGCCTCGCTGGCCGCCGTCCTCCACGAGGAGGGAGCCGAGCCGCTCGCGTCCGCCTCCCTGCCGGACACCGGGGACATCGTCCTGATCGTCGGCCCCGAGGGCGGGGTCTCCCCGGACGAGCTCGCCGCCTTCGCCGAGGCCGGCGCGAAGCCGTACCGGCTCGGCCCGTCGGTGCTGCGCACCTCGACCGCCGGGGTGGCGGCCGGTGCGCTGCTGCTGGGCCGGACCGGCCGCTGGTCCTGAGCGATCGCTCACGGAGAAACGCCTGAGTTCGCCCCCGGTGCTTTGTACCGTGGATCCGTGACCGAACCCCAGAGCACCGACGTCGGCGCCTATCTGCGCCACCCCCACCTGCACGGTGACCTCGTCACCTTCGTCGCCGAGGACGACATCTGGCTGGCGCCGATCAGCGGAGGCCGCGCCTGGCGGCTGACGGCCGACCAGGTCCCGGTCGGCCACCCGAGGTTCTCGCCCGACGGCCGGCACATCGCCTGGACGTCCACCCGCGACGGCGCACCCGAGATCCACGTCGCCCCCACCGAGGGCGGCCCCTCCCGCCGCCTGACCTACTGGGGCAGCGCCAGGACGGGCCTGCGCGGCTGGACCGCGGACGGCCGCCCGATCGCCGTCACCACCGCCGGCCAGGCCACCCTGCGCCGCACCTGGGCCTTCGCCGTGCCGCTGGACGGCGGCGAGCCCGGCAGGCTCCCGTACGGGCCGATCGGCGGCCTCGCCCAGGAGCCGGACGGCGAGCGCACCCTGCTGCTCTCCGCCTGGAGCCGCGAGCCCGCGCACTGGAAGCGCTACCGGGGCGGCACGGTGGGCAAGCTCTGGATCGGCGCGCGGGAGTTCCACCGCCTGCACGTGGACCTGGACGGCAACATCGAGTCCCCGCTCTGGGTGGGCGGCCGGGTCGCCTTCCTGTCGGACCACGAGGGCACCGGGCAGCTGTGGTCCAGCCTCCCGGACGGCTCCGACCTCCGCCGCCACACCGAGGGAGAGTTCTACGCCCGCAACGCCTCCACGGACGGCACCCGGGTGGTCTGGCACAGCGCCGGGGAGCTCTGGATCCTCGACGACCTGGACGGCGCCGAGCCGCGCCGCCTGACCGTCCGGCTCGGGGGCTCCCGGACGGGCCGTCAGCCGCACCCCGTCCCGGCCGCCGGGCAGCTGGAGAGTGTCGCCCCCGACCGCACCGGCCGGGCCGGCGCCGTCGTGGTGCGCGGCAGCGTGCACTGGCTGACGCACCGTGAGGGCCCAGCCCGGGTGCTGGAGGAGACGCCCGGGGTCCGGGCGCGGCTGGCCAGGGTCGTGCCCGGCGCCGACGGCGAGCAGGGGGCCGTCTGGGTCACCGACGCCGAGGGTGACGACGCGATCGACTACGCCCCCGCGGTGCTGGGCACCGAGCGCCGCCGGCTCGCCGCCGGGCAGCTCGGCCGGGTGCTGGGCCTGGCCGTCTCGCCGGACGGCAAGCAGCTCGCGGTCGCCTCGCACGACGGCCGGGTCCTGCTGGTCGGTCTGGCCGACGGCGCCGTCCACGAGCTCGCCCGCAGCGAGAACGGCGAGGTCAACGGCCTGGTCTTCGCCCCGGACTCGGGGTGGCTGGCCTGGTCCCAGCCGGTGCTCAGCCCCTGGGCGCTGCGGCAGATCATGCTGGCCGACCTGACGACCCGTACGGTCAGCGAGGCCACCCCGCAGCGCTTCATCGACTACTCGCCGGCCTTCACGGCCGACGGCAAGCACCTCGCCTTCCTGTCGGTGCGCAACTTCGACCCGGTGTACGACGCGCACGTCTTCGACCTCTCCTTCCCGACCGGCTGCCGCCCCTACCTGATCACCCTGGCGGCCGACACCCCGTCACCCTTCGGCCCGCAGCGGGCCGGGCGCCCGGTGGGCGAGGACGAGGAGCCGAAGAAGAAGGACGCCGCCGAGGAGAGCACCGACACCGCGCCCGCGACCCGGGTCGACCTGGAGGGGATCGCGGACCGGATCATCCCGTTCCCGGTCGAGGGCGGCCGCTTCGGCAGCCTGCGCGCGGCCAAGGACGGCGTGCTCTGGACCCGCCTGCCGCTGCTCGGCGAGCTCGGCGACAACGCCGCCTCGCTGGAGGACGACCATCCGCGTCCGGCCCTGGAGCGCTTCGACCTCAAGAAGCTCAAGGCCGAGCAGCTCCTCGCCGAGCTGGACGGCTTCGCCGTCAGCGGCGACGGCGGCCGCCTCGCGGTGCTCGACGAGGACGGGCTGCGGATCGTCCCCGCCGACCACAAGGCCGGTGACGACGAGGACCTCGACGTGGACCTCGCCCGGGTCCGGGTCACCATCGACCCGGCGGCCGAGTGGCGGCAGATGTTCGACGAGAACGGCCGCCTGATGCGCGACAACTACTGGCGCGCCGACCTGAACGGCTTCGACTGGGCCGGAGCGCTGGCCCGCTACCGGCCGCTCGTGGAGCGGGTCGGCTCGCACGACGAGCTGGTCGACCTGCTCTGGGAGACCGTCGGCGAGCTGGGCACCTCGCACGCGTACGTCATGCCGCCCGGCCGGGGCACCGAGGCGGCCCGCCGCCAGGGCCTGCTCGGCGCGGACCTGGTGAAGGACGGCGAGGTGTGGCGGGTCGGGCGGATCCTGCCCGGCGAGTCCTCCGACCCGCGGGCCCGTTCGCCGCTGGCTGCGCCCGGTGCCGCCGTCCGGGTCGGGGACGCAGTGCTCGCCGTCAACGGCCGCCCGGTCGACCCGGTCACCGGCCCCGCCCCGCTGCTCGCGGGCACGGCCGGCCAGCCGGTCGAGCTGACGGTGGCGGGCAAGGACGGCTCGGACCGGCGGCACCCGGTGATCGTCCCGCTGGCCGACGAGGAGCCGCTGCGCTACCACGACTGGGTGGCCGGCCGGCGGGCCGCCGTCCGGGAGCTGTCCGGCGGGCGCCTCGGCTACCTGCACATCCCGGACATGCAGAGCGTCGGCTGGGCCCAGATCCACCGTGACCTGCGGGTGGAGATGGCGAAGGAGGGCGTGATCGTCGACATCCGGGAGAACCGCGGCGGCCACACCTCCCAGCTGATCATCGAGAAGCTCAACCGCCGGATCGTCGGCTGGGACCGCGGCCGCGACCTGGCCGACCCCGCCTCGTACCCGGCCGACGCCCCGCGCGGACCCGTCGTCGCGCTGGCCAACGAGTTCTCCGGCTCGGACGGTGACATCGTCAACGCCGCCATCCAGGCCCTGAAGATCGGCCCCGTGGTCGGCACCCGCACCTGGGGCGGTGTGATCGGCATCGACGGCAAGTACAGCCTGGTCGACGGCACCGGTGTGACGCAGCCCAAGTACGCCTTCTGGCTGGAGGGCTACGGCTGGGGCGTGGAGAACCACGGCGTCGACCCGGACGTCGAGGTACCGATCGCCCCGCACCAGTGGGCCGCCGGCGAGGACCCGCAGCTCGCCGAGGGCGTCCGGATCGCCCTCGCCTCGCTCGCCGAGAACCCGGCGAGGACCGCTCCGGAGATGCCGGAGATCTAGGCCCTGTCCGGCGGGGGGTGGGGAGGCCCGCACCGGGCCTCCCCACCTCGCACCGGCGGCTGACTCCTGATCAGCAGGCGGCTCGGCTAGGCTGCCGCCCGTAGCGATGAGAGCTCAGCACGAGGAGACCCAGATGGCCGGCGAGGCGCAGTCCGACTGCCTGTTCTGCAAGATCGTGGCGGGCGAGATCCCGGCGACCGTCGTCCGGGAGACGGCGGACACCGTCGCCTTCCGGGACATCAACCCGCAGGCCCCGACGCACGTCCTGGTCGTTCCCAGGGCGCACTACCCGAACGCCGCCGCCCTCGCGGCCGCCGACCCGGCGCTCACCGCCAGGGTGATCACCGAGGCCGCCGAGGTCGCCGCGGAGGAGAAGATCGCCGAGTCCGGCTACCGGATGATCTTCAACACCGGCGCGGGCGCCGGGCAGACCATCTTCCACGCCCACGTCCACGTGCTCGGCGGCCTGGCGTTCCACGAGGGCCTGGTCTGACACCGTGTCACAGCGCGAGCTCGTCGTCCTCGGCACCGCCAGTCAGGTGCCCACCCGGCACCGCAACCACAACGGCTACCTGCTCCGCTGGGACGGCGAGGGCCTGCTCTTCGATCCCGGTGAGGGGACGCAGCGGCAGATGCTGCAAGCCGGGGTCTCGGCCACCTCGATCACCCGGATCGCGGTGACGCACTTCCACGGCGACCACTGCCTGGGCCTGCCCGGGGTGATCCAGCGGATCAACCTGGACCGCGTCCCGCACCCGGTGGACGCCTACTACCCGGCCACCGGCGAGGTCTTCTTCGAGCGGCTGCGGAACGCCTCGGCCTTCCACGAGACCGCCGAGCTGCGCCCGCGCCCGATCTTCGAGTCCGGCCCGCTGGAGGCGCCCGGTGCCGCCTTCACACTGGACGCGGTACGGCTCTCGCACCCGGTCGAGTCCTTCGGCTACCGGCTCACCGAGCCGAGCGGCAGCCGGCTGCTGCCGGACCGCCTGCGGGCCCTCGGGCTGGGCGGCCCGGCCGTCGGCCGGCTGCAGAAGGAGGGGCGGATCGAGCTGGACGGCCGTACCGTCACGCTGGACGAGGTGAGCGTGGCCAAGCCCGGCCAGCGGTTCGCCTTCGTGATGGACACCCGGCTGTGCGACGGCGTCGGGGAGCTGGCCGAGGGAGCGGACCTGCTGGCGATCGAGGCGACCTTCCTGGAGCGGGACGCCCACCTCGCGGAGGACCACGGGCACCTCACCGCGGCCCAGGCCGCCAGGGTGGCCACCGAGGCCGGCGTACGGACCCTCGTCCTGACCCACTTCTCCCAGCGCTACCCGGATCTCGGCGAGCACCTCGCGGAGGCCCGCAAGCACTTCGACGGGGAACTGGTGATCGCCCAGGACCTGGTACGCGTCCCGGTGCCGCCGCGCCGGGCCGATGACCACAGCCCGGTGCCGCCGCGCCGGGCCGACGGACAGGGTCCGGTGCCGCCGCGCAGATGAGCGAAAACCATTCGCGTCGGCAGGTGATCTGCCCCAGCATCGAATCCGCCGCCCGGCGGCGGTGCCGTGCCGCCGCAGCGATCATCAGTGCGGCGTACCCTGGTGACCCCGGACAGACCGAGCGGCACCCCGAGACGACGGATGGGATGAGGCAGGCCGTAGCGCCGACCCATGAGTGACACATCACAGACCCGTACCGATGGACAGCCGCGCCCCGACGGCGAGACCAGCGCCCGGATCGTCATCCCGGAGAAGCACCCGATGGTCACCCTGCTCGGTGCCACCGACTCCCTCCTGCGGGTGATCGAGCAGGGCTTCCCCGACGCGGACATCCACGTCAGAGGCAACGAGGTGACCGCGACCGGCGACCGCGCCGAGGTCGCCCTCGTCAAGCAGCTGTTCAACGAGATGATGCTGGTGCTGCGCACCGGCCAACCCCTGACGGAGGACGCCGTGGAGCGCTCCATCGCCATGCTCCGCAGCGCCGCGGACAACCCGGACCACCCGGCCCCGTCCGAGGTCTTCACCGCGAACATCCTCTCCAACCGGGGCCGGACGATCCGCCCCAAGACGCTCAACCAGCAGCGCTACGTCGACGCGATCGACAAGCACACCATCACCTTCGGCCTCGGCCCCGCCGGCACCGGCAAGACCTACCTCGCGATGGCCAAGGCCGTTCAGGCCCTGCAGGCCAAGGAGGTCAACCGGATCATCCTGACCCGCCCGGCCGTCGAGGCGGGGGAGCGGCTCGGCTTCCTGCCCGGCACGCTCTACGAGAAGATCGACCCCTATCTGCGGCCGCTCTACGACGCGCTGCACGACATGATCGACCCGGATTCGATCCCCCGGCTGATGGCCGCCGGCACCATCGAGGTCGCCCCGCTCGCCTACATGCGCGGCCGCACCCTCAACGACGCCTTCATCATCCTCGACGAGGCCCAGAACACCTCGCCCGAGCAGATCAAGATGTTCCTCACCCGCCTGGGCTTCAACTCCCGGGTGGTGGTCACCGGTGACACCACCCAGATCGACCTCCCGAGCGGTACCAGGAGCGGCCTCAAGGTCGTCCAGGAGATCCTGGCGGACGTGCCCGACATCCACTTCTCCGTCCTGACCAGCACCGACGTGGTGCGCCACAAGCTGGTCGGCCGCATCGTGGACGCGTACGAACGCTGGGACGCCCTGCAGGAGACCGACGTCCCGACGCCGCCCCGCAAGCCCGTCCAGCGGAAGGGCGCCCGCGCCCCCCGACAGTCCCATCGCACCGAAAGCTGAGTACCAAGCCCTCCATGTCGATCGACATCGCCAACGAGTCCGGTTGGGACGCCGACGAGGAGTCCATCCTCGACGTCGCCCGCTTCGCCCTCGACAAGATGCGGATCCACCCGCAGTCCGAGCTGTCCGTGATCCTGGTGGACAGCGCGGCGATGGAGGAGCTGCACATCCAGTGGATGGACCTCCCGGGCCCCACCGATGTGATGTCCTTCCCGATGGACGAGCTGCGGCCGGGCAAGGAGGGCGAGGAGCTGCCGCAGGGCCTGCTCGGCGACATCGTGCTCTGCCCCGAGGTGGCCGAGAAGCAGGGCCTGGACGCACCCTCCAAGCACTCGATGGACGAGGAGCTGCAGCTGCTCACCGTCCACGGGGTGCTGCACGTGCTCGGGTACGACCACGAGGAGCCCGAGGAGGAGCGTGCGATGTTCGCGCTCCAGAAGCGCATCCTGGACGACTGGCGGGCCGGCCGCGGGCTCTCGGGGATCTCCCCGGCGCCGACCACCCACTGAGGCCGGTCGTCTGTGAGTGGTGAGAGTACGAGCTTCCTGTTCGGGGCTCTTCTGCTGGTCGTCCTGGGCTGGTTCGCCGCCTGCGCCGAGGCCGGCATCTCGCGGATCTCCAGGTTCCGCGCCGAGGAGGCCGTCCGGGCCGGGCGGCGCGGCGCCGACCGGCTGCTGACACTGGCCTCAGACCCGATCCGCTACCTCAACCTGGCGACCCTGATCAGGGTCGCCTGCGAGATGGCGGCCGCGGTCCTGGTCACCGTGGTCTGCGTGCGCAGCCTGAACCAGACCTGGCAGGCCGTGCTGCTGGCCGTCGGAGTGATGGTGCTGGTGTCCTTCGTCGCGGTGGGTGTCTCGCCGCGTACGATCGGCCGCCAGCACCCGCTGACCACGGCGACGGCGGCCTCCTTCGTCCTGCTGCCGCTGGCCAGGATCCTCGGCCCGATCCCGAAGCTGCTGATCCTGCTCGGCAACGCGCTCACCCCCGGCAAGGGGTACAAGGAGGGGCCGTTCGCCTCCGAGGCCGAGCTGCGGGCCCTGGTGGACCTGGCCGAGAAGGACGACCTGATCGAGGACGAGGAGCGCCGTATGGTGCACTCGGTCTTCGAGCTCGGTGACACCATCGTCCGCGAGGTGATGGTGCCGCGCACCGACCTGGTGATGATCGAGCGCCACAAGACGGTCCGTCAGGCGCTCACCCTGGCGCTGCGCTCCGGCTTCTCGCGCATCCCGGTGGTCGGCGACAACGAGGACGACGTGGTCGGCATCGTCTACCTCAAGGACCTCGTCCGCCGCACCCACATCAACCGGGACGCCGAGTCGGAGCCGGTCTCGGACGTGATGCGGCCGGCGGTGTTCATCCCGGACAGCAAGCCGGCCGTCGACCTGCTGCGCGAGATGCAGCAGATGCGCTCGCACGTGGCGATCGTGATCGACGAGTACGGCGGCACGGCCGGCCTGGTCACCATCGAGGACATCCTGGAGGAGATCGTCGGCGAGATCACCGACGAGTACGACCGGGAGATCGCCCCGGTGGAGGACCTCGGGGACGGCTCGTACCGGATCACCGCGCGGCTGCTGGTCGAGGACCTCGGCGAGCTGTTCGGCCTGGATCTGGAGGACGAGGACGTCGAGACGGCCGGCGGCCTGCTCGCCAAGCACCTCGGGCGGGTGCCGATCCCCGGCTCCTCCTGCGAGATCCCGGTACCGGAGGAGGCCGCGACCGACCTGACGGCGATCCGGCTCACCGCCGAGAGTTCGGCCGGCCGGCGCAACCGGATCGGCACGGTGGTCGCCTCGCCGGTCCGCGAGGGCGACGACGCCGAGGACACCGAGAACGACTGACAGGGGCCTGCCGGGCTTGGAGCGTCCGCCACCAGGTGGGGCAGCGGGCCAACCACAGGGGCGCGGGACCCTGCTTGATCAACTGCGTGCGCGAGATCGGAAGGCAACGGCCTGCAGTCTTCCGTTTCGCGCAGTTCTCCCCCAGCCTTCGGCCGGGAGGTGCCCCCACGCGCCCCTGGGATGCCCAAACCTGAACGATGGCCCGCCTACTGGCGGAGGCTCCCATCGGAAGGCCCAGCAGGAATTGCCGGGCCGTCCGGCTCCGCCGCACCATGGAAACATGACGCATCAGTTGCGCGCGGAGTACGGCCCGGCGGGCAGGTCCGGCGGGGCCAGGATGTGGCACGTCGTCCGGAACGCCGCCCCCAACACCGGCCTGTGCGGCCGCGAGCTGGACCCCGACGCCGAGTCGAAGCCCGAGGAGGACTGGGGGACGGGCCTGCGGGCCTGCCAGCAGTGCGGCTCGCTGTACATGCACGAGGTCCCGCACCTGCCGGCCGACCACTTCTAGGACGCTTCCCGGTCGCCGTAAAGGCGCCGCCGTGCGGCCTGCGCCATCCGGAGTAGCGTGGAGACGGCTCGGATTCTGTGGAGGTCATCATGAAACTGCAGGACGAACTTCCCATGGATCACAAGCTCGCCCAGGTCTACCGGTTCGGCGCGGGGCTGGGCGGCGTGTTCCTGCTGGTCTTCGGCATCCTGGGGCTGCTGGACCACCCCGGTTTCCTGAGCACCCATGGCGACCACATCGCCGGGCTGTCGACCAACGGCGCGCTGAGCGTGCTGTCCGTGGTCATGGGGGTGGTGCTGATCGGCGGGGCCGTGATCGGCCGGAACTTCGCCTCGAATCTCAACATGGTCGTGGGTGTGCTGTTCATCCTGGCCGGCTTCGCCGGGCTGACCGTGCTCGGCCGCTCGGACGCCAACATCCTGAACTTCCGGATGTCCAACGTCCTGTTCAGCTTCATCTTCGGCTTCGTGGTGCTGACCTTCGGCATGTACGGCAGGGTGAGCAGCCATCTGCCGCACGACAATCCGTACTGGAAGAAGCGCCAGCGACAGCGCCAGGAACTGCCGTCAGGACCGCCGACCTTCGTGAAGATCCTCAAGCCCGGCCCGCCGAATCCCATCGGCCACTGAGATGCGACGACGGCCCGCGGGGAGCGATCCCCGCGGGCCGTCCGCGTTGCTCACGCCCGGCGCCGCAGGCCGAGCCGCACCAGCAGGGCGACCACCACGACGATCGCGGCGTCCAGACCGAGACCGAGCCGCACACCGCCCAGGGTGGCGGCGGCGAAGCCGTCCCCGGCGCTCTGCAGGACGTCGATCCGGGCCGCCGCCACCGCGCTCAGCAGGGGGATGCCGATGGTGAGGCCGACCTGCTGGGTGCTGGTCACCAGTCCGGTGGCCAGGCCCTGCTCCTCGTCCGCCAGGCCGGAGGTCGCGGTGATGCTGTACGCGACGATGGCCCACAGGTGGCCGATGCAGGCGAGCGAGCCGGACAGGACGACCAGCCAGGCACCGCTGTGCGCGCCGACCGTCACCATCACGGCGGTGAAGGCCGCCTGGATCAGCAGCCCGGTCACCAGGGTGCGGTGCGCCCCGAGGCGGCCGACCACCTTGGGCGCGATCGCGCCGCTCCCCGCCGCCGCCAGGCCCAGCACGCCGAAGACCAGACCGGAGGCGCCCGGGCTGAGGTCCAGCACCTGCTGCAGGTAGAGGGTGCTGAGGAAGATCACCGAGCTCATCATCGAGAAGGTCACCAGCCCGCCCACGTTGCCCCAGGCGACCGTGCGCCGCCGCAGCACCCGCAGCGAGACCAGCGGCTCGGCCGTGCGGGACTCGATCACCACGAAGGCGGCGAGCAGGGCCAGGCCCCCAGCCAGCCCGACGAGCACGTCGGCCCGGCCGAAGCCGGTCTGCGCGGCAGTGGAGAGCGAGTAGATCAAGGCCAGCAGGCCGCCGGTGATGGTCGCAGCGCCGGGCAGGTCCAGCTTCGGCCGTTCGGGCAGCCGGCTCTCGGTCAGCAGGCCGGGGGCGGCGAGCAGGACGCCGAGGCCCATCACCACGTTCAGTGCCATGGTCGAGCGCCAGCCCAGGCCCTCGGTGAGCACGCCGCCGAGCAGCATCCCGGCGGTGAAGCCCAGCGAGAGCAGCAGGCCCGAGACGCCCAGCGCCCGGTCGCGCTCGGGGCCCTCCCGGAAGGTGGTGGTGAGCAGGGACATCCCGGCCGGAACGATCATCGCCGCGCCCAGGCCCTGGAGTGCCCGCCCGGCCAGGAAGGAGGCCGGGTCCCAGGCGAGGGTCGCCAGCAGCGAGGCGACGGTGAAGGCGGCCAGACCGGCCAGGAAGAGCCTGCGCCGCCCGTACAGGTCGGCGATCCGGCCGAACAGCAGCAGGAAGCCGCCGGAGGGCAGGGCGAAGGCGGTGACGCCCCACTGCAGGTCGGCCTGGCCCAGGCCGAGGTCCTCGCCGAGGACGGGCAGGGCCACGTTGAGGATCGAGAAGTCGAGCGCGACGGCGAACTGCGCCGCGCAGAGGACGAAGAGGATCAGTTTGGCCCGGGTGCTCAGCCGTGGGGCTGTCGCGGGCGCCGCGATGGTGTCGGTTGCCATGCCTGCCATCCTTCGGCGGATCAGCACGCCGTGGAGAGTGGGTACTTATCCTGGTGGCATGACCACCAGCCAGGCACTGACATCCGATCCGGACCTCCAGCGACGGCGCGATCTGCGCGAGTTCCTGATGACCCGTCGGGCCAGGGTGACCCCGGCCGAGGCGGGGCTGCCCGACGGAGGCGCCCGGCGCCGTACGCCGGGTCTGCGCCGGGAGGAGGTCGCGGTGCTCGCCGGGGTCGGGGTCTCCTGGTACCAGTGGCTGGAGCAGGGGCGCGACATCACGGTCTCCCCTCAGGTACTGGACGCCGTCTCCCGGGTGCTGCGGCTCAACGACGCCGAGCGGCGCCACCTGTACGTCCTGGCGGGCCTGAACCCGCCGCTGCCCTCGGCGGCCGCGGCGCCGGTCTCGGACGGCCTGCGGCGGCTGATCGACGCCTGGATGCCCTTCCCGGCGCACATCCTGGACCCGTACTGGAACACCATCACCTTCAACGAGGCGGCCGGGCTGGTCTTCGGCTACGGCGAGCAGGACGTGAACTGCCTGGTCAGCTACTTCACCAACCCGATCTACCGGGCACGCAACACCACCTGGGAGGCCAACGCGGGGTTCGTGGTCGCGCAGTTCCGGGCGGCCGTCTCGGAGCGGCCGGGGGACACCGGCTACCAGGCGATCGTGGACGAACTGGCCGGGATCAGCCCGGAGTTCGCGGAGCTCTGGTCCCGGGGTGACGTCAAGGCGGGCGGGATGCTCGGCAAGGAGATCGACCACCCGACGGTCGGGGTGCTGCGGTTCGAGAGCACCCAGCTACGGGTGCCCGAGCGGCCGGACCTGACCATCGTGCTGCACAACCCGGCGCCGGGAAGCGAGACGGGGGCCAAGCTGGAGTGGCTGACCAGCCCGCAGGGCCGGCGCGGGCTGATGCGGCCCGCCGGGTGATCACCGTCTGCCGTCGCGGTGCTCCTGCGGGCTGATGCCGCGTTCACGCTTGAAGGCGGTGCTGAGCGCGAAGGCGCTGCCGTAGCCGACCCGGCGGGCCACCGTGCCGACGGTGGCCTCCGGTTCGAGCAGCAGGTCGGCGGCCAGCGCCAGCCGCCAGCGGGTCAGGTACGCCATCGGCGGCTCGCCGACCAGCTCGGTGAAGCGGCGGGCCAGCGCCGCGCGGGAGACGCCGGCCTTCGCGGCCAGCCCGGCGACCGTCCACGGGTGGGACGGGTCCTCGTGCAGCAGCTCAAGGGCGCGGCCCACCACCGGGTCACCGTGTGCGCGGTACCAGGCCGGGGCCTCGGCCTCCGGACGGGAGAACCAGGCCCGCAGGACGGTGATCAGCAGCAGGTCCAGCAGCCGGTCGAGCATCACCTCCTGGCCGGGTTCGTCCCGTCCGATCTCCTCCGCGAGCAGGGGGAGGAGAGGCGAACTCCAGGCGTCGGCGGCCAGCACCAGCAGGTGGGGCAGTGCGCCGGTCAGCCGCCGGCTGACCTCGCCCTCCAGTTGGTAGGTGCCGCTGAGCAGCACCGCCGAGCCGTCCGGTCGCTCGCCCCAGGTGCGGACGCCCAGGTCCATGTCGTCGCAGAGCTCCTCACCCGCGGGGGTGGTGGAGAGCTGCCCGGGCTGGATGAGGATCCGTGGCGGGGTCGCCGGGTCGTCGGCGACCGTGTACGGCTCCGGGCCGCGGACCACAGCGACGTCCCCGGGGCGCAGCCGCACCGGCGGGGCGCCGTCGGGGACCACCCAGGCCTCGCCGCGCTCGACGGCGAGCAGGGTGAGCGGCGCCCGGTCCTGGATCCGCAGCGACCACGGCGGCTCCAGCACCGACCGCAGCAGGAATGCGCCACGTGCTCTCGGCCCGTCCAGCAGCCCCGCGAGTGCGTCCATGCGTACGAGTGTATGGACGCTCGCGCATGGGCGGGAGCGTCTCGGCGATGGTCGGGACCCCCGTGCGGGCGGTGGACTGACGGTACGACGGAAACGCCGACCGACCACGTCCGATCCGCCCTGGAGGCTGCCATGTTCGCCCTGTTCCGGACCACCTCACTGCTCGCGGCCACGGTGTGCACGGGGCTCACCGCGGGCCTGTTCTACGCGTACGCCTGCTCGGTGATGCTCGCGCTGGGCACGGTGGACGACCGTACCTTCGTCGACGTGATGCAGCGGATCAACACGGCCATCCTGAACGGCTGGTTCGCGGTCGGCTTCGGCGGCGCGGCGGTCTTCGCCGTGCTGGCCGCGGTGCTGCACGGGCGCGGGGACGGGCGGTCCGTGCTGCCGTGGATCGTGGCGGCGATCGTGCTGTACGGAGTGATGTTCGTGGTCACCGGCGTGGTCAACGTGCCGCTCAACAACGAGCTCGCCGCCGCCGGGGAGCCGGGCGGGATCGCCGATCCCGCAGGCCTGCGGGCGCACGTCGAGGGCACCTGGGTGCGCTGGAACATCGTGCGCACGGTGGCCTCCACGGCCGCCTTCGGCTGCCTGGCCTGGGCTCTGGTGCTGGAGGGGCGGATCCCGTCGGCCGGGGCGGCCGGCTGAGTGCTCAGCCGCTGCGGGTGACGAAGGCGGCCACCAGCTCCGCGATCTCCGGGCGGGTGTCGGCGGTGCGCCAGACCACGGCCAGTTCGGCCGGGGCCAGGCCGCGTACCGGGCGGCAGACCACGTCGGGGCGCTGGTAGAGCAGCGCGTTGCCCTCGGCCAGCAGGACGACGCCCAGGCCGGAGGCCACCGCTTCGAAGACCTCGTCGGGAGAGACGCCCTCCGCCCCGATCAGCGGCTCGCGGCCGGCCCGCTCCGCCGTGCCGAGCCAGAACTCGCGCAGCGGTCCGGCGGCGCGGGGGAGGGCGATGAAGGGCTCGTCCAGCAGCTCGGCGAAGTCGATCTCCGGCTGGGCGGCTCTGCGGTGACCGGCCGGCAGGGCGACCCAGCGGCGCTCGCGGACCAGGGTGTGGGAGCTCAGGCCGGTGCCGGTGAGCGGGAGCCAGAGCAGCGCCGCGTCCGAGCCGCCGTCGGCGAGCCCCGCGCTCGGGTCCTCCCAGCTCACCAGGCGCAGCGCGATCCGCCAGCCGCGTTCGCGGAAGCCTGCCAGCACCTCCCGCTGCAGGTCGCGGCCGACGGCCGTCTGCATCCCCATGGTGAGCGAGAAGGGCGCGCCCGCCGCCCGCGCCTCGCGCAGCGCGTCCTCCCACTCGGCCACCAGCCGGCGGGCCCGGGGCAGTAACGCCGCCCCCTGCGGCGTGAGCACCACCTCGCGGGCTCGGCGCTCGAACACGGCGAAGCCGAGCTGCCGTTCCAGCGCCCTGATCTGCTTGGAGAGCGCCGGCTGGGAGATGAACAGCCGTTCGGCGGCCCGGCTGAAGTGCAACTCCTCGGCTACGGCGGTGAAGTAGCGCAGATCCCGTACGTGGACGTCCATATCCGATGGTTATAGCCGAGGGTCTTGGACGGTGCGTCAGTTTCGGAGGGAGAGTGGATCTCGCCACCACACCTGAGGAGATTCACGATGAGCGTTCGTACTCTCGGCACCTTGACCACCAGCCCGATCGGCTTCGGCGCGATGGTGCTCTCGCCCGGCATGTACGGCGAGATCGACGACGACCGCGCCGAGCGCGCCCTGCGGGCGGCCCTGGACGCCGGGGCCACCCTGATCGACACCGCCGACGGCTACGGCGTGGACGGCCACAACGAGAAGGTGGTCGGCAGGGCGATCGCCGGGCGCCGGGACGAGGTGGTGCTCGCCACCAAGTTCGGCTTCCGCATCCCGGAGGGCGCCGAGTCGCACCGCTTCCCGGTCACCGCCGCCTTCGGCGAGCTGGCGCTCAACGCCGACCCCAAGTACGTCCGGGGCTACGCGGAGCAGTCGCTGCGCAATCTCGGCACGGACGTGATCGACCTGTACTACCCGCACTTCCCGGACCCGGAGGTGCCCTTCGAGGAGACCGTCGGCGCGGTCGCCGAGCTGATCGGGGACGGGCTGGTGCGCCAGCTGGGCCTCTCCAACGTCACGGCCGCTCAGCTGCGCCGCGCGCACGCCGTGCACCCGGTGGCGGCGGTGCAGGTGCAGTGGTCGATGTGGGTGCCGGTCGACCCGGAACTGCTGGCCACCGCCCGGGAGTTGGGCGTGGGCCTGGTGGCCTGGAGCCCGCTCGGCGGGGGGTTCCTCACCGGCACCGTGCAGCAGCTGGGCGAGGGGGACTTCCGGCGGAACCTGGAGCGCTTCGACGAGGCGAACCTGAAGGCCAACAACGACCGCTACGCCCCGCTGCGCGGGATCGCCGCCGACCTCGGGCTCACGCCGGGGCAGCTGGCGCTGGCCTGGCTGCTGCACCAGGACGAGCACGTGGTGCCGATCCCCGGCAGCCGTACCCCCGCGCACATCGCCGACAACCTCGCCGCCGCCCGGGTGGAGCTGCACCCGGAGACCCTGGAGCGGATCACCGAGGCGCTCGACCGCTTCGCGCCGGTCGGCCGGGGCGACCTGCTGGAGGGCCGGACCGACGTCTGAGCGGCAGGGGCCCGGTGGTCCTGCCGGAACGTGCCGACGCCCGAGGAGCACGGACGCCTATGCTCAGCGGCATGAGCGACCTCACCGAACTCGACCCTGAAGACAAGAAGATCATCACGCTGGCCCGCTCCGCCCGCGCCCGCAACGGCGTGCCGGAGGGAGCGGCCGTGCGCGACGAGACCGGGCGGACGTATGTCGCCGGAACCGTCGCCCTGGAGTCGCTGCGGCTCAGCGCGCTGCAGACGGCGGTCGCCATGGCGGTCGCCAGCGGCGCGAAGAGCCTGGAGGCGGCCGCCGTGGTCTCCGAGGCGGCCGAGCCCGCCGAGGCGGACCTGGCGGCCGTCCGCGACCTGGGCGGCGCCGGCACGCCGGTGCTGCTGGCGGGGCCGGACGGCGCACTGCGGGTCGCGGCCGAGGCGCGCTGAGCCGGGCGGGTGCTTCGTACGGACCCCGAGGGTCCGGGCGAAGCACCCGCCGCGCGGGACCGGGCGGATAGTCTGACCGGCGAGGGGGTGTGTCATGGGGGCACTGGGGTTCTTCGCCGCGCTGCTGCTCAGCGTGATGGGCATGGGCCGCTGGAAGGAGACCGGTTCGCCGTACTGGCTGATCGGCTCGATCGCGCTGTTCGTCCTGACCCTGGTCGGCGCTCTGACCTCCCGGGGAGGGCGTAAGAAGGCCGGCTGACGCGGGCGTGTCCGTTCGCGCTCGGGTGATCAGGGAGAATGGTGGGCATGAGTGCCCCTTCATCCCCGTACCGCTCCGGGTTCGCGTGCTTCGTCGGCCGTCCCAACGCGGGCAAGTCGACCCTGACCAACGCGCTGGTCGGGACGAAGGTCGCGATCACCTCCGACCGCCCGCAGACCACCCGCCACACCGTGCGCGGCATCGTGCACCGCCCGGACGCGCAGCTCGTCCTGGTCGACACGCCCGGCCTGCACAAGCCCCGCACGCTGCTCGGCGAGCGGCTCAACGACCTGGTCCGCTCCACCTGGGCGGAGGTCGACGTGATCGGCTTCTGCCTGCCCGCCGACCAGAAGCTCGGCCCCGGTGACAAGTTCATCGCCAAGGAGCTCGCCGAGGTCAGGAAGACCCCCAAGGTGGCGATCGTCACCAAGACCGACCTGGTCGACTCCAAGAAGCTCGCCGAGCAGCTGATCGCGATCCAGCAGCTCGGGGTCGAGCTGGGCATCGAGTGGGCCGAGATCATCCCGGTCTCGGCCGTCGGCGACAAGCAGGTCGACCTGCTGGCCGACCTGCTCGCGCCGCTGCTCCCCGAGGGCCCGCCGCTCTACCCGGACGGCGACCTCACCGACGAGCCCGAGCTGATCATGGTCGCCGAGCTGATCCGCGAGGCGGCGCTGGAGGGGGTCCGGGACGAGCTCCCGCACTCGCTCGCCGTGGTGGTCGAGGAGATGATCCCGCGCGAGGGGCGTCCGGCCGACCGTCCGCTGCTGGACATCCACGCCAACGTCTACATCGAGCGGCAGAGCCAGAAGGCGATCGTCATCGGCGCCAAGGGCTCCCGGCTCAAGCACGTCGGCACCACGGCCCGCAAGCACATCGAGGCGCTGCTCGGCACGCCGGTCTACCTGGACCTGCACGTCAAGGTCGCCAAGGACTGGCAGCGCGACCCGAAGCAGCTGCGCAAGCTCGGCTTCTAGCCCCACGCGGGCCGGCTTCCGGGGCCAACTCCTTCACAGAGGCGAGGGGTTGGCCCCGGCTCCGCGCAGCAGGGTGTCCATCACCAGGGAGGCCAGCTCGGCCGGGCTCCGGCCGGCGCCGTCCCCCTCGACGGCCTCGCCGATCAGGACGTAGTAGACCCGGCGCAGCCAGTCGAGGTCGACGTCGGGGCGGAGCAGCCCGGCCTGCTGGGCGCGGCGGAACAGCTGGTCGCAGCGGGCCAGGATCTCGGCCCTGATGCGGTCGCTCTCCGGATCTACGCCGGCCGGCCGGCCCATGCCGTACCCCCAACTGATCTTCACCTCAAGGACGTTGACCGTCACCTGGTAGAGCGCCACCAGCGGTGGCAGCTGCTCGGGCCGGCTGCTGTCGATGGCGTCCGCGAACTGCCTGGTGGCCCAGGCTCCCAGTGCCTCGATCAGGGCCTCCCGGGTGGCGAAGCGGCGGTGGACGGTGGTCCTGGCCACCCCGGCCTCCGCGGCGATCTGCTCTATGGTCGCCGCCGGGTCCTTGCGGAGCACCCGTTCCGCCGCGGCCAGAATCGTCCGGACCGTCCGCTCGGAGTCCGCGCGCAGCGCGCGCCGCCCCCGAGCAGCCGCCTGCCCGCGCTGCTCCATCACGCCTCCCGTGTGCCGAGTCAGCAGACTACCTCGGCAGCACGTTCGGAACGGGTGGAGAGGCGCAGGTCAGGCGGCCGCTCGGCCAACGATTCCGTCAGCCGTTCACCGGCTCCTCGACGAGGGCGGCGGTCGGGGTCGAAACCTCGTCCCCGTGTGCAAGGTTGACGCGCCGCCAGATCCGCTTCAGGGGCGCCGGCGCCCACCAGGCCCGGTGGCCGAGCAGCTTCATCGTCGCGGGGACGAGCACGGCCCGGACCAGGGTCGCGTCCACCACGATGGCGATGACCAGGCCGACGCCGATCATCTGCATGAAGGCGATCGAGGAGGTCAGGAAGCCGCAGACGACGACCACCAGCAGCAGGGCGGCACTTGTGATGATCTTCCCGGTGCGCTGGAGGCCGAGGGCGATGGACTCGCCGGGGTCGTTGTTGCGGTCGTAGCTCTCCTTGATCCGGGAGAGAAGGAAGACCTCGTAGTCCATCGCCAGGCCGAAGGCGATGGCCACGATCAGCACCGGGAAGTTGGCGTCGATCGCGCCGATCGGGGTGAAGCCCAGCAGGTCGTGCAGATGCCCGTCCTGGAAGATCAGCTTGATCGCGCCGAACGCCGCCGAGAGCGAAAGCAGGTTCAGCAGAACGGACTTGAGCGGGATCGTCACCGAGCCGAAGGCCAGGAAGAGCACCAGCGAGGAGACCACGGCGACGAACAGCGCCATCCACGGCACCCGGGCGCCGATCATGTCGACGATGTCCACCCGGGAGGCCGGCATACCGGTGAACTGTGCGGTGGCACCGTCCGGCGGGGTCTGGGAGCGCAGTTCGTCGACCATGGTGCGGGCGTCCCGCGACATCGGGTCCATCGAGTAGTGGGCGGTGATCCGGGCCAGGTTGTCCTGGGTGTTGGTCACCGTGGCACCGGTCACGCCGGGGACGGAGTCGAGCCGGGCGGCGTACTCGCCCAGCGGGCCGGTCGAGCCGCTCGCCGGGCCCGGGAGGGCGACCACGGCGGTGATCGTCTTGGTCGGGTCCTGCCTGAAGTCCGTGCCGAGCTGCTGGGTGACCACCCGGGCGTCCGAGCTGCTGGGCAGCACCCAGTCACCGGGACGGGCCCAGTTGACGCCCAGGAACGGTGCGCCCAGCCCGATCAGCAGCGCCACCACGGCGAGCGTGGTCAGCAGCGGGCGGCGCATCACCGCCTTGGCCGTCCGGTACCACCGGCCCTCGATCTCCAGCCGGGGCGGCGCGTTCCTGCGGTCCCAGGGCATCGGCACCCGCCAGGAGTTGATGCGGTGTCCGGTGAGGTGGAGCAGCGCGGGCAGCAGGGTGAGCGAGCCGATCACCGCGAAGGCGACCACGGAGACCGCCGCGTAGCCCATCGAGCTCAGGAAGCGGGAGGGGAAGAGCGTCAGGCTTGCGAAGGAGATGGCGACCGCGAGGCCGGAGAAGGCCACCGTACGGCCTGCGGTGGCGCTGGTCCGCTCGACCGCGAGGTCTACCGACGCTCCCGCTGCCAGTTCCTCACGAAACCGGTTCACCATGAACAGGGCGTAGTCGATGGCCAGTCCGAGCCCGAGGATGGTGATCACGTTGATCACGCTGCTGGAGATGTCCACGAAGAGGGTGAGCACCCGGAGCACGGCGAAGGAACCCAGTGCCACCACCGCTCCGACGGCCAGCGGGAGGGAGGCCGCGACCGCGCTGCGGAAGATGAACACCAGCAGGATCAGCAGGAGCGGCACCGAGAGCATCTCGGCCCGCCCGATGTCCTTGCCGGTCAGCCCGTTGACCTGTTCGGTCATCGCGGTGATGCCGCCGAAGCGGACCTCCGTGCCGGGGACCTTGAACTTCTCCTCGATGGCCTGCAGCGCCTTGACGCGCTCCTGGTCGTCCGAGGACTTGAACTGCAGCGCCACATAGGTGGAGTGGCCGTCCTTGCTGAGGAAGTCCGGGTTGTTGCCGGTCGACCAGTAGGTGTCCACCCGGTCGAGGTCGGTGCGGGGCACGGCGGCCACGGCCGACTGGATCGGCCCGGCGAGGGCCGGGTCGGTGACCGGCCGGTCGGTGCTGCGGTAGAGCACCACGACGTCGTCGGCCTGGCGGCCGAGCGGCCCTGCGAGCACCTTGTCGGCCTTCGAGGACTGGCTGGCCGGGTCGTCGAACCCGGCCCCGCCCGTGATGGCGCCGAACACCGTGGTGCCCCAGCCGCCGGCCACCAGGGTGAACAGGACGGCACCGATGATGACCCATCGCCGGTGCGCGGCGGCGAACCTCCCGATTGACGCGATCACTTGAAGACTCCTTCGGGGGATGGGGAGAGAGGCGTGCCGGTGGTGCGGCGGTGCACCCGCAGGGCGAAGAGCACACAGCCCACCGCGTAGGGCAGTTCCAGCGTCGCGGCGGTGAGCAGCGCCATCGGCAGGTAGTCCGAGGGCGCGGTGGCCACGTCGAACCACAGGTCGGTGACCATGAAGACGGCGAGTCCGGCGGCGACCAGGCCGACCCGGGAGTCGCGCCGCAGCGCGAGCCGGGCGGCCAGCAGCATGGTGACGGTCACCAGGCTGTTGAAGCCGACCCAGAGCACCCGGCGGTCCGGCTCGGCGTAGAAGCCGACCATCACCGTCCAGACGGCGATCACCAGCGCGGAGAGCGCGAAGACGTACCCGGCGAACGGCCGCCGGGCCCGGCCGTGGGCCCGCCCGGAACCGGTGCGGTCGTCCTCGGCCGCAAGAGGGAGCAGCGCCACATTGGCCGGGACGCCACCGGCATGAGCCTTGGTCATGAATCCAGGGTTCCGGCAGGATGGAGCCGTGGCCTCGGGCGACCGGTCGGACCTCCCGGCCACCTGGACGTGCTCCGGCGGCCTGAAGGAGGAGATCGCTCCTCCCTCTGGGGGAGGATCATGAAGCGCGCTGACCGCCGTACAGTCTCACGTGTGGTGCGGGAGTGGATGGGACGTCTCTTCGGCCGCCGGTTCGGGCCGATGCGGCTTGCGCTGGTGGCCTTCGGCCTGGGGTATCTGCTGCTCCTGCGCAGGCCCGCCGAGCTGGGGGCGATGGACTGGTTCGTCGGCCTCGGGGTGCTGGTGCTCGCCTCGCTCGCGGGGTTCCGGCCGTTACCGGTCGTGCTGGGCCAGGCGGGGATGCTGGCGCTGGCGGAGCTGTACGCACCGGCCGTGATGGTCGAGGTGAAGGTCGGAGCCAGCGCCGCGCTCTTCGAGCTGGCGGCACGCCGGTGGGGCCGGCCGACCGTGGTGGCCGGGACGGCCCTGATGGCGGCCCAACTGGTCTCCGCCGCCGCCACGGTGGAGGGCATCGGCTCGGCGCTCTACCGCGCGGCGGTGATCGTCAGCGTGCCGGTGCTGCTGGCCGGCTACATCCGTTCCGCGGAGGCGGCCGCTCGTACCGCCCAGGAGAGGGCCCGCGAGGCCGAGCACAGCCGGGACCTCGCCGAGTGGGGCGCCAGGATGGGTGAACGCGCCGCGATCGCCCGCGAGTTGCACGACATGGTGGCGCACCATCTGGCCTCGACCGTGCTCCGGGTCGGCGTGGCGCGGCACGTCCTGCCGCGGACCGACCAGCGGCTCGCCGAGGTGCTGGACGACGTGCACGCCAGCGCCACCACCGCGCTCACCGACCTGCGGCGGCTGCTCACCGCGCTGCGCGACCCGGCCGCCGACCACCTCGCCCCGCTGCTCGCCGAGACCACCGACCTGCCGGCCACCGTGCAGGGCGTGGTGGAGCAGTCCCGGCAGGCGGGGCTGACGATCGAGGCCGAGATCGGCCTGCAGATCGCCGAACTGGACGCGATCCGCAGTCTGACCGTGCTGAGGCTGGTCCAGGAGGGGCTGGCCAATGTGACCAAGCACGCCGGGCCGTACGCCAAGGTCCGGCTCCGGGTGGCGATGGAGGAGGGGACCTTGCAGCTGGACCTGGAGAACGACCTGCCCCGACCGGGCGGGCTGAACGGCCTCGGCATGCCGGAGCAGGACGGCACCGGGTACGGGCTGCTCGGGATGCGCGAGCGGGTCGCGCTGGTCGGTGGCACCATCGACGCGGGGAAGATCCCCGGAGGCTGGCGGCTCACCGCGAGCCTGCCCGCCTCGGGTTCGGGCGCGGCCACGACGGACAGGAGGCGACCGTGATCAGTGTGCTGATCGCCGACGACCAGCACCTGGTCCGGGCGGGCGTACGGATGCTCTGCGAGTCCACGCCGGACATCACGGTGGCCGGGGAGGCGGTGAACGGTGCGGAGGCGCTGCGGCTGGCCGAACGGCTGCAGCCGGACGTGGTGCTGATGGACCTGCACATGCCCGGGACCGACGGCATCACCGCGACCCGCCAGATCCTCCAGGTCCGGCCCGCGACGCGGGTGGTGGTGCTGACCACCTTCGACGACGACGACCGGCTCTACCCGGCGCTCAGCGCGGGTGCCTGCGGCTTCCTGGCCAAGGACGTCTCGCCGTCGTCGGTGCTCGACGCGATCCGCCGGGCGGCGGCGGGCGAGAGCCCGTACAGCCCCACCGTGCTGCACCGGGTGGTGGCCAGGGCCTCCTCGAACTGGAACGGCGAGGGTGACCGGCGGCGCGAGACCGTGCACTTCACCGAGCGTGAGCAGGTGGTGCTCCGGCTGGTCGCGGAGGGGCTCTCCAACACCGAGATCGCCGAGCGGATGCACATCGGGGTGACCACGGTGAAGACCCATGTGTCGAACCTGATGACCAAGACCGACAGCCCGAACCGGGTCCGGCTTGCGGTGCTGGCGATCCAGCAGGGCCTGGCCGGCGGCTAACCGGCGAGGCCGGCGAGGGCGGTGCCGATCGGTACCGCCCCGCCGCCGACCTCGAACATCCGCCGGTGGGTGGTCGGTTGGCCGATCGAGTCGACCACCACGGCCGCCAGGTCGTCCCGGGAGAGCCGGCCGTCGCCGATGCCCCGGACCGCGATCCGGCCCGTCCCCGCGGTCTCGGTGAGCCAGGGCGGACGGACGACCGTCCAGGCCAGTTCGGAGCAGGCGAGGAAGTCGTCGGCCTCCTGTTTGGCGAGGCCCACCTCGCGCAGGACGCCGGGGAGCCGGGTCACGTCGTCGACACCGGCCATCGAGACCTGCACCCAGCGGGTGACCCCGGCTCGCTGCGCCGCGCCGATCGCGGCGATCACGCCGTCGCGGTCGACCTCCTTGGCATGCAGGACGTTACGGGCGGCGGCGGCGTTGAGCACCACGTCCGTCCCCGCGAAGGACCGCTCCAACTCCGAGGCGGAAGCGGTGACATCGATCACCGCGGACTCCGCACCGCAGGCCCTGAGCCGGGCACCCTGGCTCGGCGTTCTGACTGCCGCGAACGGTGAAAGCCCCTTTGCCACAAGGAGGTTGACGATTCGAAGACCGGTGGCGCCCCCGGCGCCCAGCACGGTGATCCGCATGAGGACCTCCTCAGACTCGCGTCAGAAAAGACGCCTTAATTCTACGAGTTGAGACATTCGCGTAGCAACTAGGCGTCAATGATCGGTGGTTGACGTCAGCATGGCCCTGCCGCCCTGGAGAACCGGGCGGCAGGGCCATGCGGTGCCATGTGGTGCCATGCGGGGCCCGCCGGTCAGCGGGAGACGGCCAGGGGATCCCAGTCGGCCGGCCGGTCCGGCAGCCGGGCGGGGTCGCCGAGCACCCGTCCTGAGTGCACCTCGTGCATCAGGCGCTCCTCGAGGATCTGTGCCGCGCAGGCGATGCCGCTCACCGCGACACCCGTGATCCCGTTGCCGTAGCGGGTGTTGGCCCCCACCACGTGCAGACCCTCGATGAAGGTGCGGGTGTCGGGGCGGCCGCCGGGCCCGCCCCACTCCGCCATCCCGAACGGCGTGCCGCCGGTGGAGAGGGTGTACCGCTCCTGGGTCAGCGGCGTCGCCGTCTCCAGGTGCGTGATGTGGCTGCGGAACGGCCCCATCGCCTCCTCGGCTGCATCGAGGACGGCCTCGGTCAGCCGCTCCTTCTCGGCTCGGTAGACCTCCTCCCGGCGGTAACTCCCGCCGTCGGCCGGGCCGTTCTCCACACCCCAGCGCCGGTACCCGGGCGGGCAGAGCGTCATCAGCTGGAAGTTGCTGTGGCCCGGCGGGCGGAGGTGGCGTGCGTGCGGGTCCTTGAGCGAGGCGTACGAGGCGAAGACGAACGGGATCGGGTAGAGCTCGTCGGCGGCCAGCTGCCGGTAGTAGGCCGAGATGTCCTCGCCCCGGTACCACCAGAGGTTGGCGTTGGGACGGTCCGGTAGCTCGGTGTCGAGCGCCACGTACACCGTCGCCCAGGGCAGCGCCATGACCGCCTCCCCGGTCTTCGCCGCGAGCTTGCGCGGGAAGTGCTCGGCGCCGACCAGGTCGAGCACCGTCCGGCGGTAGTCCGCGTTGGAGACCACCAGCTCGCTGCGGACCACCGAGCCGTCCGCCAGGCCGACCCCGGTCACCCGGCGGTCCTCCACCAGGATCCTCTCCACCCGGCTCCGGGTGCGCAGCTCGCCCCCGTACGCCCGGATCACCTCCAGCAGCGAGGCGGCGAGCATCTGGCCGCCGCCCTCGGGGTAGTAGGCGCCGCGGATGTAGTGGTCGGTCATCGTCGCGTGCATCGCCACGGTCGCCTGCTCGGGCCCCATGCCGTAGTTGGGCGAGAGCGCGGCCAGCGCGGTACGGGCCGGGGCCGAGAGGCCGTGGTGGTCGAAGAGTTCGGAGAGCAGGCGGCGCCCCCAGGACACGGTGTACGGGGACCGCTCGGGCAGTTCGGCCAGCGGGATGTCGGCCGCCGAGATGATCGCGCTGCGGCGCTCCTCGCCCAGGCCCGCGATCACGTCCAGTGCCCCGGCGATCCCGGCCGCGTCCTGCGGCAGCGCCGCCACCAGACGCTTCCGGTAGGCCTCCCAGTCGGCCGGGACGTCCACCGAGACCCCGGGCAGCACGATCCGGTCGAAGCCGTCCTGGTCCATCGGCAGGTAGCGCACCCGGCCGTCGAGGCCGAGCCCGCCGAGGATCGCCGGGAGCAGGCCGTCCGGGCCGCAGTCGCCGAGATAGTGCAGGCCCACGTCGAACTCGTAGGAACGGCGGCGCCGGAACACGTGGCTGTTGCCGCCGGCCACCGCGCCCTGTTCCAGGACCAGCACCCGCCGTCCGGTAACCGCCAGATATGCGGCGCACACCAGGCCGCCCACTCCGGACCCGATGACAACGGCATCCCAGCGGCTGTCGTCCGACATTGAGAATTCCCTCCCGATTAATGTGCAGGAAAAGACCGGCTGTTATGTGACGGACCGTCAGGCAGGGAGCAGCGCAAGCTTCGCGGGCTCGCTGACGGAGAGCCGGGGCACCTCCGGCGCGATGGATTTCGCCATTCCGCCGAGCGCCCGGCCCGGACCGACCTCGACCAGCAGATCGCAGTCGAGCTCGCGGACGAGCGTGCGCACCGAGTCGCTCCACCGCACCGGGCTGACCACCTGGTGCTTCAGCAGCTCGGGCCAGGGGGCGAGGTTCCAGTACGGGCGGGCGTCCACGTTGGCGACCACCGGGACCCGGGCGGGGCCGAACTCCACCGAGTCCACGACCCGGCCGAAGGCGGGCAGGGCGGAGAGCATCAGCGGGGTGTGGAAGGCGCCGTCCACGGTGAGCGGCTGGACGCGCAGGGCGCCGAGCCGCTCGGCGGCCTCGGCGCAGCGGGCGACGCCGTCCAGGTCGCCGGAGATCACGGCCTGCAGGGGCGAGTTCAGGTTGGCCACCCAGACCCGGCCGCCCTCGGCGCGGATCTCGGCAGCGGCCTCCTCCAGCGGGGCGAGGTCCAGGCCGAGCACGGCGCTCATGGTGCCGGGGGCGGTCCTGCAGGCGCTCCGCATGGCCCGCCCGCGGGCCGCCACCAGCCGTACCGCGTCGTCGAAGCCGATCACCCCGGCGGCGGTGAGCGCGGTGTACTCGCCCAGGCTGTGGCCGGCGCACGCCACCGGGGTGACCACGCTGGGGATCTCCTCGCGCAGCTCGCCGAGGATCACCCACTCCAGGACGAAGGTGGCCAGCTGGGCGTTGTCGGTGCGCCGCAGGGTCTCCTCGTCGGCGTCCAGCAGCAGGGCGGCGACATCCTCGCCGCTGACCTCACTGGCCCGCTCGACGGCCGCCCAGGCCGGGCGGTCCGCCCAGGGCCGGCCCATGCGGGGGCGCTGCGCGCCCTGGCCGGGAAACATCAATGCCAGTCTCGGTGCACTCATCTCGCTGCCTTTCCGTGGGGTTCCTGACGGATACGCGCGCCACAATCCTGCGGGGTCCGATTGAAAGCCGGATAGCAGCGCGATAAAAGCTCGCAATCGGCCGATCGGACGGAATGTCACTTTCGGTGCACCCTTTGCCTCTTTGGTGCAGAGCGCCTTGTCGGGCCGCCGAATACGACCGTACGTTCGTGGCATTCCACCGAAGAATCGGAATCTCGAGAGGGAATGAGCATGACTCAGCAGACCGTCGAGTCGGGGACCGACTACCGCGAGCAGGTCAGCGCGATCGTCATCGAGGAACTGGAGCTCGAACCTGACGAGTTGACCGAGACCGGACACTTCATCGAGGACTACGACAGCGACTCGCTCTCGCTGATCACCGTGATCGCCCGGATCGAGCGCGAGCTCGGCGTCACCATTCCCAAGACCGACCTGGGCGAGCTCGTCAACCTGAAGCTCCTGGTGGAGGCAGTGACCAAGTACGCCGGGGAGCGTACGGATGCCTGAGCAGCCGCACCGCCGGGTCGTCATCACGGGACTCGGCGCGGTCAGCCCGGTGGGCATCGGGGCGGACGCCTTCGCCTCGGCCATCCGGGCCGGCCGCAACGGGACTTCGGAGATCCGAAGCTTCGACGCGAGCCTGTTCCCCAGCCGCCGGGCCGGTGAGGTGCACGACTTCGAGCCCTCGGAGATCCTCACCAGCCTCGACCCGCGCTACTGGGGCCGTAGCGGTCTGCTGGCCGCGGCGGCCGCCCGCCTGGCGGTGGGGGACTCCGGGCTCGACCCGGAGCTGCTCTCGCGCAGCCGGGCAGGCTCCATCATGGGCACCACGAGCGGCGAGTCCGCCGTGCTGCAGGAGCTGGCCGGGCAGTGGATCGGCGAGGGGCTGAAGAACCTGGAACCCCGGCTGGTCAAGCAGGCCCCGGCCAGCCAGATCGCCAACGCGGTCAACAGCGAACTGGGCCTCACCGGCGACGCCCAGACCATCCCGACCGCCTGCTCGGCGAGCAACTACGCGCTGGGCTACGCCTACGACATGGTGCGCAGCGGCGAGGCCGACTTCATGCTGGCCGGCGGCGCCGACGCCGTGAACCGGCTCACCCACGCCGGGTTCTACGCGCTCGGTGCGATGGCCGAGGACCTGCCCCGGCCGTTCGACGCCAACCGCACCGGCATCCTGACCGGCGAGGGCGGCGCAGCGCTGCTGCTCGAACCGCTGGAGCACGCCCTGGCGCGCGGCGCGCAGATCTACGCCGAGGTGCTCGGGTACGCGGCCAACTGCGATGCCGAGCACATGGTCCACCCGGACGCGGCGAGCATCGCGGATTGCATCCGCGCCGCCCACCGCAACGCCGGGGTGACGCCCGACCAGATCGACTACATCTGCGCCCACGGCACCGGCACCCCGACCAACGACGCCACCGAGGTGCAGGCCGTCCGGGAGGCCTTCGGCGACCGGCTGCCGCCGATCAGCTCGATCAAGTCGATGCTCGGGCACACCATGGGTGCGGCCAGCGGCTTCGGCGCGATCGCCTGCTGCAAGGCGCTGGAGCAGGGCTTCCTGCCGCCGACCGCCAATGTGATCGAGGTCGATCCGGCCTTCGGTCCCGGCGTGGACTGCGTACCGGGGCAGGGCCGTTCGGCTGAGCTGAACATCCTGCAGAACCACGGCTTCGCATTCGGCGGCAACAACGTGATCACCATCCTGGGGAGGCTCAAGTGACAACGGCGGTCGCCATCCAGCCGCTGGCGGTGGTCGGCTGCGGCGTGGTCTCGCACGCCGGCTACGGACTGGCCCCGCTGGGCGAGCTGCTGCGCGCCGGCGCGGCCGGGCCTGCCGAGCCGGCCGGCCCGGACGCCGGGGACTACCCGCCGCGCGCCGTCCGCACCGTGCCGGAGTTCAAGGTCGCCGACCACCTCGGCCGCAAGGGCAACCGGTACCTGGACCGGCTCACCTCCTTCGGTCTGGTCGCCTGCAAGCAGGTGCTGGAGGAGGTCGGGGCGCCCGAGACGGCCGAGGAACGGGCCCGGACGGGCGTGGTGATGGCCACCAACACCGGGAGCGTGTCGAGCCACAGCGCGCTGCTGCACGACACCCTGGCCCAGGAGAAGCCGTACCAGCTGAACCCGGCCCAGTTCCCGAACACGGTGATGAACTGCGCCGCCGGGCAGATGGCCATCCGCAACAAGCTCAAGGGCCTCAACGCCACGGTGGCCGGCGGCCAGACGGCCGGACTCTTCGCCTTCCGGCACGCCCGGATCGCGATGGCGCTCGGCCGCGCCGACCGCTTGCTGGTCGGCGGGGCGGAGGAGCTCAGCGGACCGGCGGCCTGGGCCTGGCACCGGACCGGTGTGCTGACGGAGCAGGCCGCGCTCGGCGAGGGCTGCGCGGTGTTCGTGGTCGAGGAACCGGGCGAGCGCGAGCCGCTGGCCCTGCTGCTCGGCTGCGAGGTCGGCTACTTCGGCCCCTCCGCCGAACCGGCCGGGCAGCGGCACAGCCTGTCGGGCGGCCTGGCCCTGGTCATCGAGCGGGCGCTGGAGCGCAGCGGCGTACGGCCGGAGGAGATCGACACGGTCTCGCTCGGCGCGACCCACCACATCGGCCTCGACCGGGTGGAGGAGCGCGGCGTACGGGCTGCGCTCGGCGGCGCGCTGCCCTCGCCGGTCCGGGTCGGCGAGGTGCTGGGCGAGACGTACAGCGCGGCCGGGGCGCTGCAGCTCGCGGCGCTGCTGGCGCTGTGGGCCGGCGAGCCGGCCGGGCCGAGGACCGGTCTGGTCACCTCGGTCGGCCATGACGGCAACGCCGGTGCGCTGGTGGTCCGGCGGGCCTAGGAAGAGCTGGTGCGGGCAGCGGCGCTCCGGGAGTGGGCGCCGCTGCCCGCTGTGCTGTGGTGAACTCTGGGAGAGAACAATGGTGTTGAGTCAGTCGTACGCCGGGCGGCGGTATCCGAGGACGGAGCCGTACGAGGTCGGCCGGGAGAAGATCTGGGAGTTCGCGCAGGCGATCGGCGAGCCGCACCCGGCGTACCGGGACCCGGAGGCGGCCAGGAAGCTCGGCCACCCCACGGTGATCGCGCCGCCGACCTTCGCCATCGTGCTGTCGATGCAGGCGGAGGAGCAGGTGACGCTGGACCCGGGCTTCGGCTTCGACTTCTCCCGGGTGATCCACCGGGACCAGCGTTTCGAGTACTCCCGCCCGGTGCTGGCCGGGGACCTGCTGACGGTCGCCGTCGAGGTGGTGGCGGCCGACTCGGTGGACGGCAACGACGTGGTGACGCTGCGCGGGGACGTCCGCGACGCCGAGGACCGGCACGTCTGCACCACGACCTCGACCCTGGTCTCGCGGGCGGTGACGGCATGAGCGCCGTGCTGGTGGGCGCCCAGCTGCCGTCGCTGTCGCTGCGGCTGACCCGGGCCGGGCTGGTCCGCTACGCCGGCGCCTCCGGGGACCTCAACCCGATCCACTACAGCGACCGGGTGGCCTCCTCGGTCGCGCTGCCCGGCGTGATCGCCCACGGGATGCTGACCATGGGCGCCTCGCTGCGTGCGGTCAACGAGTGGACGGGGAACCCGGGTTCGGTGCTCGACTACAGCACCCGGTTCACCCGCCCGGTGGTCGTGCCGGACTCCGAGGACGGGGTGGAGGTCACCGTCGAAGGCGTGGTCGCGGCGGTGCAGGACGACGGGCGGGTGCGGGTGGACCTGACCGTCCGCTGCAACGGCGAGAAGGTCCTGGCCAGGACCAGGGTCGTCGTCCGGCTCTGAGCGCACGGCAGCGCCCGCTCCCCGCCTCCGGGAGAGCGGGCGCTGCCGTCTGTTCAGAGCCGGCGCAGGGTGAACTCGGGCGTGGGCCCGTGCCCGGTCTGCAGGGCGAGGATGTGCCCGCTCAGCACGTAGGTGCCGTACGGCGTCACGGCGGCCGCCGTCGGGCCCTCGACCGGCCACCGGTCGGCCGTCCGGACCGGCCGGGCGCTGCGCCAGCCGTCGTAGGAGCGCAGCACCGTCACCGAGTCCTTGCCGTCCGGGACGCCGGAGATCCTGCCGTTGGCGTTGCGGACCACCACCAGGGCGCCGTCGGGCCGCAGCGCGATGCCGTCCGCGCCGGCCAGCGGTGCGGGGAGGCCGACCTCGGTGACCTCCGGGGTGCCCGCGGTGGTCACCCGGAACAGGCGGCCGGTCTCGTAGTGGCCGACCAGCAGGTAGCCGCCGGGGTGCCAGACGATGCCGTTGTCCCCGACCACCTCCGGCGCGAGGCGCGGGTCGGTGACGAGCGGGGCGGCGTGCCCGTCCGGGTCGATCCGCACGATGGTCGCCGAGGCCGGGTTGGTGACGTAGACCGCGCCGTCGTCGTCCACCGCGAGGTCGTTGGCAAAGCTGGCCCCGCCGTCCTCGAACAGCGGTATCCGCTGGGTGAGTTGCCCGGTGACCAGGTCGTAGACCGCGATGCCGGAGGTCGGCGGCTGGGGGAGCGGCATGGCCTGGCGGATCCAGAAGTCGGAGTACGCGACCAGGATCCGGCCGCGCGGCAGGTCCACCTTGATGCCCAGGGTCGACACCATGCCGAAGGCGGGCGCGAGTTCGCGGACGGTGCCGTCGAGACCGACGGTGGAGAGGGTGCCGGCCTGGGCGGACCCGACCAGGAAGGCCCGGCGGGTCGGGTCCCAGGCGACGCTCTCCGGGTAGAGGTCGGTGCCGCGCGCGGCAACCGTGGCCGGGCCCGTCCACCAACGGCCGGAAGAGCCCGCCGCCGGGGCGGCCGAGGCGGCGGGTGCGGCGGAGGCCAGGACGACGGCTGCGGCGAGTGCGGCGGAGAGACGACGTGCGGTGCGGGACAACGTGAACTCCTGCTCGGTGCTGGGGAACTGTGGATGGTGTCGTTCACCCCAGAGATCCCGCTGTGCGCGTGCGGTGCGGCGCAGCTGGTCGGGGCGGCCGGGGGTGGTGCTCGGTCTCGGTCTGGTGGCTCGGACGGGTACGGAACGTCTCATCTCGACTCCTGCCTTGGTGGGCTGACCTGGCGGCTGTCGCCAGGAGATTCGGGGGCGCGGCGGGAAGGCGGTCACCGGCATCGCGCGGGCACCTCGGGTTCGACTCCTGCGACCGTCGACCGTTGACCGGCGGACGGGAGGGTCAGGTCCGGTGCTCGACCTGGGACTGCTGCCGGCGGCGCCCGGGCCCGCCTCTCCGAGGGGGAGCGGGTGCCGCCGGCCGTGCGGTCAGATCCGGTTGAGCGTGAAGGCCGGCGTCGGGCCCTGACCGGTCATCAGGTCGTAGACGTGTCCGCTGAGCACGTAGTCGCCGTACGGGGTGGTCGCGGCCGCGGTCGGGCCGCTGACCGACCAGGGCTCGACGCGCTGGGCGATCCGGGCGCTGCGCCAGCCGTCCCGCGAGCGCAGCACCGTCACCGCGTCGACGCCGCCCTCGACGCCGGCCACCCGGCCGATCGAGTTGCTGACGGCGACCACGCTGCCGTCGGGCTTGAGGGTCAGGCCGTCCACGCCGATGAGCGGCTGCGGGAGCTCGACCTGGCGGACGGCCGGACTGCCGGTGGCGGAGCTGCCGGTGGTCGGGATGCGGAAGAGCGTGCCCTTGTCGTAGAGCGCGAGGAGCAGGTAGCCGGAGGGGTGCCAGACGATGCCGTTCGGGCCGACGGTGGTGGTGGCGAAGCGCGGGTCGGTGACGAACGGGGTGACCGCGCCGTCCGGCGTGATCCGGACGATGGTCGCGGAGACCGAGTTGGTGACGTAGATGGTGCCGGCCGCGTCCACGGCGAGGTCGTTGGCGAAGCTGCCGCCGCCGTCCTCGAAGAGCGGTATGCGCTGTTCGAGCCGGCCGGTGGTGAGGTCGAAGACCGCCACTCCGGAGGTCGGCGGCTGGGGGAGCGGCATGGCCTGGCGGATCCAGTAGTCGGTGTAGGCGACGACGAAGCGGTTGCGCGGCAGGTCGATCTTGATCCCGAGGGTGGAGACGATGCCGAAGGCGGGGGAGAGCTCCTTGACGGTGCCGTCCAGGCCGACGGTGGAGATCGTGCCGTAGCGGGCGGAGCCGACCAGGAAGGCCCGGCGGGTCGGGTCCCAGGTGAGGTTCTCCGGGTAGAGGTTGGGGGCCTGGGCGGTGATCGCCTCCGGTCCCCGGCGACAGGCGGCATCGGCGGCCGCGGCCTCGCGGGTGGTCGCACCGGCGGAGGCCGGGGCGCCGACGGCGAGGGCGCAGGCGGCGGCGACCAAGGCCGCCGAGAGTCTGACCGTGGTGCGGGACATGGTGAACTCCTCTGTGGTGGAAGGTGTCTGGTCATGCGACAGGGCCGCCGGTGGCCCGGCGGCCCTGTCAGGGGGAATGGTGAGGTTCAGTCGACGGCGACGGCCGGCCGGGGCTCGGCCGTCGCCTGCTGCGGGGCGGGCGGCAGCGGCTTGCGGATGAGCAGCGCGCCGAGCGCGCCGATCAGCACGACGGCCACGCCCAGCCAGATGGCCTGCTGCAGACCGTGGACGAAGGCCTCGGGCGCATCGTGCGAGCCCTTGGCCAGCTGCGAGTTGAAGCCGTGGGTGAAGATCGTGGTGAGCACGGCGATACCGAGGGCGCCACCGAACTCGCGGATGGTGTTGTTCACGCCGGAGGCCTTGTTGTGCTCGTGCTCGGCGACACTGCTGATCACGGTGGCCGGGTTGGCGGCGAACACCAGCCCCATCCCGACGCCGGCGAGCACCAGGGCGGGTACCAGTGCCCCGTACGAGATGTCCGGCGTGATGATCAGTGCGATCCAGGCCAGCGACACCGCCTGGAGGGCCGAGCCGGCGGCCTGCAGGATGCCGCCGCCGATGCGGTCCACCAGCATGCTGGCGATCGGGACGACCACCATCGGCGCCGCCGTCCAGGGCAGGGTGCGCAGACCGGCCGCGAACGGTGAGTAGCCCATCGGCCCCTGCATGAACTGGGCGAGGAAGAAGATCGAGCCGAAGACGCCGAAGTACATGGTGAGCGAGACCGCGTTGCTCACCATGAACGAGCGGATCCGGTACATGGCCAGCGGCACCAGGGGCTGCTCGGTGCGCCGTTCGAAGGCGATGAAGGCGACCAGCAGGGCGACGGCCAGCGCCAGGCCCAACACCGTACGGGGCGCGGCCCAGCCGTGGTCGGCCGCGCCGACGATGCCCCAGACCGCGCTGATCACGGCGCCCGTGACCAGCGCCATGCCGACCACGTCGAGGTTGGAGTCGCGCCCCTTGCTCTCGCGGATCGCCCAGAGCGCCAGCGGGACGGCGATCAGGCCGACCGGGACGTTGATCCAGAAGATCCAGTGCCAGTCGAGGCCCTCGGTGACCAGCCCGCCGGCCAGCGGTCCGACCGCGATGCCGAGGCCGTTGACGCCGCCCCAGACGCCGACCGCGAGGGCGCGCTGCGCCTGCGGTACGGCGGCCACCGCCAAGGTCAGCGAGACGGGCAGGATGGCGGCGGCGCCGGCGCCCTGGACCACCCGCGCGGCGACCAGCTGGCCGACCGAGTCGGCCAGGCCGCAGGCGGCGGAGCCGAGGGTGAAGAGCACCACTCCCCAGTTGAAGACGCGGCGGCGGCCGAAGCGGTCGCCGAGCGCGGCGCCGGCCAGCAGCAGGCCGGCGAAGGCCAGCACATAGCCGTTCACCACCCACTGCAGCTCGGACTGCTTGACCTTGAAGTCGTTGCTCATGTTCACCAGAGCGTTGGTCACGACCAGGTTGTCCAGGGACACCATGAACATCGGGACCGAGGTCGCCACCAGTGCCCAGAGAGCACCTGGTCTGTTGCTCGCCATGTCCAGCTCTCCTTCGACGGCCCACAAGAGTGGGTACTGGGACTATCCACTATCGATACTGGACATTATCGGTACCACCGACCCCCGCACGCAAGCAGGAACGAGGGCCGTGGTCGGGCGGGCCGGCGGTGGCGCGAACCGCCGGCCCGCCCGAGTCTCAGGCCCGGGAGACTCAGGCCGCGTCGCCGGTGGGAGGCAGCTGGATCTCGATCGCGCCGAGCTGGGCGAGCAGGAAGAGGTCCTGCCGGCAGGCCCAGTGCTCGACGACCAGGCCGTTCTCGATCCGGTAGATGTGGATGTGCTCGACGTTGACCTGGCGGCCGGTGGCCTCGATCCCCAGGAAGTTGCCGACGTGCTTACCGGTGAACCGGACCCGGATCACCGCCTTGTCGCCGTCCGCGAAGCTGTCCAGGTGCTCCCAGTTGGCGTCCTCGAAGACGCTGTTCATCCAGCGGGCGGTGCCCAGGTAGCCGCCGGGGCCGCCGGGGGTGCCGGGGGGTGCCTCGTAGTCGACGAACTCCGGGGCGACCAGCTTGTGGGCCACCTCCTCGTCGAGGTCGTTGAAGATCCGCCCCATCTCGTAGGCGATCTCGAGCACGCTCTCGGGCATGACGTTCCTCTCCAGGGTCTTTCTCAGGTGGGTGAATTGACGGTTGGTCAGTGGCCGACGCCGGCGCCGCCGGTGACCGGGATGACCCCCGCCGTGACGTACGCGGCTTCGTCGCTCGCCAGGAACCGCACCACGGCGGCGACCTCCTCGGCCGTCCCGGCCCGGCCCAGCGCCGTCTGGCCCAGGACGAAGTCGCGCCGGGCGTCGGTGACGTCCTTGACCATGTCGGTCTCGATCAGCCCGGGGCTGACCACGTTGACCGTGATCCGCCGCCGGCCGACCTCGCGGGCGAGCGAGCGGGCGAATCCGATCATCGCGGCCTTCGAGGCCGCGTAGTTGGTCTGGCCGGGCGCGCCGGCCATACCGCTCATCGAGGACATGAAGATCATCCGGCCCCAGCGGGCCTTGACCATGTCCGTCGTGACCTCCTTGGCGACGTTGACCGCGCCGAGGAAGTTGGTCTCCATCACGGCCCGGAAGTCCTCGTCCTCCATGGCCACCAGCAGCTGGTCGCGGGTGATGCCGGCGTTGGAGACCAGCACCTCGACCGGGCCGTGCTGGATCCGGACCTCCTCCACCGCCGCCTTGACGGCCGCCGGGTCGGTCACGTCGCAGCGCACCCCGAACAGGCCCTCCGGGGGCTCGCCGGAGCGGTAGGTGACGGCGACCTTGTCGCCCTGGGCGGCGAATACGCGGGCGGTGGCCAGGCCGATGCCCCGGTTGCCGCCGGTGATCAGTACGGAACGACTCACTTCTGCTCCTGTCCGGTGAACTTCCGGGAAGGTGTCTGACGGATCTGCCTGATCTGATGTGTCGTCAAGCCGCGAGCAGCCGGTCCAGCTCGGCGCCGGCGCTCGCCGCGTCGGCGAACTGCACCGCCTGCCAGCCGGCTTCGCGGGCACCGGCGACGTTGTGCGGCAGGTCGTCGACGAGTACGCAGCGCTCGGCGGGGACGCCCGCCCGCGCGGCGGCCAGCTCGAACATCCCGGCGGACGGCTTGCGATGGCCGGCCTCGAAGGAGAGCAGCACGGCGTCGAAGTGCTCGTCCGGGTCGACCATCCGGCGCCAGTGCGCGTCCCAGGCCGGCGGCATGTTGGAGAGCATCCCGACGAAGGTCCCGGCGGCGCGCAGCGCGTCCAGCCGGCCGAGCCAGTCCAGATTGGTCTCGCGGCCGTCGAACCAGATGTCGGCCAGCGTGGTCAGCTCGGCCGTGTACCCGTGGTCGGCGGCCAGCACCTCGCCGATCTGCTTCAGCCACTCGCTCTCGCTGACCAGCGGGGTGTCGATCGGCAGCATGAAGTCCTCGGTGCCGTACCGGGCGGTGACCTTGCCGAGGGCCGTCATCAACGCGTCCGGGTCGAGCTTCATGGTGGTGCAGAACTTCTCGAAGGTGTGGCCGAGCGGCGGGGTCAGCACGCCGCCGAAGTCGGTCCACACGGCGAAGGCCGCTGCGCTCATGGGTCGCCTCCTGTCTGTGGGTCTCGGGTGGAGGTGGGGCTCTGGTGGGGCGGGTTACGCCGTCGGCCCGATGGCCGAGGAGGCGACCAGGGTCACGGTGACCGTGGCGATGACCTCGCCGCCCTGGGTGAACTCGACCGGCAGGACTCGCCTTTCCGCGCCCGAGGGCGGGAGCGGGGCAGAGGCGGTGACCGGGGCGTCCAGCTCGGCGAAGCGGCTGAAGCTCGCCTCGACGCCGACCACGTGCGTACCGGACACGGCCGCCGCACCCGCCGTCCCGCCGACCGCCAGCAGCGCCAACTGCCGTGCCGCCTCGACCAGTACGGCCGCCGGCAGGTGGTCGTAGTCGTGGTCGAAGAGCGAGCGGTTGCCGAAGCGGGGTGCGACCAGCGCGCTCGCCGTACCGGCCCCGACCTCCGCGCGGGCCAGTACGACGTTCAGCGGGTTGGCCCGGCCGACCAGGCCGGCCTCGACCTGGCCCGCCGGTGCGAGATCGGGGAAGTCCGAGGTGAGCGGTGCCGGGGTGCCGCGCTGGGAGTGCCGGAGGATGTCGTGCTCGTGGTGGTTGACGAACAGCACGTCCATCGCGTGCTCGCCCACCCGGGTGCCGTCGATGAAGAACTGCTGGTCCACCCGGCCGCGGCGGACCCGCCCGGTACGCGAGCGCTTGCCCGAGTACTCGGTGTCGATCCGGAGCTCGGCCGGGACCCTGCCGATCACCAGTGCCGCCAGGCCGTCCAGCGCGAGGGTGAAGGAGTCGACGATCATCGCCGTTCCCGGCTTCAGGCCCATATGGGCGTGCGAGCCGGCGATCCCGGCCTGCCGGCCGGACTCCAGCAGCAGCAGCGGGTCGAACAGCGCCGGGCGCTGCATATGGTCGCTGAAGTACCCGTGGTTGAGCGGAAGTTGGGCACCGGCGCGGACACTGAACTCGCCCAGCTGCTGCACGTCGGTGACGAACACCTCCGAGACCGCCGTCCGGTGTACCAGCCCGCGTTCGACGGTGCGCCCGAAGCTCAGCCCGGCCCTCGGCCGGACCGCGGGGTCCAGGTCTGTGGTCATACCTGCTGCTCCCTTCGGAAGGAGATCTCGGGGCCGCCCGGAAGGGCACCTCCGGGGCGGCCGGGGATCCGTCCGCGGACGAATCCCGGCTGCGGAGCAACCTTCGCGCAGGGGGGTCAACAGGCCGTCCAAGCCGGATCAAAGGAGTCCGCAGGCCCACGAACGGCCGAGGACTGAACCACGAGCGGCCGAGGGCTGAACCACGAGCGGCCGAGGGCTGAACCACGAACGGCCGAGGGCGGCCACCGCAGAATGTGCGGTGGCCGCCCTCGGCCGTTCCATCGGGATTCACGAAGTCGCTGCACACGGCTGGAGCAACTCCAGTTTGGAGACATATGCTATCCATAACGTCGCCTGGCTGAGCTGAGCACGGGCGTGCGGAAATGGACGGGAGAGACGATGCGAATCGGGGAGTTGAGCAGCCGAACCGCTGTGCCGGTGCCCACGATCAAGTACTACCTGCGCGAGGGCCTGCTCCCGGGTGGGGAGCGGACCAGCCCCAACCAGGCCCAGTACGGCGAGGCCCATGTGCGGCGGCTCAAGCTGGTCCGCGCGATGCTCGACGTCGGCAAGCTCTCCATCGCGGCGACCCGTGAGGTCCTGACGGCGATCGACTCGCCCGGCAACACCCTGCACGGCATGCTCGGCGTCGCCCAGTCCGCCGTCACCACCAAGGTGCCCGCCGGTACCGACGAAGCCTGGAAGTCGGCCGACGAGTTGGTGGCCGAGCTGGTGGAGCGCCGGGGCTGGCAGGTCAAGCCGAGCAACCCGGCCTGGCAGACCCTCACCCAGATCGTGGTCACCTTCCGTGATCTCGGCCAGGACGACCTGCTCGACATCTTCGAGGAGTACGCGGTGGCGGCCGAACGGCTCTCCGCCGCGGAGCTGGCGGTGATCGGGCGCCGGTCCGAGCCGGACAGCAAGGTCGAGGGCGCGGTGCTGGGCACCGTACTCGGCGATGCGCTGATGTCGGCGATGCGCAGGCTGACCCAGGAGGACGCCTCGCACCGCTCCTTCAACGCACCGGCCGCCGACGCCGAGCAGCCGGCGGCTGGGAAGGCGCGGTCCGTACCGGCGAAGCCGGTCCGCACCCGGCGCACCACCCGGGTGGCCGCCGCAGGCTGACCCGTCGGCCTGCTCAGCGGCCCGCCGGTACCAGCGCGCTCCGCATGGAGAGGTGGTGCACCCGGGCCGGGGGCAGGTTGCCCAGGACGAAGTCCTGGCCGAACTGATGCTCCGTCAGGACGCGTGCCAGTACCGCCTGTACGCCGAGGGTGCGGGCCCTGGCCCGCCCGGTGGTGAGGCCGCGCCGGAGGGCGGGCACCCCGGCGTACGCGAAGAAGGAGAGCGTTCCGCCCGGGTTGAGCGTCCTCAGCAGTCCGTCGAGGATGGCCGCCGTGGACTCCGCGTCGAAGTTGGCGAACGGCAGCCCGCAGACTATGGCGTCGTAGCGCCCGAGCTCCTGGTCCTGGACGAAGCCCGGGCGCAGCCTGACCCGGCCGGCGACCGCGCGCAGCGCCGGGTCCGCCACCAGCGCGGTCTCCAGGCGTCGGACGAAGCGCGGGTTCGCCTCCACCAGGTCCAGGGTGTCGGCCGGTCCGAGCGCCCGGGCGATGTGGCGGGTCACGGTGCCGGTGCCGGGCCCGACCTCGAGAACCGCCCTGGCCGCCGGGTACTCCGGCCTGCTCTCGAAGTGCCGGCTCTCGGGGTGCCGGCTGTCGGAGTGCCTGCTCTCGGTGTGCCGGGGCCGGACGTGTCGTGACAGGGCCCGCCCCAGTCCGTCGCCGCTCGGTGCGATGGCGCCGGTCTCCCGGTGGGTGCGGAAGAACTCCTTGGCGAACATCAAGTCGATCATGGTGCTCCGCCCGATGGCTGAGTAATGGATATCACGACTATCGATAGCGGACATTACCAGGATCTGTCCAGCATGCCACTGGCCGGACTCAAGCCCCGCATGCCACGCCCGCCCGTACCTCCAAAGGCACATCGCCCGATCCCCCTTGCGGCGCCCGGCCTTGCCAACGCGGCATCAGGGGTGCCTAGCCTGAGCGGGACGCAACGGGGTGCTGATCGCACCTTGATCCAGTCAGACGGGGGAGAAAGAAATGATCCACTTCGGAGTCCTTGGCGCCCTTGAGTTGACGACCGATCAGGGGGATCGCACACCCCGCGGGCCGAAGGTCCGCAAGGTGCTGGCGCTGCTCCTGCTGAACGCCAACCAGGTGGTGAGCGTCGACGCGCTGACCACCGAGCTCTGGGACGGCGAGCCGCCGAACGCGGCGCTGTCCACCGTCCGGACTCACGTCTACCACCTGCGGCGCCTGCTCGCCGAGGCCGATCCGGACGGCGCCGAGGAGGCTGGGGAGCTGATCGTCACCCGGCCGCCGGGCTACCTCCTGCGGCTCCGAGACAACCAGCTGGACCTGCGGCTCTTCGGCCGACTGGTGTCCCAGGGCCGGGCGTTGATCGACGAACGGCGCCTGGCCGAGGCCCGCGAACGGCTCGACCAGGCGCTCTCGCTCTGGCGCGGCCTGCCGCTCGCCGACGTCCTGCCCGGCCAGCTGCTGACCGGCCACATCTCGGGCCTGGCCGAACTCCGCACTCAGGCTCTGGAATTGCGCATCGACGTGGACCTGCGGCTCGGCCGGCACCGGGAGCTGGTCGCCGAGCTGCGCGATCTGGTGGCGGCGCACCCCCTCAACGAGTGGTACCACGCCCGGCTGATCGACGCCCTGCACCGATCCGGCCGGCGCGGCGATGCGCTCGCGGCCGTGGACGACCTGCGCACACTGCTGGACCGGGAGCTCGGACTCCAACCCTCCCGGGAGATCCGGCAGCTCCAGTACGAGATCCTCACCAGCCATGACCGCTGGGGGGAGCAGCCCCGCGACGCCCAGCGGCATCACTGGCCCGCACAGCAGCTGCCGCACCAGCGCGGCCGGGCCCGTGGCCGGGTGGGGGTTGCGATCTTGCCCAGGACTGATGGATAGTGCTTGTGGATTGTGGGAATTGCCACTATCCATGTAGGGCGAGAGGGAGGGTGTAGCGCACTTAATCGACGGACAGATTTCCGGCCGGCTTCACATTCGTACCGTTCGGTTTTCCGATTGCCGGGTTTCTGTTGACGCAGAGTGCATCATCGATATCACAACAGCGCCATTCCGGACCGGAATACGGCATTCACACCTCCAGGCGGCAAGCTCTCTCCACGTACCGTCCCCCCGCGGTCGGCGAGATTCCGGAACTCCCGTGTCCAGCCTTCTGGTCAGCAGATCTGACGGTCCGTCATGGCGCAGGGGAACGATGTTGACGCTCTCGAACGTATGACGGCATGATGCGAACACCGGCATGGGTGTTCCGCACACGTGTCGACGGGGATACACAAAGAGCCTTGGGGGTGGTTCGACATGGGATGCGAGGTCGGAACTGAAATCGGTTCGGCCATGGCGCGTTCACTGGACGTGCACGGACCGGATATTATCGCCAGATACCGGGAGGAACTCTTCAGAGCCGGTAACCCGCTCGCCGTGGACGAACAGATCTGGCGGGAGTCGGCGCAGCAGGCGCGCGCCGTCCTCGCCGACTGCGTGCTGGCCCTGGAGCTGGGGCGACGTCAGACCGCCCGTACGGCAGCCACGCAGGTGGCGGACCACGGCCGACGTCGCGCCTCGGCCGGAATCTCCCCGCGCTACGCGGTGGTGGCGGGCACCGTGCTCTTCGAGATCGTCATGGACCGGCTGGTCCCTGCCGCCGAGGGCAGACCGGAGGGCGCGGAACAGATCCGGATCGCCGCCGAGGCCCTGCAGCAGAGCATCAGTTCCCGGCTGGAGACGGCGGTGGTCGGCTACGACCAGGTACTGCTGGAGCGGATCAACCGCCTGCAGTCGGGCGGGCAGCGCTCACTGGCCCGGGCCATCCACGACGAGCTCGGCAACACCATCTCCCTGGCGATGCGTCATCTGGAGCTGTACGAGCACCTCACCCCCGGCCCGGCCAAGCCGGCCGATGCCCAACTCGTAGCGGCGAAGCAGGCGCTGGTCGACTCGATGCAGGGCATCAGGGACATCGTCACCTCGCTGCGGAGGGACGAGCTGGCCGGCTCGCTGGAGCAGGCCCTCAAGCTCTTCGTCGCCTCGGTCGGCGGCACCCGCCCCGAGATCGAGGTGCGGGTCACCGGCGACGAGGCGTGGGCGCCGCAGCACGTACTGGTCGAGGTGTTCCTGGCCGTCCGGGAGTGCCTGCGGAACAGCCTGTCGCACGCGGACGCGGACTGGATCTGGGCCGATGTCACGATCAACCCGCACTCGATCGGGGTCAGCGTGGTGGACGACGGTGTCGGCTTCGACGTCACGGCGGCACTGGAGGCCGGCGCCAACGGGCTGACCTCGGTCACCGAGCGAGTGGAGCTGCTGGGAGGAGTCGCCGCGATCTCGGGGATCCCCTCGGTCGGCACCCGGGTGACCATGTCGATACCTCTCCCGGAGTGGGCCGATGGCCATTAGGACAGCCCCGATCCGGATCCTCGCCGCCGACGACCACACCCTGCTCCGTACCGCCCTGTGCCAACTCCTCGACGCCGAGGAGGACATGAAGGTGGTGGCGCAGACCGGCAGTGGTACCGCGCTGCCCGAGCTGGTCGCCGCCCACCGGCCGGACGTCGTCCTGCTCGACGTCGAGATGCCGGGCAGCCACCCGCAGACCATGTCCAGGACCCTGCTCACCCGTTTCCCCTGGATGCGGCTGATCATCCTCAGCATGTACGACGGCCCGCCGCTGGTGCAGGAGTTGCTGGCCCTCGGCGTCCGGGGGTACCTGCACAAGAGCGTCTCCCGCGAGTCGCTCGTCTCCACGATCCGCACCGCGGCCCGCGACGACCAGCAGGTGACGGTCTCGGTGTCCCGGACGAGCCTCTCGGCGCTGACCGCCGACCCCGCGGTGAGCGCGGCTCGGCTCTCATCCCGAGAGCTCGGCGTGCTGGAGCACGTCGCCAACGCACTGAGCAACCGGCAGATCGCCGCACTGCTCGGGATCACCGAGGGGACGGTCAAGCGGCACCTGCGGAACATCTTCGACAAGCTGGGGGCGGTCTCGCGGATCGACGCGGTCAACAAGGCCGTCGCCGCCGAGCTGATCAATCCACCGGTGGTGCCGCCGCAGCGGTCCCCGGTGCTCGAGCGGCTCTGACTCCTTCCTCGCCTCCGGGCGCTCCTGACCCGGTGTCGACACTCGCCCTCCTTGCCCGCCATCGGGCAGGAGGGGCCCACCCTCCGGCGCTCCTTCGTCGCTTGTCGGTCGTCCCTTTCGACACCGGCGCGCCCGGAGGCGAGGGAGACCGGGGCTCGCGCTCCGTCAGGAGGACTCGCGTTCGACCAGGCGGACCGTCAGGAGGTTTCCGGTCACCGGGACGGAGCTCGGGTCGGCGACCAGCTGCTCGACCAGGGAGGCGAGTTCCTCGCCCTTCGGCAGACTCATGTGCACCGTGCTGAGCCGCGGGCGCAGCAGTGCGCCGAGCAGCAGGTCGTCGGCGCCGACCACGGCGACCTGCCGGGGGATGTCCACGCCGGCGTCCTGCAGGGAGCGCATCAGGAGCATCGCGTACTCGTCGTTGTAGGCGAAGACGGCGTCCAGGCCGAGCTCGCGGCAGCGGGCCGCGGCCTGGACGCCGGACTCCTCGGTGTACCCGAGCGGCAGCAGCTCGACCCGGGCGTCGAGCCCGGACGAGGCCACGGCCGACCTGACGCCGGCCGTCCGGGGCCCGCTGAACTGGTCCAGGTCGCGGTCCCCGGGCACCACCACGCCGATCCGCCGGCGCCCCCGGGCGAGCAGATGGGCGCCGGCGGCCGCGCCGACCTCGTGCTGGTCCATCACCAGGGCGTGCGCGCCCGGGACGGGGCGGGTGCCCAGGGTGAGGACGGCCCTGGTGCCGGCCCGGTGCAGGATCCCTACACCGGCGGGAGTGAGGATCGACTCCAGGCAGAGCACCGCCGCCGGGCGGAGTTCGGCCCAGCCGCGCGCGGGCTCCTCGCCGCCGCCCCGGCTGGGGCCGTACAGCACGCTGGTGTACCCGTGGCGCTGCAGTGCCTGCTGGAGCTCGCGGTAGAACCCGCTGAAGAGCGGGCCGATCGGCGCCGAGGAGCCGACCAGCAGGACGAGGCCGGTGCGGCCGGCCCGGAGCGAGCGGGCCGCGGCGTGCGGGACGTACCCGAGCTGGTCGGCGGCGGCGCGGACGCGCTGCCGGGTCTGCTCGCCCACCCGGCCGCCGGCCGTGTCGTTGAGCACGAAGGAGACGGTCGCGCGGGAGACCCCGGCGAGCCGGGCTACGTCCGCGCTGGTCGGGGGCGGCGGGGTGCTGGTCATAACGGATCGAATCTTTTCACGCGCAGGGGCTGGCCCGGGCCGGGGGTGCACTGTTAGATGTGTGCTTACACGAGTAAGCGTTACACGTGTAACCTGCACTTCAGCGATATTCCGCCATGCCCGGCCCCACCCCCCCCGGGCAGTTCTCTTGGAGGGCAATGTGGCCCTTTCCCCCACCTCCACCGCCGACCTGGACTCCAGACCCGACGAGACCACCGCCCGTCGCGGCCTGCTGCCCCTGCTCTTCGTCGGCAACTCCGCGATGTACGCGCTCTACCTCGGCGTCGGCGGCGTGCTCCTGCCCCTGCAGGTCGAGCACATCGACCCGGCGGCGAAGGTCGCCAACCTGGGCCTGATCGGTGGCGTGGCCGCGATCTTCGCCACCTTCTTCAACCCCTTCGCCGGGGCGCTCTCCGACCGGTCCGGCCGCCGCAACCCCTGGATCCTCGGGGGCGGGCTGGCCGCGGTGGCCGTGATGGCCCTGCTCGGCAGCGTCGCCACGGTGCTGCTGGTCGCCATCGCCTGGTGCCTCGGGCAGGCGGCGATGAACTTCTACCAGGCAGCCCTCACCTCGGTGGTCCCCGACCGGGTGCCGCAGGCCCGGCGCGGCGCCGCCTCGGCCGCCGTCGGGCTCGGCCTGCCGGTCGGCAGCATCATCGGTGTGGTGACCGCCTCGGCCTTCTCGGAGCGGTACCGCACCGGCTATCTGGTGCTCGGGCTGCTGGTCGCGGCGGCAGCCGTCCTGTTCAGCAGCTGCGCCAAGGAGCAGCGGATGCCCGCCAAGGCGCCCGCGCCGCTGCGCGAGCAGGCGGCGGCGTTCCTGGGCGTGCTGCGCGAGCACGACTTCCGCTGGGCCTTCATCGGGCGCGCCCTGCTGGTGCTCGGCTACTTCGCGGTGGTCGGCTACCAGCTCTACATCCTGCAGGACCACATCGCCCTGCCCGACGGCCTGTCTCCGGCCGGCGCGGTGGCGGTCCTCACGCCGGTCTCCGCCGTGGCGATGGCGATCTCCACCGTGCTCGGCGGAGTGCTCTCCGACCGGCTCGACCGGCGCAAGCTCTTCGTCGGGATCTCGGCCGGCCTCTCCGGGCTCGCTCTGCTGATCCCGGTGTTCAGCCCGACGTGGGCCGGGATGCTGGCCTTCTCGGCCGTCAACGGCCTGGCGTTCGGCTGCTTCATGGCGGTCGACACCGCACTCGTGACCATGGTGCTGCCCAAGGCCGAGGACGCCGCCCGCGACATGGGCGTGCTCAACATCGCCAACGCCGGCCCGCAGATCCTGGCACCCTTCGTGGCCTCCGCGGTGGTGAGCCTCGGCGGTTACACCCCGCTCTTCCTCCTCGGCGCGGCTCTCGCGGTACTCGGCGCGCTCGCCGTCAGACCGATCAGCAGCATTCGCTGACCGATCATCAGAAAGGTTTCAGACAAGTGAAGTTGCACACCCAGGAATGGGGCTCCGGCGACCGCGTGGCGCTGCTGGTGCACGGCATCATGTCCGACCACCGTACGTGGCGCCGGGTCGGCCCGGCGCTGGCCGACCGCGGCTACCGGGTGATCGCGGTGGATCTGCGCGGTCACGGTCTCAGCCCGCGCGGCTCGGGCGCCACCCCCACAGACCGGTACAGCCCCGCGCTCTTCGCCGACGACCTGGTGGACACCCTCCCGGTCGGTGCCGAACTCGCCCTCGGCCACTCGCTCGGCGCTCTCACCCTGCGGTACGCGGTGGACCGGCTGAAGCCGCAGCGGGCCGTCTACTCCGACCCCGCCTGGCAGTTCGCCAAGGCCGAGGTGGAGCCGGCGATGTTCGTGGCGTTCCAGCAGGCCGGCCGCGAGCAGATCGCCGCCATGAACCCGCGCTGGGAGGAGGCGGACATCGACGTCGAGCTCGCCACCCTCGCCGCCTGGGACTCCGACTCCGCGCTGGCCCTCGCCGGGAACCACGCGTACGCGGGTCTGCCCGAGGCGCCCGCCGTCCCCTCCCTCGTCCAACTCGCCGACCAGAGCTTCCTGATCGGCCCCGAGGACGCGGCACTGCTGCGCGAGCGCGGCTTCGAGGTCAGGACGGTGCCCGGCGCCGGACACACCATCCACCGGGACGACTTCGAGGGCTTCATGGCCTCGCTGGACGGGTGGATCTGAGGATGAACGTGGATCTGCGGACGAACAAGGAGACCGTGATGACCGACGCCCAGCGCGCCGCCGCCGTCGAGTCGGCACTCGCCCGGCTCGACCTGCCCGCCAAGGTCGCCCTGCTGGCCGGGGCCGACATGTGGTCGCTGCCCGCCAACGAGGAGATCGGCCTCGGGCGGCTGGTGATGTCCGACGGCCCGGCCGGGGTCCGCGGCGAGCACTGGACCGCCGACGACCCGTCGGTCGCGATCCCCTCGCCGACCGCGCTGGCGGCCACCTGGGACCTCGAACTGGCCCGCCGCACCGGCCGGTTGCTCGCCCAGGAGGCCCGCCGCAAGGGCGCCCACGTGGTGCTCGCGCCCACCGTCAACCTGCACCGCAGCCCGCGCGGCGGCCGGCACTTCGAGTGCTACTCGGAGGACCCGCTGCTCACCGGCGAGATCGGCGCGGCGCTGGTGGCCGGGGTCCAGGACGGCGGCGTGGGCACTACGCCCAAGCACTTCGTCGCCAACGACTCGGAGACCGACCGCTACACGGTGGACGTCCGGGTCGACGAGCGCACCCTGCGCGAGCTCTACCTGGCGCCCTTCGAGGCCATCGTCAGGAAGGCGCACCCCTGGGGTCTGATGGCCGCGTACAACGGCGTCAACGGCCCCACCATGAGCGAGCACGACGAGCTCAACAACCGCGTGCTGCGCGAGGAGTGGGGCTTCGACGGCATCCTGGTCTCGGACTGGACGGGTGCCCGGGACACCGTACGGGCCGCGCTCGGCGGCCTGGACGTCGCCATGCCGGGGCCGGCCACGGTGTACGGGGAGCACCTGGTCACCGCCGTCCGCGAAGGCCTGGTGCCGGAGTCGACGGTGGACGAACTGGCCCGCCGCGTGCTGCTGCTGGCGGCCCGGGTGGGCCTGCTGGCGGGTGCTCCGGCCGCCGTACCGGCCGAGCTGCTGCCCGCGCCGATCGACGGCGAGGCGCTGGCCCGGGAGGTGGCGGCGCGCTCCTTCGTGCTGCTGCGCAACGAGGGCGGCGTGCTGCCGCTCGACCCGGCGCCGGGCCGGATCGCGCTGATCGGCGCCGCGGCGGCCGAGGCCCGGATCGGTGGCGGCGGCAGTGCCCAGGTCTTCCCGACCGGTGTGGTGAGCCCGCTGGACGGCCTGCGGGCCGCGCTCGGCGAGGGCGTCGAGCTCAGCTACGCCGTCGGGGCCGACCCGCGGACCTTCCTGCCACCGGCCGCCTTCCCGGGAACGGCCGAACTGACCGGTACGGACGGGCAGTTGCTCGGCACGGCCAAGCTGTCGGACGGAGCCGTGCGCTGGCTGGGGGCACTGCCCGGCGGGGTGGAGTTCGCCGAGCTGCGCCACGTCCGGCTGGAGACCACGGTGACGGCGGCCCGGCCGGGGCGGCACGAGCTGGCGATCCGCGGCGTCGGCCGGTTCCTGCTGGAGGCGGACGGAGAGGTCCTCTTCGACGGCGAGCTGCTTCCGGAGGGGGACGACCCGGCGGGCGGCTTCCTCAATCCGCCCGAGCGGCGGTTCGGTGTGGAGCTGGCCGGCCCGGTGGTCGTCCGGCTGAGCCACACCATGCCGGAGACGAGCGCCTTCGCCGGATTCGGCATGGTCTCCTTCGCGCTGGGGCACGGCGAACCGGCCGCCTCGGCGGACGAGCTGATCGAGGAGGCCGTGGCGGCCGCCCGCGCGGCGGAGGTCGCGATCGTGGTGGTCGGGACCACCGAGGAGGTGGAGAGCGAGGGCGTCGACCGTGACGCGCTGCGGCTCCCCGGCCGTCAGGACGAGCTGGTGGCCCGGGTCGCCGCCGCGAACCCGCGGACGGTCGTGGTGGTCAACTCGGGCGCCCCGGTGCTGATGCCCTGGCGGGCCGAGGTGGCGGCGGTGCTGCTGGGCTGGTTCCCGGGCCAGGAGGCCGGGGCCGCGCTGGCCGACGTCCTGCTCGGCGCCGCCGAGCCGGCCGGCCGGCTGCCCACCACCTGGCCGGCCGAGGAGGCGGACTGCCCGGTCTGGGAGGTCACCCCGGCCGACGGCCGGCTGACCTACGACGAAGGCCTGTTCATCGGCTACCGCGCCTGGCAGCGCAGGGGAGAGGCGCAGCCCGCGTACTGGTTCGGCGAGGGGCGCGGGTACACCGAGTGGTCGTACGAGGGGCTGGAGGCGCGGCTGAGCGGTGAGGCCGACACCTTGGCGGAGGTGTCCGTCCGGGTCCGCAACACCGGCCGGCGCACCGGCCGCGAGGTGGTGCAGGTGTACCTGGCGCCGGACGGCGTCGACCGCAGCCGGCCGGATCTGCAGCTGGCCGCCTTCGCCGTGGTGGAGGCCGCGCCGGGCGAGTACGCCACGGCCCGGGTGAGCATCCCGCGGCGCGCGGTGCAGACCTGGGACTCCGAGGCGCGGGCCTGGCGCACCCGTCCCGGGGTGTACACGGTGGAGGCCGGTCGCAGCGCGGCCGATCGTCCGCTGACTCTTGCCCTGGACGTCTCGGCCGGTTGACGGATCGTCAGATTCGTACGTGCGGTGTGCGACTCGTGCAGGAGTCGCGCACCGTTCGTTCAGGCGTCGCGTGTCCGGCGTTCACTGTTCCGCACCTGAGAAGCCCTCCTGAGCCGAGACGGTCTGTTCCGGCCACGGAGCGCTTGCGGAAGGCGAACAGCGGCATGGGGCATTCCAGATTTCTGATCGTCAGCAGACCGCCGCGCCCCGACGTGGCGCCCGGCGGGACGGTGTGGCGGCTGCTCGGTGCGAACAACCGGCACCTCGGGCAGAGCGAGGAGACCTTCCGGGACGTACCGTCCTGCCGGGCGGCCATCGAGCAGCTGCAGCAGCGGCTGGACCAGGGCCGGGCCACCATCGGCGCCGTCGACCGCGGTCAGCTCTGGCGCTGGCGGATCGAGCTGGACGGCCGGACGGTGGCCTGTTCGGCGCGCGGCTACCGGCGCCAGCGCGAGTGCCAGTACAACCTCGCCCGCTTCCTGGCCGGGGCCCGCAGCGCGGAGCCGGGGAGCAACGCGTGACGGACTCCCCGCGTGCGCTGACGGCCGACCCGGGCTTGCCGGACCGCATCTTCCTGGCCTGGGCCCGTGGCAGCGGCGCTCTCGTCCTGCTGGTGATGCTCGGGGTGGGCGGCTACCTCGCCGTCCGTGCGAGCACCGCGCTGCGCACCGCCGGTCTCTCCTTCCTGACCACCGAGGCCTGGAACCCGGACGGCGGCCACGGCCAGTTCGGCATCGCCGCCGTACTGGTCGGCACGGTGCTGATCGGCGGCATCGCCGTCTGCCTGGCCGTACCGCTGGCGCTCGGCAGCGCGCTGTACATCAGCGAGTACGCGCCCCGGCGGCTCAAGCGCACCCTGATCGGGATGGTCGACCTGATGGCGGCCGTGCCCAGCGTGGTCTACGGCGTGTGGGGCTTCGTGCTGCTGCAGTACAAGCTGGCCGGCACCGCCCGCTGGCTCTCCACCTACCTCGGCTGGATCCCGCTGCTGCACGTCAACGGTGTGGACGTGGACGACCCGCTGAACCCGCCGCTGATCTACACCGCGTCCAGCCTGATGGCGGGCACCGTGGTCGCCTTCATGATCACGCCCATCATGTGCTCGATCATGCGCGAGGTGTTCGACCAGGCCCCGGCGGGCGAGCGCGAGGGCGCGTACGCCCTGGGCAGCACCCGCTGGGGGATGATCCGCGCGGTGGTGCTGCCGTTCGGGCGCGGCGGGATCATCGGCGGGACGATGCTCGGCCTCGGCCGGGCCCTCGGCGAGACGATCACCGTGTACCTGATCCTCTCCATGCACTTCGAGATCCAGCCGCACATCCTGCAGACCGGCGGCAGTGCCGTCGCCCCGCTGATCGCGCTGCGGTACGGCGACTCGACGGACTTCTCCATCTCCGCGCTGATGGCCGCGGGGCTGACGCTCTTCCTGCTCACGCTGGTGGTCAACTTCGCCGCGGCCGCCGTGGTCGCCCGCAGCCGCTCGGGGGCCAGCTCATGACGACCGTCGTCCCCGGCCCGGCCCCCGCCGTGGAGCAGCCCCGCCGCCGGACCGGCGCCCGCCGGGCAAGTGACCGCTACGCCTTCCTGTGGAGCCTGGCCGGCGCGCTCGCCTTCAGCTCGCTGCTGTTCCAGCGGTTCGCCCCGTTCAGCGGCGGCGTCGGCTTCGCGGTCTGCACCTGGCTGGCCTTCCTGGGCTTCTACGCGCTGCTGGTCTCCCGGGACGAGAGCGCGCTCGCCGTACGCGACCGGCTGGCCTCGGCCGTGGTGCACAGCATCGCGGCGCTGCTGCTGGGGGTGCTGGTCTGGACGGTCGGCTATGTCTTCCTGCACGGCTTCGACGCGCTGCGGCACACCAACTTCTACACCCAGGACCTCTCCGAGGCCGGCCCCGCCGACCCGCTGACCAAGGGCGGCGCGCTGCACGCCCTGATCGGCACGCTCACCCAGATCACCATCTCCCTGCTGATCACCATCCCGCTCGGGATCAGCTGCGCCGTCTTCCTGAGCGAAGTCCCCGGCCGCTTCAGCCGCTTGGTCCGCACCTTGGTGGAGGCGATGACGGCGCTGCCGTCGATCCTGGCCGGGCTCTTCATCTACGCCGTCCTGGTGCTCGCCCTCGGCTTCTCGCGCTCCGGCCTGGCGGCGGGCGTGGCGCTCTCGGTGATGATGCTGCCGATCCTGATCCGGGCCACCGACGTGGTGCTGCGCCTTGTCCCCGCCTCGCTCAAGGAGGCCTCGTACGCCCTGGGTTCGAGCCGCTGGCGCACGGTCTGGACGGTGACGCTTCCCAGCGCCCGCTCCGGGCTGGCCACCGCGGTGATCCTGGGCGCGGCCCGCGGGATCGGCGAGACCTCGCCGGTGCTGCTCTGCTCCGGCTACACCAAGAACCTCAACCTCGACCCGCTGCACGACCCGCAGGCCTCGCTGCCCTTGATGGCCTTCACGCTGGTCAAGTTCCCCTCCCAGCTGCAGGTCTCGCGCGCCTTCGGCGCGGCGGCGGTGCTGCTGACCCTGGTGCTGCTGCTCTTCCTCGTCGCCCGGACCCTCGGCGGCCGAGGCCCCGGCGAGCTGACGAGACGTCAGCAACTCCGCCGCGCCCGCCGTTCGGCCGAGGACGTGCGGCGGATGGCGACAGCCCGACCCTCCCGGAAGGAACCCGTGATCTCCCGTACCGTCACCGTGCTGGCCGCGCTGGCACTGATCTGCTCCTCGCTGCTGCTCGGTGCGGCACCCCGGGCGGCGGCCGAGGACTACCGCCGGATCAGCGGCGCGGGCTCCACCTGGAGCAGCAACGCGATGGACTCCTGGATCAGCAACGTCCGGCAGTACGGCATGACCATCGACTTCGACGCGCAGGGTTCCTCGTACGGGCGCAACCAGTTCAAGAACGGGGCGACGGACTTCGCGGTCTCCGAGATCCCGTACGGGCTCACCGACGGCGGGCAGTTCGACGCTCCGCCGCCCTGGCCGATGGCCTATCTGCCGATCGTCGCCGGCGGCACCTCGTTCATGTACAACCTGAAGATCGGCGGGCAGCGGGTCACCAACCTGCGGCTCTCCGGGGACGTCATCGCCAAGATCTTCACGGGCAGGATCACCCGCTGGAACGACCCCGCGGTGCAGGCCGACAACCCCGGCCTGAAGATGCCCGACGTGGCCGTCCGCCCGGTGGTCCGCTCGGACGGCTCGGGCACCACGGCGCAGCTCACCACCTGGATGAGCAAGCGGCAGCAGAACATCTGGGACGACTACTGCCGCAGCACCCCGCGGCACACCCCGTGCGGGACGACCTCGTTCTTCCCGCTGCTGAACGGCAGCACCTGGCAGGCGCTGGGCACCTCGGTGGCCGTCGCCAACGCCGTCGCCAACGAGTCCAACGTCGGCGCCATCACCTACGTCGAGTACTCGTATGCGCTGAACAGCAACTTCCCGGTCGTCAAGATGCTGAACCGGTCCGGCTACTACGTCGAGCCCAACGGCAGGAACGTCTCCGTGGCGCTCAAGAGCGCCGCGATCAACCCGTCCGACCTGACCCAGCAGCTCGACGGCGTGTACGACAGCACGGAGCGCAGCGCGTACCCGCTCTCCAGCTACAGCTACATGGCGGTGCACACCTCCGAGGTCGGCACCTTCAGCAGGGACAAGGGGCGGACGCTGGCCGCCTTCGGCTACTACTTCCTCTGCGAGGGCCAGAAGCAGGCCGACGGGCTGGGCTACTCGCCGCTGACGCCGCAGCTGGTCAAGTCCGCCTTCGAGCAGTTCGCCAAGGTCCCCGGCAGCGAGGCACGCGCCTTCGACGCCTCGAAGTGCACCAACCCGACCTTCGGCCCGGGCGGGCACAACCCGTACGCGGAGAGCGCCGATCCGCCGCAGGACTGCGACCGGAAGGGCTCGGCCACCCAGTGCGGGACGGGTACGGGCGGCGCGAAGCAGACCACGCCGGTGGGCACCGGCTCGGGCGGTGGCGCGGGCTCGGCCTCCGGCGGCGCGGCCGGCTCCGGCGGTGCGGGTGGGGCAGGGGCCGCAGGCGGTACGGGCGGCGCGGCCGGGGGGTCGGCGGCCGGCGGTGACCCGGCGCTGACCGGTGGCGGTGGCGACGGGGGAGCGGCGGGCGGCGGCCAGCAGGTCAGCGCGGACTCCGTGGCCATCTCCGCGACGGCCGGCAGCGGTCTGCGGCACGCGCTGATGCTGATCGCGGGCGCGCTGCTGGGCGGGGTCATCGTGCTGCCGCCGCTGGTCGCGGGCCGTGCGGCCCGGAGCCGGGAGGAGCGGCGATGAGACGGTCCGGGACGGTCCGGCGGGCGCTGCGTACGGCCGGTGCGCTCACCCTGGTGCTGGCCACGGCCGGCGGCGCGGCGCTCTCCGCCGACCCGGGCGGGCCCCCGGCCGGGGTCGCCGCGGCGTCCGAGGCGAGCCCGCAGATCCCGGTCGACCCGATCACCGGCGCCCCGGCCCCGATCGATGCGGCCCCTGCCCCAGCCCCCGCCCCGGCGGCCCGGCCCGGAGCCGCGCAGCCCGAGGCGGGGGCGACCGCCGTCCGGCCCGCCGCGGTCAGCCCGGAGCCGGTCACCGTCCGGGGCCAGGGCGAGTTCGCCGGCCTCGAGGTGACCGTCGGCCAGACCACCCACCTGGTCAACCAGGTGGTCGGGATCACCTGGAAGGGCGGCAGGCCGACCTGGCCCAGTCCGATGTCCTTCGGCCAGAACTACCTCGAGTTCATGCAGTGCTGGGGCGACGATGGCACCGGGCCGGACCGCGAGCAGTGCCAGTACGGTGCGACCAAGGGTGACAGCCGCGGCGGCGCGTACGTGCCCAGCAGGCAGCTCAACTACGGCCGTACGCTGGTGGATCCGGCCGAGACCCGGAAGCCGACCGGGGAGAACCAGAACGTCTACGCCCCCTTCCGGCCCGCCACCGGCGCCCCGGCGGAGACCGACGGCACCAGCCAGTTCTACGACGTGCAGTCCACCAACGAGGTGCCCTTCGCGCCGACCCGCGCGGACGGCACCGGGCAGCTGTTCTTCGAGATCCAGACCGGTATGGAGGCTCCCGGCCTGGGCTGCGGCCAGACGCCCAAGGGCGCGCCGGGCCCGTTCGCCGAGGGCCGCCGCTGCTGGCTGGTGATCGTGCCGCGCGGTGAGCACGAGGTGGACGGCCAGGCACCCACCGGGGACTCCGCCAAGCTGCAGTCCTCGCCGCTCAGCGCCACCAACTGGAGCCGGCGCCTGGTCGTCCCGCTGCACTTCGAGCCGGTCGGCCTCTCCTGCCCGATCGGCAGTATCGAACGGCCCACCGCCGGCAGCGAGTTGGCCGCCGAGACGATCTGGCGCTGGCAGCCGGTGCTCTGCCGGCAGGCCGGCGGGATCTTCAGCTACACCCAGACGACCGACACCCTGGCCCGCACCCGCCTGGTACGCAGCGACCCGGGGCTGGTCTACCTCGGCTTCCCGCTGGCCCAGAAGTACCAGGCGCGCGGCCGGACCCCGGTCTACGCGCCGCTCGCGGTCTCCGGGCTCACCATCGCCTTCGACATCGAGAGCCAGTCCTACTCCCGGACCCCGCCGGAGATCCGGCAGAAGGACGGCCAGCGGATCCCGGACATGAACCTGACGCCCCGCCTGGTGGCCAAGCTGCTCACCCAGAGCTACCGGTACGCCGTCAACCCGGGTGATCCCGATGTTCCCGCGGCAAACCCGCTCGACCTCACCTCCGACCCCGAATTCCTGGAGCTGAACCCGCAGTTCAAGGATCTCTACTTCCCGTCCAGAATCCCCGACCTGCTGCTGCCGACTGGCGACAGCGACGCCGCGCTGCTGGTCTGGATCTGGCTGCTGAGCGACCCGGACGCCGCCGCTTTCCTCAAGGGCGCGGTGAGCCCGAAGTGGCACGACTCGGTCAACCCGGCCTTCCTGCGGGACGGCCTCCAGGGGCTGCACGCCAACTACCCCAAGCCGGACGACTACTGCCAGAAGTTCCCCGACGATCCCACCGGCCGCCCGGACTGGTGCAACCTCGACTCGCACCCGCTCTCCAACACCATGCGTGAGGCGGCCAGGGCCGCCGCCCGCGGGGACACCCTGGCGAAGTCGGTCTGGGACGCCACCACCACGCCCGGCTCACTCAAGAAGGGCCCGCCGCAGGCCCAGGGGCTGCGTGGCGTGATGGCCGTGACCACCACCGCGCAGGCGGCCAGGTACGGTCTGAGCACCGCCCGACTGCGCAACTCCGCAGGCGAGTTCGTCGCGCCCACCAACGCCGCACTGCTCACCTCGGCCGCAGCGGCCGTGCCCAGCGGGGTCGCCGACGTGATGCTCGCTGACCCGGCCTCGAAGGCGAAGGGCGGCTACCCGCTGACCAGCATCACCTACGCCGCCACGGTGCCCTCCGCGCTCGACCGGGAGAGCGGCAAATCCTATGCCGCGCTGCTGCGTTACGCGATGGGCGACGGCCAGACGCCGGGCGTCGCGGCCGGGCAGCTCGCCGAGGGCTACGCACCGCTGCCCGAGGCGATGCGGGAGCGGACCAGGTCGGCGGCCAAGCTGATCGAGGACCGGGCCGGCGTACCGGAGACCGTGACGGCGCCGGCTGTCCCCGCCCCTCGGCCCAGCGGCCCGCTCGCGCCCCAACCACCCGAGGAGGCGCCGCCCGGCCAGGCGGCCCGGGACGCGCAGGACGCGCCCGCCCAGCCCGCCTCGCCGGCTCCGTCCTCCCACACCCCGACCACGCTCGCCCCGACGGTACCGGCCGCGCCGGTCGCCCGTACCGCCCGAACCGAGGTCGGCGGTCTCCGCTACCTGCTGCTCGGCGCGCTGATCGCCGGGCTGCTCGCGGGCGCTGCCGGGCTCCTCGTCCCGCGGCTGCTGCGCAAGCGGAGCCGCTGACCCCGACCACCTCTACCCCGACCACCGCCGACGTACGTGCGCCACCCGGCGGAAGAGCCCTTCCGCCGTGCCCGAAAACAGCCCTTGTGAGGAAAGAACACCGTGAAGAGTCTCACCAAGAGCCACCTCGCCAAGTGCGTCACCGTCGCGGCCGGCCTCGGCCTGGTGGTGGCGGGGACGGGCTCTGCCCAGGCCGACCCGTCCGGCGCCCCGACGTACCGGCAGCTCGCCGGCGTCGGCTCGGACACCACCCAGGGCGTGATGAACGCGCTCGCCAACACCATCACCGTCGGCGGCCAGAAGGTGATCGGCTCGTACGACGCGGTCGGCTCGGCCACCATCAACACCCAGGCGGCCGCCGCCTGCCAGGGCCTCAACCGGCCGAACGGCTCCGGTGCCGGCCGCACCGCGCTGCTCAACGAGCTCAACAAGGGCAACAACTGCCTGCAGTTCTCCCGCTCCTCCAGCCTCAACCTGTCGGCCGCCACCCCCGGCCTGACCTATGTGCCGTTCGCCGTGGACGGCGTGACGTACGCCGTCAGCGCGGGCAGCTCGCTGCCGCTCGACCTGTCCACCGCCGACCTGCACGCCATCTACAGCTGCGACCCGGGCTACGTCGGGACCGCGCCGAACTACAGCATCCACCCGCTGCTGCCGCAGGCCGGCTCGGGCACCCGGAGCTTCTGGGAGGCCACCGTCGGCATCACCGAGGCCGATGTCGCCGCCAACAAGTACCCCTGCCTCAGCGACACCAAGGGCGGCAAGAAGATCGAGGAGCACGACGGCCGCGTCCTCGACGCCAACTCGCTGGTGCCCTTCTCGATCGCCCAGTACATCGCGCAGAGCTCCGGCACCCTCGCCGACCTGCGCGGCACCGCCCAGCTGGGCAACGTCAACGGCGTGCCCTCGGTGCTGCTGAACACCAGCGCCGCGGCCACCCGCGACGTCTACAACGTCATCCCGACCGGCAAGGTCGGCACCAGCCCGTGGAGCGACGTCTTCGTCGGCGCCAACTCGCAGATCTGCCAGCAGTCCGCCGTCATCAAGCAGTACGGCTTCGGCACCAATGCCAACTGCGGCGACACCTCCCGTACCACCGGCTGACGCACCGTCACCTCCACTGCGTGAACTCCACTGCCAGAAAGGCACGAATCACCGTGAGCATCCGCATTCCGCGCTCCGTAGCGCTCGGCGCGGCCACCGTCCTGGCCGCCGGCAGCATCAGCATGATCGGCTCGGTCGCCGCCTACGCCGACAGCCCCAGCCCGACCATCGGCACCCTGGCCGTCAACCCGGCCACCGGTGCCGACGACGAGCTGATGAGCGTGGTCTCCTCGGGCTCCTGCCCCGGCGGCACCAACCTGCAGACCCTGGTCTTCGGGCAGGGCTTCCCGGTCGACGGCTACGGCGTCTCGCTCAACCAGGCACAGTCCGTCTTCCCGCCGGACGCCCAGGGCCGCCTCACCGTCCCGCTCAACGACACCATGCGCAGCTTCGCGCAGAAGAACGGCTTCACCACGCTGAGCGGCAAGTACGAGTTCCACCTGCGCTGCCGCGCCAAGATCGGGACGACGTACTTCGGTGACTTCGTCGGCGCGATCTGGTTCACCAGCCCCACCGCCTACACCTCCACCGACCCGAACGCACCGGCCGCCACCGCGACCACCACCGCGCTCACGGTCACCCCGAACGGATCGGCCACCGTCGGCAGCGACGTCACGCTGAGCGCCACCGTCTCCCCGGCCGCCTCCGGCACCGTGCAGTTCCTGGACGGCACCACCGCGATCGGTTCGCCGGTCGCCGTGACGTCCGGCCAGGCCTCGCTCACCTCCAACGCCCTCACCGAGGGCGCGCACAGCCTCTCGGCCGTCTTCACCTCGACGGACGCCGCCTTCCTCGGCTCGACCTCCGCCGCCACCTCGTACACCATCAGCCCCAAGGGCGCGGCGGCCACCACCACCGCGCTGGCCGTCTCCCCGGCGGGCTCGGCGGCCAAGGGCACCCCGGTGCAGCTGAGCGCCACCGTCACCGCGGGCGCCGAGGGCACCGTCGACTTCAAGGACAACGGCACCGTCATCGGCAGCCAGGCGGTCAGCGGCGGCACGGCCCAGCTCTCCACCAGCAGCCTGGCCGAGGGCGACCACTCCTTCACCGCCGCCTTCACCCCGGCCGACCCGGCCAAGTTCGCCGCCTCGGCCTCCGCCGCCGTGGCCTTCACCGTCACCCCCGTGGTCACCCCGCCGCCGTCCGGTTCGACCCCGCCGGCCCCGGTCTCCGAGACCATCACCACCACGGTCGCCCCCGGCGCCCTGGTGATCAGCGTGGCCGGCAGCAACGTCACCCTGCCGCCGCTCACGCTGAACAGCACCAGCACCCTCTTCTCCACCACCGGCCCGATCCAGACCGTCACCGTCACCGACACCCGGGCCGGTGCGCCGGGCTGGTCGGTCAGCGGCCAGGTCGCGCAGTTCAGTTCGGGCGCCAACGCCATCAACGCGCAGAACCTCGGCTGGGCCCCGAACCTGGTCTCCAAGGGCGACAGCCTCAAGGTCACCCTCGGCGGCCAGGTCAACCCGGCCAACGCCGTCGAGGCCAACGACACCGGTGTGCTCGGCCTGAAGTCCGCCCGGACGCTGGCCACCGCCACCGGCCTCGGCACCGCCAAGTTCGGCGCCGACCTCACCCTGCTCGCCCCGACCTCCACCCTGGCCGGGACGTACCAGGGCGTGCTCACGCTGACCGCGATCTGACGATCCGTCGCACAGATCCCGTCCCACGGATCCCGTCACACAGTGGCCGTCCTGGTGGTCCCCGTACCGCCAGGACGGCCCCCTGAACTGTCCGTACCGCACCCGAGGATGACACCGCCGATGCGCAGATGGCTCCTGGTACTCGCCCCAGCCCTGCTGGTCCTGCTGCTCGGCGGCGGACCGGCGCACGCCGACGACCAGCCCGCCGGAAGCCCGCCCGCCGGCGCCGCGCAGACCTTCGGCATCCAGCCCGCGAGCGCCACGGAGCCGGACAGCCGCGGCACCTTCTCCTATGCCGCGACGCCCGGTGCCGTGGTCAAGGACCACGTCGCGGTCTGGAACTACAGTGACCAGCCGCTCACCCTGCGCCTCTACCCGGCCGACGCGTTCAACACCGACTCCGGCGGCTACGACGTGCTGCCCGAGGGCAGACCCTCGACCCAGGCGGGCACGTGGCTCAAGACCGCCGCCGACTCGCTGACCCTGCCGGCCCGCAGCCGGCAGATCGTGCCCTTCACCCTCGCCGTCCCGGCCGCCGCCTCGCCCGGTGACCACGCCGCCGGCATCGTCGCCTCGCTGCGCCGCGAGAGCAAGGACGCCAAGGGCAACGCGGTGACCGTGGACCAGCGGGTCGGCGCCCGGGTGCACGTCCGGGTCTCGGGCGAGCTCCGTGCCGAACTCAGGGTCGAGAACGCCCGGGCGGTGTACCACCCGAGCCTCAACCCTCTCGCCGCCGGGCACACCACCATCAGCTACTCGGTGCGCAACACCGGCAACGTGCGGCTCGGCGGCAGGCAGGCCGTCCGGGTGAGCAACCTCCTCGGCTCGATCGCCACCGGCAACGCGCCCGCCGATCTCCAGGAACTGCTGCCGGGGAACGTCGTCACCTACCGTCTGGACGTGGCCGGGGCCTACCCCACCCTCTGGGCCACCGCCGGGATCACCATCGACCCGCTCGCGATCGGCGGCGACCGGGACCCGAAACTCTCCAGCAGTGTCTCCAAGCAGCGGTTCGCCAGCATCCCGTGGGCGCTGCTGGCAGTCGTGCTCCCCCTGGCCCTGTTCGGCGGCCGGTGGTGGCAGCGGCGCCGCCGCCCGGCCCCTCCCGCCGTCCCGGCGCCGGTCGCGGTCGGAGCGCTGCTCGTGGCGGGCCTGCTGCTCGTCCAACTCCCGCTGGCGCCCAAGGCATCGGCCGCGGACACCGGAACACTCGCCTTCGACTACGCGACGGGGCACGACGACGACGCCATCGATCTGCTCACCTCCGGGCAGTGCCCCGACCCGGCCGCCGACTACCTCGCCGTACGGATCGCCGGCTCCGGCTTCCCCGCCGAAGGCGCGCCGCTCACCGGGACGGTCGCCGCCTCGGTGTACCGGCTCGCCTCCAACGGCGGGTACGTGCTGCCGCTCAGCAACACCCTCCGCGTGGTCGCCACCCGGAACGGTTCCGGGCCGCTGCACGGCGCGTACACCATCACCGCGAGCTGCCGAGGCAAGGTCAACCCGGCCTCGCGACGGGACTTCACCGGCGTGCTGACCTTCACCACCCCGAGCACCTGGCAGGCCGTCACCGTCGCTCCGGAGGGCGTGCTCCACGGTGCCGGGGCCGACCCGGTGACCATGGCGAGCACGCCGCAGGCCGCGCCCGAGGCCGCCGCCGCCCCGAAGCCGCAGGGCGCGCCGGTGGCTTCCTGGGTGGCGACCGGCGCCGGGATCCTGCTGCTCGGCTGGATCGGGCTGCCGTACGCGCGCCGCCTGCGCGCCGGGCGCGACAGGGGCGAGGCCGCCGAATGACCGTGACCGATCTGCCACCCGCGCCCGTCGCCGATCCGTGCGTCGCTCCGCCGGTGGGCCGGACTCGAATGCGCCCGGACGGGCCGCAGTTGGTCGGTGCCGCACTGGCGATCGTGGCCGCCCTGCTGCTGGGGCTGCTCCTCGACCTCGGCCCGCTCGGCGGCCTGCGCCACCTGCGCGACCACGAGACCGGCTACGCCGAACTGCGCGAGAGCCTCGCCATGGGCACCACCCCGATCGGCCAGCGCGCCAAGGACGGGAGACTCGTCGAACTCGGCACGCCTGTGGCCCTGTTGGAGATCCCGGAGCTGGGCCTGCGCGAGGTGGTGCGGGAGGGGACCACCGGCGCCGTGCTGGAGGCCGGGCCCGGTCACCGCCGGGACACCCCGATGCCGGGCCAGGCTGGCACCAGCGTCCTGCTCGGCCGCCAGGCCGGGTTCGGCGGGCCGTTCGGCGCGCTGGGCAGCCTGCGGGCGACCGAGACCTTCACCGTCACCACCGGCCAGGGCACCCACACCTACCGGGTCCTGGACGTCCGCCGGGCCGGCGACCCGGTGCCCGCCGCCCTGAAGAACGGCTCGGGCCGGCTGGTCCTGGTCACCGGGGACGGGCCCCGGTACGCGCCGTCCGGCACGCTGCTGGTCGACGCCGACCTGGTCTCCGAGGTGAAGCCCGCCAACGCCCGCCCGCTCACGGCCGACGCGCTGCCACCCGCCGAGCGGGTGATGGGCACCGACGGCGACGCCTGGATCCCGCTGGTGCTCTGGGGCGAGTCGCTGCTGCTCGCCGCCGTCGCGCTGGCCCTGGCCTGGTCGCGCTGGGGGCGGCTGCAGGCGTGGATCGTCGGCGTCCCGGTCCTGAGCGCGCTCGCGCTCTCGGTCGCCGACGAGGTCGCCCGCCTGCTGCCCAACCTGATCTGACATACCGTCACAGAACGAAGGGGATCGCCGTATGACCAGCATCGACAGCACGGTCGTGCTGCCCGGCCCGCGGACCACCGCGGGCAGCCTGGACGCCCGCGCCGTCTCGGCCTGGTTCGGCGACCGCAAGGTCCTCGATCAGGTCTCGCTGACGATGCCCGCCGGGCAGGTCACCGCGCTGATCGGCCCGTCCGGCTGCGGCAAGTCCACCTTCCTGCGGATCCTCAACCGGATGCACGAGCTGATCCCGGGCGCCGCCCTCGCGGGAGAGGTACTGCTCGAAGGCTCCGACATCTACGCACCCGAGCGCCGCCTCACCAGCGCCCGCCGCGACATCGGCATGGTCTTCCAGAAGCCCAATCCCTTCCCCGCGATGTCCATCTACGACAACGTGGTGGCCGGCCTCAAGCTCACGGGGATCCGGGCCTCCCGGGCCGAGAAGGACCACCTGGTCGAGGAGTGCCTGACCAAGGCCGGCCTCTGGCGCGAGGTCCAGGACCGGCTGCGCCAGCCCGGCGGGGCGCTCTCCGGCGGCCAGCAGCAGCGCCTGTGCATCGCCCGCTCGCTGGCCGTCCGCCCCAAGGTGCTGCTCATGGACGAGCCCTGCTCCGCCCTCGACCCGACCTCCACCCGCCGGATCGAGCAGACCATCCGGGAGCTGGTGCACGAGGTCACCATCGTGATCGTCACCCACAACATGCAGCAGGCGCACCGGGTCTCCGACCGGTGCGCCTTCTTCCTCGCCGAGCACGGGACCCCGGGCGGGATCGTCGAACACGGCCCGACCGAGGCGATGTTCACCACCCCGGCCGACCCGCGCACCTCCGACTACGTCAACGGCCGCTTCGGCTGAGCCGACAGCTGGACGCCCTCGCGCAGGACCAGCGAGATCAGCTCGCGCTGGGACTCGCTCAGCTTCGGGTCGGCGCAGTAGACCGTCCGGCCGTCCACGGTGATCTCGTAGTGGAAGCCGTCCGGCACGCCGTACGAGGGGGCGCGAAGGCCCCCCGCCACGGCCTCGCGGGCGAGGGCGTGGACGTGCGGCGCGTCGTGGCGTTCGGCGGTGTCCAGCTCCGCACGGTGGGCGAGGCCGGCCAGGCCGCCGGTCCGGGTCACCTGGATACGCATGGTTGTCAGTGTGCTACGCAGTGGTGGGATTTGCAGAGTTTTTACAGAGTTGCCCCCGCGCACTGCGCGGCTGCTGTACTCAGGTCGTGCTGACGCCGACCTGGGACCAGGCCGCCACGACCGTGTTCGCCACCGCCTCGTCCTCGTACCTGGCCCGGGCGGCGGCCACGGTGGCCCGGGCGAAGGCGGTGAAGTCGGAGTCGTGGGCCAGCCCGCCACCGGTCAGGGTGTCGTACCAGATCTGCCCGGCGCGCTCCCAGGCGTTGCCGCCGAGGGCGGTGGCCAGCTGGTAGAAGGCGTGGTTGGGGATGCCGGAGTTGATGTGCACCCCGCCCTGGTCCTCGGCGGTGTCGACGTAGTCCCGCAGATGGGCGGGCTGCGGGTCCTTGCCGAGCCGCTCGTCGTCGTACGCCGTGCCGGGGGCCTTCATCGAGCGCAGCGCGACGCCGTGCACCCCGGGCGCCAGCAGGCCCGCGCCGATCAGCCAGTCCGCCTCGGCGGCCGGCTGCCGCAGAGCGTACTGCTTGACCAGGGAGCCGAAGACGTCCGAGACGGACTCGTTGAGCGCGCCGGACTGGCCGCGGTAGTCCAGGCCGGCGGTGTACTGGGTGACGCCGTGGGTGAGTTCGTGGCCGATGACGTCCTGGGAGATGGTGAAGTCGTTGAAGATCACGCCGTCGCCGTCCCCGAACACCATCCGGGCGCCGTCCCAGAAGGCGTTGTCGTAGTCCCGCCCGTAGTGGACGGTGGCGTCGAGCGGCAGCCAGCTGCCGTCGATGGAGTGGCGGCCGTAGATCTCCTCGTAGAGCGCGAAGGTGGCCCCGAGGCCGTCGTAAGCACGGTTGACGGGGGCGTCCTTGACCGGCGGCTGGCCCTCGAGGCGCACCGGCTTGCCGGGTGCGCGCTGGGCGTGGTGGGCGTCGCCGATGGTGCGGCTCAGCCGTTGCGCCGGGACCTTGGGCGCGACCGCGCTCAGGCGGGCCTCGCGGTGGACGACGTCCAGGGCCAGCGAGCGCTGGGCGGCCTCGTGGCCCTGCTCGGCGAGCCGGTCGAGTACGTACGGCGGAATGATCGTGCAGAACTGGGCTGCTGGTGTCATGTCGCCCAGGGTGAGGCATTGATGACCGCTTGTCACGATGCCGTTCGTCTCAAGGAGTGGAATCGTGGCGGGGTTCACTGTGTCCGGCCGGTGACCTGGGTTACGCTCGACAACATCATGCGTTACGGGCTGCTTCTTCTTAGCTGCCGCGGCGAGGGCCTGTAGACCACGTAGGCCGGCTCCCTCGCCGCGGGGATCGTGCTGTGCCCATGTATCGCGCAAGCGATGCAGTTCGATGCGGCGCAGTAGTCGGCCAGTCGGGTGTTCACCTCCCCGGCCAGCCCGCAATCGACAGAGAAGCCGAGAGTCTCCTTCATGACTGAGCAGTCCTCCATCGCTCGCGCGTTCAACGACCGCCCCACTCCCATCACGGCGGCCAGCGTCCAGCAGAAGCCGTCCGGCATGCCGTTCGAGCGCTACGTACCCTTCGGCACCATCGACCTGCCGGACCGCACCTGGCCGAGCAAGATGATCACGCAGGCGCCGCGCTGGCTGTCGACCGACCTGCGCGACGGCAACCAGGCGCTGATCGACCCGATGTCCCCGGCCCGCAAGCGCAAGATGTTCGACCTGCTGGTGAGGCTGGGCTACAAGGAGATCGAGGTCGGCTTCCCGTCCTCCGGCGCCACCGACTTCGAGTTCGTCCGCTCGCTGATCAACGAGGGCGCGATCCCCGAGGACGTCACCATCTCGGTGCTGACCCAGGCCCGTGAGGACCTGATCGAGCGCACCGTGGAGTCCCTGGTCGGCGCGCCGCGGGCGACCGTCCACCTGTACAACGCGACCTCCCCGCTGTTCCGCCGGGTGGTCTTCAAGGGCAGCAAGGACGACATCAAGGGCATCGCCGTCGACGGCACCCGCCTGGTGATGGAGTACGCCGAGAAGATCCTGCGCGACGACACCGTCTTCGGCTACGAGTACTCGCCGGAGATCTTCATCGACACCGAGCTGGACTTCGCGCTGGAGGTCTGCGAGGCGGTCATGGACGTCTGGCAGCCCGGCGAGGGCCGCGAGATCATCCTGAACCTGCCGACCACGGTCGAGCGCTCCACCCCGAACGTCTACGCCGACAAGATCGAGTGGATGTCGCGGAACCTGTCCCGCCGCGAGTTCATCGCGCTGTCGACCCACCCGCACAACGACCGCGGCACCGGCGTCGCCTCGGCCGAGCTGGCCATCATGGCGGGTGCCGACCGCGTCGAGGGCTGTCTGTTCGGGCAGGGCGAGCGAACCGGCAACCTGGACCTGGTCAACGTCGGCATGAACCTGTTCTCGCAGGGCGTGGACCCGATGATCGACTTCTCGGACATCGACGAGATCCGGCGGACGTACGAGTACTGCAACCAGATGGTCGTACCGGAGCGCCACCCCTACGCCGGCGACCTGGTGTACACCTCCTTCTCCGGCTCGCACCAGGACGCCATCAAGAAGGGCTTCGACGCCCTGGAGGCCGACGCGGCGGCGGCCGGCGTGCCGGTCGGCGAGTACACCTGGGGGGTTCCGTACCTGCCGATCGACCCGAAGGACGTCGGCCGCTCCTACGAGGCCGTCATCCGGGTCAACAGCCAGTCGGGCAAGGGCGGCATCGCGTACGTCCTGAAGAACGACCACAAGCTGGACCTGCCGCGCCGGATGCAGATCGAGTTCTCGCGGATCATCCAGGCCAAGACCGACGCCGAGGGCGGCGAGGTCACCCCGGCGGACATCTGGGCGGTCTTCCAGGACGAGTACCTGCCCACCAAGGACAACCCGTGGGGCCGGATCGCGCTGAGCGGCTCGCGCAGCCTGACCACCGAGGACGGCCGCGACGCCCTGTCCACCGAGGCCGTGGTGGACGGCGTGCCGGTCACCCTGACCGGTACCGGCAACGGCCCGGTCTCCGCCTTCGGTGACGCACTGGCCCGGATCGGCGTGGACGTCCGCGTCCTGGACTACGCCGAGCACGCGCTGAGCGAGGGCGGCGACGCCCAGGCCGCCGCGTACGTCGAGTGCGCGGTGGACGGCAAGGTGCTGTGGGGCGTCGGCATCGACGGCAACACCGTGCTGGCCTCGCTGAAGGCGATGGTCAGCGCCGTCAACCGGGCGCAGCGCGGTTAGTTCGTACGAGGGGGCCACCCAAACGGGTGGCCCCCTTTGCATGTGTCCCACGCCACATTTTTACCCGTTCGGGGTGCTGACACATTCCCGTAACCGTGGCAACATCGATCCACCGGAACCAGGGTCGGTGGGACGGCTGTTGGAGTCCGGTCGCGTGACCTGCCCATTGAAGTGCAGGCCGCCTGCCATGTCTGGGGAGTGGCGCCGTGACAGGGTTGTGGGGTGTTCGCCCTCGCTGGCGGACGGACGTCCTCGGTGATTTCTTCTGTCCGGGCTGTGGCGGGGACCGCAACTACCGTCGGCAGCACGGTCGTCGGTGGCTGCGGTTGCTCGGCACCCCTCTCCTGCCCCTCGGCCCGGTGATCGGCAGCGTGCAGTGCACCACCTGCCACGGCCGGTACGGCGTCGAGACCCTGGACCAGCTCACCAGCGTCCGCCTGGCGGCGATGCTGCGCGACGCCCAGTACACGGTGGCGCTGGCGGTGCTCGCGGCCGGCGGCACCGGCGGCCGGGCCGCCAGGGACGCCGCCTGCACGGTCATCCGCGAGGCCGGCTTCGAGGACTGCGGCGAGGCCCAGGTGCTCGCCGCGCTGGCCGCACTCTCCGGCGTCGGCGACGGCGGGCCGATGGACGTCGACGGCCTCGGCAGCGGTCTGACCATCGAACTGCACGCAGCGCTCGAACCCCTCTCCCCGCATCTCGCCCAGCAGGGCCGCGAGCGCCTGGTGCTCCAGGGTGCCTGGGTCGCACTGGCCGACGGGCGCTACCTCCCGCAGGAGCGCGCCGCACTGGCCGCAGTCGGCCGCTGCCTGAAGCTCGCCGAAGGCCGGGTCGACGAACTCCTGGAGGCGGCCACCATCGCGCCGCACTGAGCCCCCACAGGCCGGGCCCGACTCCCCCCTCCGGGCCCGCCGTGACCCGCACCCGCGGGTGTCCCCCCACGGACCCGGGTGCGGGCACACGGCTGCCCGGCGCACTGCCCAGGTGCGGGAGAATGGTCGGATGAACTCTCGAGTCGGGGCACCCGCATGAGTCTGTTCCGTGACGACGGCGTGGTCCTGCGCACCCAGAAGCTGGGCGAGGCCGACCGGATCATCACCCTGCTCACCCGGCAGCACGGCAAGGTCCGGGCGGTGGCCCGGGGCGTCCGCAAGACCAAGTCGAAGTTCGGCGCCCGCCTGGAGCCGTTCTCCCACGTCGACGTGCAGTTCTACAGCCGGGGCAGCGACCTCGTCGGCCGCACGCTCCCGCTCTGCACCCAGGTGGAGACCATCGCGCCGTACGGCGGCACCATCGTCACCGACTACGGCCGCTACACCGCAGGCACGGCCATGCTCGAGACGGCGGAACGATTCGCCGAGAACGAGGGCGAACCGGCCGTCCAGCAGTACCTGCTGCTGGTCGGCGGACTGCGGACGCTGGCCGCCGGGCTGCACGAGTCGCACCTGGTGCTGGACGCCTTCCTGCTCCGCTCGCTCGCGGTCAACGGGTACGGCGCGAGCTTCACCGACTGCGCCAAATGCGGTCTCGAGGGCCCGAACCGCTTCTTCTCGCTCCAGGCGGGCGGGGTGCTCTGCTCGGACTGCCGGGTACCTGGCAGTGCCGTACCCTCCCCTGAGACACTGGTACTGCTCGGCGCGCTGCTGTCAGGGGACTGGCAGACGGCGGACAACTGCGAGCCCCGGTACTGGCGGGAGGGCAGCGGGCTGGTGGCCGCCTATCTGCAGTGGCACCTGGAGCGGGGAATCCGCTCGATGAGATACGTGGAGAAGTGAGCATGGCAGCGCGACGGCTCTTCGGCAGCAAGCAGAGGGAGTACGTTCCCCCGACCCCGCACCCGAGCGGTGCCAAGCCGCCGAAGCTCCCCGGCGAGCTCGTCCCCAACCACGTCGCGATCGTGATGGACGGCAACGGCCGCTGGGCCAAGGAGCGCGGGCTGCCCCGCACCGAGGGCCACAAGATCGGCGAGTCGGTCGTCCTCGACGTCCTCAAGGGCGCCATCGAGCTCGGCGTGAAGAACATCTCGCTGTACGCCTTCTCCACCGAGAACTGGAAGCGCTCGCCGGACGAGGTGAAGTTCCTGATGAACTTCAACCGGGACGTCATCCGCCGCCGCCGCGACGAGATGGACGCGATGGGCGTCCGGATCCGCTGGGCCGGCCGGATGCCGAAGCTGTGGAAGAGCGTCGTCCAGGAGCTCCAGGTCGCCGAGGAGCAGACCAAGGCCAATGACGCCGTCACCCTCTACATGTGCGTCAACTACGGTGGCCGGGCCGAGATCGCGGACGCCGCGGCGGCCATCGCGGCCGACGTCGCGTCGGGGAAGCTGGACCCGAAGAAGGTCTCCGAGAAGACCATCGCCAAGTACCTGTACCACCCCGACATGCCGGACGTGGACCTGTTCCTGCGCCCCAGTGGCGAGCAGCGCACCTCCAACTTCCTGCTCTGGCAGAGTGCTTACGCCGAGTTCGTGTTCCAGGACGTGCTCTGGCCGGACTTCGACCGCCGGGACCTCTGGAGGGCCTGCGAGCAGTTCGCGATGCGGGACCGCCGTTTCGGCGGCGCCATCCCCAACGAGGTCACGGCCGAGGTGCCGAACCAGCGCTGACCCGCTTCCTTGCGCGAAGAAGGGCCCGGGATCTCTCCCGGGCCCTTCTCGCGCACCTGCCGTCCAGCCCTGCTCAGTCCTGCTCAGCTCTGCTCAGCCCTGCTTGGCCGCGCACTCCGCGCAGGTCCCGAAGATCTCCAGGGTGTGGGCGATGTCACTGAAGCCGTGCTCGGCGGCGACCGCGTTGGCCCAGCGCTCGACCGCCGGACCCTCCACCTCGACGGTGCTCCCGCAGTGACGGCAGACCAGGTGGTGGTGGTGCCCGCTGCTGCAGCGACGGTAGACGGCCTCACCGTCGGCGGTGCGCAGCACGTCCACCTCGCCCGCGTCGGCGAGCGACTGCAGGGTGCGGTAGACGGTGGTCAGCCCGACCGAGTCGCCCCGGTGCTTGAGCATGTCGTGCAGTTCCTGCGCGCTGCGGAAGTCCTCGATCTCGTCCAGGGCCGCCGAGACGGCGGCTCGCTGCCGAGTGGATCGGGCGCGCGGCGACGGGCCTGCGGTGGTCACCGTGGGTCCTCCTGGGGGTGGGGGTGTCTCGCACCTCATTGTGCCAGCCCCTGACTTGCCGCCGTGTCGCTCTCCCGGCCTGCGCTCCGGCCTCCGGTCGGCCCTGCGCTCAGGCCTGTGTTCTGGCCTGCGTTCTGCCCTGTGTTCTGGCCTGTGTTCTGGCCGGGCAGGGCGACCTCGCACACCTCGGGCCCGGTGTCGGCCGCGGTGCGGTGCCGCCGCCTGGCCAGTGGTGCGGCGATCGCGCTGAACAGGGCGAAGACCGCGATGGCGAGCAGCACGATCGCCGGGCCTGATGGCACGTCGGCCTGGTACGAGCCGCTCACCCCGGCCACGGCGACGGTGATCCCGAGCGCGATGGCGGCCGCCTGGGTCGCGGCGAAGGACCGGGTGAGCTGCTGGGCGGCGGCGACCGGGACCACCATCAGCGCGCTGACCAGCAGCAGGCCGACCACCCGCATGGCCACCGTCACGGTGACGGCCGCCATCACGGCGAGCAGCAGGTTGAGCAGACGGACCGGGATGCCGGTGACCCGGGCGAACTCCTCGTCCTGGCAGATCGCGAAGAGCTGGCGGCGCAGGCCGATGGTGACGGCGATGACGACGGCGGCGAGTACCGCGATGGTGGCCAGGCCAGTGGCGGAGACGGTGAGGATGGATCCCCAGAGGTAGCTCTCCAGGCTGCCGCTGCCGGCCTGGGCGCTCATGCTGACCAGCAGCTTTCCGCAGGCCATACCGCCGTAGAAGAGCATCGCCAGGGCGATGTCGCCCCGGTTGTTGCCGCGCGAGCGGACCAACTCCATGACGATGGCGCCGAGCACGCAGACCAGTACGGCCATCCAGACCGGACTGGTCTGGAAGATGAAGCCGAGGCCCACACCGGTCAGCGCGACGTGCCCGATGCCGTCGCCCATCAGGGCCTGGCGTCGCTGCACCAGGTAGATGCCGACGGCGGGCGCGGTGATGCCGACCAGTACGGCGGCGAGCAGCGCCCGCTGCATGAAGTCGTAACTGAGCATCTCGGTCATGCCAGCAGTCCAGGGGTGGTGGTGTGGTGGTCGTCCGCGTGCGGGTGGACGTGGTCATGGCCGGGCAGGGCGTGCTGCCCGGTGTTGGGGAGTGGCGGCCCGTCGTGGGCCACGCAGCCGTCGCGCAGCACCACGGCCCGGTCGATCAGCGGCTCCAGCGGGCCGAGTTCGTGCAGCACGAGCAGGACGGCCGCGCCGCGCTCGACCTCGCGGCGCAGGGTGTCGGCGAGCACCTGCTGGCTGGCCACGTCCACGCCCGCCATCGGCTCGTCCATGATCAGGAGGTCCGGTGCACCGACCAGCGCGCGGGCGATCAGTACGCGCTGGTGCTGCCCGCCGGAGAGGTCGGCGACGCCGTCGTCCGCCCGGTCCAGCATGCCGACGGCCGCCAGCGCGCGGTCCACGGCGTCCCGGTCCTTGCGGCGGAACGGCAGCAGCCGGTGCTGCGGGAGCCGCCCGGTGGAGACCACCTCGCGGACCGTCGCCGGTACGCCGCTGGCGGCGGTGGTGCGCTGCGGCACGTACCCGATCCGGTGCCAGTCCTTGAACTTGGCGTACGGGGTGCCGAACAGCTCCAGGCCGCCGCGGTCCAGCGGGACGGAGCCGATCACGGTCTTGACGGTGGTGGACTTGCCGGAGCCGTTGGCCCCGAGCAGGGCGACCACCTCGCCGCGCTGCACCTTGAGGTCGATGCCGCGCAGGACGGGGCGGCCGCCGAGGGAGGCGACGGCGTCGCAGAGACAGACGGCCGCGGGCGCGGCACCCACCGAGAGGGGGTGCCGCGCCTGGTCGGAGTCCGTCGTCGCTGCTGTCGCAGTCGTGGGTATGACAGAGCTCATGGGTGTGGGGTGTCCCGTCAGCTGGTGGCGCCGAGCGCGGCCTGCAGGTTGGTGAGATTGCGCTTCATGATCGAGAAGTAGTCGTCGTGGGAGGAGGCCTGGACGCCCTCGATCGGGTCGAGCACCGCGGTCTTCAGGCCGAGGTCCTTGGCGACGGTGTCGGCCAGCTTGGGGCTGACCAGGGTCTCGAAGAAGATGGTGGTCACGCCGTTGTCCTTGGCGGCCTTCTGGATCTCGGCGAGGCGGGCCGGGGTGGGCTCGGCCTCCGGGTCCACGCCGTTGATCGCGATCTGGTTCAGGCCGTAGTGGTCGGCGAGGTAGCCGAAGGCGGCGTGGCTGGTGACGAAGGTCTTGGACTTGGTGGTCTTCACCCCGGCCTGGAAGTCCGTGTCCAGGGCCGTCAGCTTGGTGACCAGCTCGTCGGTGTTCTTCTGGTAGTCCGCGGCGTGGTCCGGGTCGGCCTTGGCCAGCTCGGCGCCGACGCTCTTGGCGACCGCCGCGTAGCGGGTGGGGTCGAGCCAGATGTGCGGGTCGCCGGCCGGGCCCTTGGCACCTTCGCCGCTCTTCGCCGCCTCTGTGCCCTCGTCGATGTGGTGGTCGACCAGGGGGGAGGCGGCGGTGGCGTCGACGACGTGCTTGGAGTCGGACTGGCCGACCGCCTGGTCGACGGTGGGCTGCAGGCCCTTCAGGTAGACCACCAGGCCCGCCTGCTGGACGGAGGCGACCTGCTTGGCGGTGAGTTCGAGGTCGTGCGGCTCGACACCGGCGGCGGTCAGGTCGGTGACCTTCACGTGGTCGCCGCCGATCTGCGAGGCGAGGAACTCCATCGGGTAGAAGGACGCCACCACGCTCAGCTTCCCGTCACTGGTCTTGGCACTGCTCGTACCGCCGCAGGCGGACAGGACGAGGGCGCCGACGACGGCAGTGGCGGTCAGGGCTATGGAGGTGGGAAGGCGTCGCAGCATCATGACAACCATTCTCAACTTAGGTGGAAATGATTGTCAACTCACCTGCTTGGCCGATCGAAGGACAGGATTCTCGGTGAATACCGATTTGAACCCCCTACCCGCGTGCCCGGTAACCTGAGGTATTCGGGTGCGCGCAACCAGCCGCGCCTTGACCATGCCGTCGTACTGACGTCGTACTGAAGAGAGCACTGTGGCCGCCGACAAGATCGACACGATTGTCAGCCTGAGCAAGCGCCGTGGCTTCGTCTACCCCTGCAGCGAGATCTACGGCGGTACCCGTGCCGCCTGGGACTACGGGCCACTGGGCGTGGAGCTCAAGGAGAACATCAAGCGCCAGTGGTGGCGTGCGATGGTCACCGCTCGGGAGGACGTCGTCGGGATCGACTCGTCGGTGATCCTGGCCCGCGAGGTCTGGGAGGCCTCCGGCCACGTCGCCACCTTCAACGACCCGCTGACCGAGTGTCTCTCCTGCCACAAGCGGTTCCGCGCGGACCACCTGGAGGAGGCGTACGAGGCCAAGCACGGCAAGCTGCCGGCCAACGGCCTCGCCGACATCAACTGCCCGAACTGCGGCAACAAGGGCGCCTTCACGGAGCCCAAGGAGTTCTCGGGCATGCTGAAGACGCACCTCGGCGTCACCGAGGACGCGGGCGGCCTGGCCTACCTGCGCCCCGAGACGGCCCAGGGCATCTTCACCAACTTCAAGGCCGTGCAGACCACTTCGCGCAAGAAGCCGCCGTTCGGCATCGCCCAGGTCGGTAAGAGCTTCCGCAACGAGATCACCCCCGGCAACTTCATCTTCCGGACCCGCGAGTTCGAGCAGATGGAGATGGAGTTCTTCGTCAAGCCGGGCGACGACGAGACCTGGCACGAGTACTGGCTGCAGCAGCGCTGGGACTGGTACGTCGGCCTCGGCCTGCGCACGGAGAACATGCGCTTCTTCGAGCACCCGAAGGAGAAGCTCTCCCACTACGCCAAGCGCACGGTGGACATCGAGTACCGCTTCAACTTCGGCGGCACCGAGTTCTCCGAGCTGGAGGGCATCGCCAACCGGACCGACTACGACCTCACGGTCCACAGCGAGCACTCCGGCCAGGACCTCAAGTACTTCGACCAGGAGTCCGGCGAGCGGTACTTCCCGTTCGTCATCGAGCCGGCAGCGGGTCTCAACCGCGCCATGCTGGCCTTCCTGATCGACGCCTACTTCGAGGACGAGGCGCCCAACGCCAAGGGCGTCATGGAGAAGCGCGTCGGCATGCGGCTCGACCCGCGCCTCGCGCCGGTGAAGGTGGCCGTGCTGCCGCTGTCGCGCAACGCCGACCTCTCGCCGAAGGCGCGCGGCCTGGCCGCGGACCTGCGGACGGCCTGGAACGTCGAGTTCGACGACGCCGGCGCGATCGGCAAGCGCTACCGCCGCCAGGACGAGATCGGTACGCCGTTCTGCGTGACGGTCGACTTCGACACCCTTGAGGACAACGCGGTCACCATCCGTGAGCGTGACACCATGGCGCAGGAGCGCGTCTCCCTCGACCAGGTGAAGTCCTACCTCGCGGCGCGCCTGATCGGCTGCTGACGCCCGCCCTCGTACGCCTCGCCCTCGTGTGCCTCGCCCACGTGTGCCTCGTCCGGCCCCTCACGGAGACATTCCGTGGGGGGCCGACGTGTGTGCTCCGGTGCTGCGTTTTGCGTCTGTCTGCGGCGGTGGAGGCTGAGGGTTGAGGCCGAGGGCGGAGGCTGAGGGAGCTCAGCGGCGGCTTCGGGGGCGTGGGCTCGGTGCGGTGGGCAGGCTTGCTGAACGGAGCGCCGCAAGGGCGCTGCGCTGGCGGCTCTCGTCCAGAGCGGTCACGGCGGCGAGCAGCATCTCGTAGAGGGCGGGCCGGTGGACCAGGCCGCCGCCGAACAGGGCCAGGTCGGAGGCCGAGCGCAGCCTTGACACCTCACTGATGAGGGTGAGAGCCAGCGACTGGTCCAGCTCCAGGGCCAGCACGGCGAGTTCGCCGATCTGGCGGCCGGCTGCCTGGTGCAGAAGGCTGCGGGCGTCCTCGGGGCGGCCCGAGTCGCGCAGCAGGGCGGCGAGGGCAGCCAGTTCGGCAGGTGGGGCCGAACCCCACTCCCAGAGCAGGGTCAGACCGTCCGCCGCCAGGCCGGTGCTCTCCAGCGCACCGAGCAGGGCGGGCAGAGCGGAAGCCGGGTAGCCCCAGAGCGCGTGGAACAGCTCGGCGGCCTCGTCCGTCAGCCCGGTCCGGCGCAGCTCGGCCAGCGTGCCGGCCGCCTGGGCGGCGGCGCCGTGCGCGGTCGTACGGGCGACATAGGCCGCAGCGCCTGCCGGGCCGCCCGCGCGCAGCATCGCCACCAGCCGGGCCACATCGGCGGGCGCGAGCATCACGGCGGCCTGGGCGGCCACGGCGGCGGACTCGTTGGCTGAGCCGTGCTGGTGCAGGGAGGTGATCCGTGCCGAGAGTGCGGTGAGCTCGGCGGCGGTGCGCAACTGCGGGGTCGGGGCAGGGGGCTGGGCGGCGGGGGGTTGGGTGGTGGGGGGTTGGGTGGTGGGGGATTGGGCTGCGGCTTGGACGTCAGGGACCTGCCTGGGGTGGGCATCGCGCGGTGATGCTGGTGACTCCGGCTTTCGTTTCGCCGCCGCAGGCTTGGCGCCGCCGAACCGGGCTCCGGTCATAGGTGCCGCTGCGACCGTCGGAACGGTCGGTTGTGGGACCGGGCTCTCCTGGTATGCGCCGCCGAACCGGGCACCGGTCGGCCGCTTCGCGGCCGGCGGTTCAGGTTCGGCCGACTGCCGCTGCTGGTCCTCCATGGCCAGGAGGCGTTCGCTCAGCTCCAGACAACGGGCACCCAATCCGTCCCGCAGGGTCTGCACCTGGGCCAACTGCCGCAGCAGCTCCGGGTCCGGCCGCTGCTGCGCGGCCGCGTAGCCACGGACGCCCTCCGGGCCGCCGGACGCGGTACGGAGCTCCTCGTTGAGCCGGCGCTCGCGCTGCGCCGCGTACTGACGGGCGCGTAGCAGCTCGTCCAGTTCCGTCCGAAGCGCCTGGATGTCTGCTGCTTGTGGGTTGAGCTCCTGCACCGCCATCGCACCGTCCCGACTTGTCCGCCTCCGGGGGCGTCCCTGATACGCACCCCTCCGGTCATGACCTCGGGCCATCCTGGCGGGGTGATACGGCAGTCGTGTTACGGGAGTGAGTCCGGCCTTTTTCGGTCTGCTGCTCGGGCGGTCGGGGTCGGTTGGGGGTCGGACGGGCGTCAGGAACCGCGCAAGCGGTGCTGCACCAATCAGCCTGCCAGCCGGGCCCGGGCCTCCATCAGTGCGAATCCCAGCAGGTTGAGGCCGCGCCACTCCTGAGGCTTGGTCGCCCGGTCGTTGTCGGCCGCCAGCCCGATGCCCCAGAGTCGGTCCATTGGGCTGGCCTCCACCAGCACCCGCTGCCTGGTGCCGAGGAGGTACTCGCGGAGGGCCTCGTCCTGGCCGAACTTGGCCACATTGCCCTCGACCACCAGCTCGAACCGCGCGGCGGACCAGCGCTGTTCGTCGAAGCCCTGGACCAGTCGGCCCAGCTTCTTGGCCTCGGCCGGAGTCCGGGCCTTCAGGATCCGGGGAAGCACCTCCGCGTCCCCGAAGAGCCGGGCCTTGCCCGCCATCATCCAGTGCTCCGCCGTGGAGTACGTGACTCCGTCGATCGTGAACTCGGACGGCCACCACTGGCTCAGTGACCCCGGACCGACCCGGCCGTCACGCTCCGGCCGGTGGCCCCAGAAGAGCAGGTACTTGGGCTGTGCACCTGCCGCCACCAGGGCACTGAGCTCCTCGCGGGTACGGGTGTCGGCGGGAGTGAGCGGCTGGGTCGTCGTCATACCGCCATCCTGACATCCGGGGCTGACAAGGGGCTCGGCCTTTTCGCCGGGCCGAGCTGACCGACTGGACCTGGCTCAGCCGACGGATCGGGGGAGTCGGGTGCTGAGGCAGAAGATGACCACCGATCCGGTCAGCTGGACCCCTAGCACCAGAGCCAGGGTGTGGGCGATGCCCAGGGAGGGAGAGAGTGCGAGGAAGAGCGTTCCCAGCGTGGCCACGCCCAGCGCCAGGCTGGACTGCTGAGTGGTCGCCAGGACGCCGCTCCCGACACCCGCCCTGTCCAGGGGAATCTTGGACAGCACCACTCGGAAGAGCGGCGTGCCGATCAGGCCCTGGCCGATGCCCGCCAGCGCCACGCCCGGCAGCATGCGCAGTGAGGAGAAGTGTGCCCAGTCCGTCAGCACGGTGGTGATGAGGGTGGCCAGGCCCAGCCCCTGCACGACGGCCCCGGCGGTGATCACCCTGCTGCCGAACCGGCCGATCAGCCGTGGACCGCTGAGCGAGGCGAAGAAGTAGCCGACGGCCATCGGCACCAGTGCCCAGCCGGCGGCCACCGGGCCCAGCTGCAGCCCCTGCTGCAGCATGACGGCCACCACGAACATGAAGCCGCCGAAGCCGGTGAAGTAGGGGACCGCGACACCGAGTCCGCGCCGCATCTCGGGGATGCGCAGAAGGGAGAGCGGCACCAGCGGAGTCCCGCCCGACCGCTCCGTGCGCCGCTCCACGAGCAGGAACGCGGCGGCAAGGAAGGGGAAGGCGCTGAGCAGCAGCCAGGACCAGAGCGGCCAACCTGCTGCGCGCCCCTCCATCAACGGGACGAACAGCGCGAGCAGCGCCGCCGTCAGGAGTACGGTGCCCGGCAGGTCGACCCTGGCCGCTTGCGGTGCGCGGCTCTCCGGCACGTACCGGACTGCCAGCACCGCAGTGACCAGTGCGAACGGCACGTTGAGGAGGAAGACCGCGCGCCAGCCCGTGCCGAACAGATCAGCGGAGACCAGCATCCCGCCCAGCACCTGGCCGATGACCACGGAGATCCCGCCGACAGCGCCGTAGATGCTGAGCGCGCGGGCGCGCTGAGCACCGCTGCTGGCGGCAGTTATGGTCGCCAGCACCTGGGGGAGCAGCAGGGCCGCCGACGCGCCCTGCGCCGCTCGGGCCGCGACGAGGGTCCAGGCCGTGGGCGCGATGCCGCAGGCCAGTGAGGTCAGGGCGAAGGCGGCGGCGCCCGCGATGAAGAGCCGTCGTCGGCCGAAGGTGTCGCCCAGCCTTCCACCGAGCACCAGCAGCACCGCGAAGGCGATGCCGTACCCGGCTGCCACCAGCTCGAGGACGGCGGGCCCGGCGGCCAGGTCGTGGTCGATGGTGGGGAGCGCGACGTTGACGATGAAGAAGTCGAGCATCGGCAGGAAGGCGCCGAGCAGCACCGTGACGAGGCCGGCCGGACCGAGGCCGGCCGGACCGAGGCCTGCCGTACCGGGGCTGGCCGTGACGGGGTCGGCCGTGACGGGGCCCGCCGTGACGGGGCCCGCCGTACCAGGGGTGGAGGTGGCGGGTCGCGCCAGGGGTGTGGTCTTGGGGAGCGCTAGTTGCTGGGTCACGACTACTACGATCGGGGCCCGCTCACCCTGGTACCAGAGAGTGTTTATCCAGGTATAACGACTACCTGGCAACAGGCTCCGAAGTGCCGCATGCTTGAGTCCATGACGACCAGCACCGCGCCCGCCGCCACCCGCCGCCAGGAGTTGGCCGCCTTCCTGCGCAGCCGCCGCGAGCGGATCTCGCCGGAGCAGGTCGGCCTGCCGTTGACCGGGCGTCGCCGGACGCCGGGGCTGCGCCGCGAGGAAGTCGCGCACCTGGCCGCCGTCGGGGTCACCTGGTACACCTGGCTCGAGCAGGGCCGGGATATCCAGGTGTCGAGCCAAGTCCTGGACTCCGTTGCCCGGACGCTGCAACTCGACCCGACCGAGCGGGCGCACCTCTTCGTGCTGGCCGGCGCCGAGGACCCCGCCCCGGTCGTCGACTGCCCGACCGTCACGCCGGCCGTCCGGACGCTGCTCGACCAACTTGAGCCGCTTCCTGCCGCGGTGCTCAACAGCCGTTACGACATCCTGGCGTTCAACCGGGCGTACACCCGGATCCTCGGTGATCTCGACGCGCTGCCCTTCGAGGACCGGAACGTCATGTGGCTCGCCTTCACCGACTCCTACTTCGCCTCGGTGCTCGTCGACCGGGAATCGGCGCGCGCGGCCGTCGTCGCCCGGTTCCGTGCCTCGATGGCCGATCATGGTGCCGAGCCGGCCTGGAAGTGCCTGCTGCAGCGGATGCGTCAGGCCTCTCCGGACTTCGAGGCGATGTGGGAGCGGCACGAGGTGGAGGGTCTTGGCAACGGGCTCAAGCGCTTCCTGCTGCCCGGTGTCGGGCTCCTCCGGGTCGAGTACACCAACCTCTGGCTCGGCCCACGGCCGAGCACCAGGCTTACGGTCTACACCCCACTGGACGAGGAGACCCGCGGCCGGCTGGAGCAGTTGGCCGCGGAAGGCTGAGCCGGTGAGTGGACGGACGCCCTGGCGGACCGTCAGCCGAGGAGCCGGTCGGCCGGAGACCGTCGACGGATGGGCCGGCCGGCCGAGGGCCAGTGACCCGCAGAGCCATGCCAGCGGGAACTCCGCGCACAGCGCCATCATCAGGGCGGCTGCCAGCTCGGCACCGGGCGCGGCAGTCCGTACGTCGTACCAGGCGTCACCCAGCAGCAGGGCTGTGGCGAGCGCTGCCGCCGACCGGTGCTCATCGCCGCCCCGGCGCAGCACGACCCCGGTGACGATCAGCGCGGCGGCTTCCGCCGAGTCGAGCACGGCCCACCCGGCACCGCCCGGCGCGGCCGCCAGCAGCGCCACCCACGGCAGCAGCAGGACCCCGCATGCGATCAGCAGCCGCTCCGCGGTCATGACGCCCTCCCCGCCCGTAGGCGGGTCGGTGGCTCGTCGCCGTGCTGCACCAGCACACCACCGCACGGCTCATCAGCCCAGGCCAGCCAGAACGCGTCTGCCAGCGGGACCACCCGAGCCGACTGACGGGACCGGCCCAGCCACCCGCCGGTGAAGGCCACCACGGGCAGTGACCCGTCGGCCGGCAGCCGCCCCCAGGCGAAGCCCGCCGGGCGACCGCCTCTGATACAGCGTCGGGCACCGCGCAGTAAGGCGGTACTGAGCGTGGAGGCGACCATCACGTCCAGCAACTCGCCGTGCTCGTAGACCTCCAGGGCGACCCGCCCCCGCCGTGGCTGCGTGGTGCGGACCGACCACGGGCCCGACCGTGGCCCCGACAGCGGCCCCGACTGCTGCGGCTCGAGCGCGGCCGCCGAGTGGCGCTGTGCGGTGTGGTCTGCGGTGTGGTCCGCGGTCTGCTCTGCCCTGCGCTCTGCGCGCCCCGTGTTCGTCATGCCCTCAAGGCTGGCCAAGATCGGACGCCCAGTCGGTAGCGTACGCATCCGTCTTTGGGGTGTACCTAGGTACACCCCAAAAGCGGAAGCCTGCTTCATGGTGGGGCCGGATTCGTGCCCTCTAGGCTGTCCGGCATGTCAGCTTCAGCCCTCCGCCGCGTGCTCGCCCGGGGTGCCGCCCACGCCCCCTGGGCAGCGGCCACCCGGCGGGACGCGCTGTTCATCGCAGCAGGGGTGCCACTGGGCCTGCCCACCCTGCTGTCGCTGAGCGTGCCGAAGGCGGCCGGGCTCCTCCTACTCGTGGTGGTCTGCCTCGATCTGCTGACGACGGCTCAGCGCAGCCGCTTCCGGACCTTGCGCGGTTTCGAGGTGCCCGGCCGTCCGGCCGGCGATGCGGGCTGGCTCGTCCGGTTGCGCGCCGGGCTGACCTGGCGGCAGGCCGCCTACCACGTGCTCGCCGCGCCGGTGTTCTCCGTCGCCGCCGTCGTGATCCTGCTCGCCTTGGGAGCGGGCCTGGTGATGGCGACGGTCTACGGTTGGGCCTTCCTCATGCCGCACGCGAGCGCGCTGCGCTCCGGCCCGGGCTGGACGACTCACGACGCCGTGGCCACGGTGGGCGGCCTCGCCCTGCTCTGGGCGGTCCCATGGGCAGCCGCCTGGTTGGCCGGGCTCGACGAGCGGGCCGCGCGCACCCTGCTCGGTCCGAACCGGGCCGAGGTGCTCGAGCGCCGGGTCGAGGATCTCGCCGAGAGCCGAGCCGGGGTGGTGGACGCCGCCGATGCGGAGCGCCGCCGCATCGAGCGGGATCTGCACGACGGCGCCCAGCAGCGCCTGGTCTCGCTGGCCATGAACCTCGGCCTGGCCCGCCGCACTCTCGGAGACGTTCCACCCGAAGCCATGCAGGTCATCGTGGAGGCGCACGAGGAGGCCCAGGCCGCCATCGTCGAGTTGCGCGACCTGGTCCGAGGACTGCACCCCGTGGTCCTGGAGGACCGCGGGCTGGATGCCGCTCTCTCCGGTATCGCCGCCCGTGCGCCCGTCCCCGTGCGGCTCGAGGTGGACCTGCCCGCCCGCATCGCCCCCACCATCGAGGCCGTCGCCTACTTCACCGTCTCCGAGGCCCTGGCCAATGTGGCCAAACACGCCAGAGCCTCCCGGGTCGACCTGTCGGTACGTCAGCAGGCCGAGCAGCTGCGGATCGTGATAACCGACGACGGGGTCGGCGGCGCCGATCCCGCCAGGGGCACCGGGCTCGTCGGGCTGCGCAAACGCGCCGCCTCGGTGGACGGCACCCTGGCCATCACCAGCCCCCTCGGGGGCCCGACCACCATCACCGTGGAGTTGCCGTGCGAGCTGTGATCGCCGAGGACTCGGTCCTGCTGCGAGTGGGCCTGGTCAAGGTCCTGGAGGCGGTCGGCTACGAGGTCGCCGCCGCCGTCGGCGACGCCGAGCAGCTGCTCACGGCCGTCGAGCAGCACGCACCGCAGGTCGTGGTGGCAGATGTCCGGATGCCACCCGGCTACACCGACGAGGGCGTCCGCGCCGCGCTGATGATCCGTCGCCAGTGGCCCGAGACGGCGGTGCTGCTGCTCTCCCAGTACGTGGAGGAGCGCTACGCCGCCGATCTGCTGTCCGGCAACACCAGCGGCGTCGGCTATCTGCTCAAGGAGCGGGTGGCCAACGTGGACGACTTCGTGGACGCCCTGCAGCGGGTCGCCGAAGGCGGTACGGCACTGGATCCGGAGGTGGTCGCCCAACTGCTGCTCCGTCGGCACCGGGACCCGTTGGAGCGGCTGACACCCCGCGAGCGGCATGTCCTGGCACTGATGGCGGAAGGTCGCTCCAACACAGCCATCGCCGAGACCCTGGTGGTCAGCGACAGCGCGGTGGCCAAGCACATCAACAGCATCTTCACCAAGCTGGATCTGCCGCCCGCCGATGCCATGCACCGCCGGGTGCTGGCGGTGCTCCGCTTCCTGGAGGTGGGCCAGTGAGTGCCCGCGGGCTCTGGCGGCTTCTGGGCGGACTGGTGCTGGGCCTGGCAGTGCTTGCCGGCGGTTCGGCTGCCTGGGGCCAGCTGGCACGCCAGAGCGACACGGACCATCAGACGTACTGGCAGCCGATCAGCGCCGTGGAGGTGGATTCCGGCAGTGCCATGGTCAAGATCGAGGCAGGCGCCGCAGACCGGGTGACGGTCTCGGAGAATCTGGACTGGGCGCTGCGTCGTCCGTCCGTCTCCCGGACGGTGACGGGCTCCGTCCTGAAGGTCTCGGTCAGCTGCCGCACGCCGGTCGGCCTGATGGGCTGCGGCGTGACCCTCGACATCCAGGTCCCGGCCGCGACCGCGATCCGGGCCAAGGGCAGCTCCGGCACCACACTGGTCCGTGGGGTCTCCGGGGAGATCCGGGCCCGGACCACCTCCGGGCAGGTGCGACTGGACGGCGTGAGCGGTCCGATCTGGGCCTGGGCGACGTCCGGGCAGATCACCGGCAAGGAGCTGGCTTCCCAGGTTGTCCAGGCCGCCGCCGGATCCGGTCGGGTCGACCTGTCCTACGCCCGCTCACCCCATTCCGTCACAGCCACCACCACCTCGGGCTCGCTGGCGGTCTCCGTCCCCGCGGACCGGACGCGGTACCGGGTCGACGGCCGCACCACCTCCGGCTCCTGGGATGTCGACCCAGGCCTGCTCGACAGCGCCGCCGATCGCACTATCGACGTCACCACCATGTCAGGGCAGGTCAGCGTCATGTACGCGACCAGGTGAGCAACTGCGTGTAACTGTTCGGTAGCATCCCTCTTCAGTAGAGGGCGGATTCGCGATGCTGACGGATGAACAGATGCCGGAAGCAGTACGTCGAGTGGGGAGCGGTCGGGTGGCGGGGGAGCAGAGCCGGGAAGCCGTGGGAGTCGGGTCGCAGGCCGCCGAGGGCGGCATAGCAGGATCCGGCGCCGGCACAGACACCGGCAGCGGCACGAGCGCCGGCGCCACGTCCGCGGCGGAGCCCGGGGCAACCGCGGGTCCGTCGAAGCCGCAGCTCGTACTGGCGAGTCTGGTGATGGCCTGTTACATCGCCTTCCTGATCGTCCTGGTGAGCAAGCGAGGTGACGAGAACTGGGACCGTCTGGTCTACCTCTTCTCCGGGTTCGAAGCGATCGTGTTCGCGGCGGCCGGCATGGTGTTCGGCACGTCCGTGCAGCGCAGCCAGCTGAACGCCGCGCGCCAGGAGGCGGCTGTAGCCAAGGAGGACGCGGCTCGCAACGCGCAGGACGCCCAGCACCTCAACGCCCTGTCCGCGATCATCGAGGCGAAGGCGGCCGGCCCGGCTCCCAACGGATACCCGGCTCCCAACGGTAACCAGGCTCCCAACGCATACCCGGCCGCCAACGGGTACCCCGCTGCCGACGCGTCACAGCCCCCGGCCGGAACCTTCGGCGGCCGCCCCAACCCGGACCCGACGAGCCCGGACCCGACGAGCCCAGACCCCTACGGCCGCGACCCCCACACCCGTGACCCCCACACCCGCGACCCCCACACCCGTGACCCCCGCGGCCTCGCCCTCAACAGCCCAGCGGCGAGCGCCGATCTCGCGGAACTCGCCCGCATCGTCCAGGCGATCCGCAGCACCCGGGGCTGATCGCGGCTCGTGTATCCGATGACCGCCGTACACACCCTCCTCATCCGCATCGACGAGCTGCGCCCCGACAGCCCCGGCTACCCGGTCACGGTTTTCGTGGACCCCTTCGACTCCTGGCCAGGCGGCCCAGGCGGCCCGGGCGGCCCAGGCGGCCCGGGCGAACTGCACCGCCAGGGCTGGATCCCCCGATTACACCCACCGGGCGAGGCCGGCAACGGCCAGCAGGCATGGAGCGCCTCGCAGCTGACCGAAGCCTGTTCCCTCCTCGACGGCCCCTACGACGCCCGGACGGCTGCCGCCGCCGGAGGTCTCGCCCAGCGGATGCTCGACGAGTCCGAGGTCTGGCAGGTCTGGAGCGACTACGCCAAGCGCTCCAGCGGAGCCGGGCGCCCGCTGCTGACGCTGTTCGACGTACGGGACGCAGCTCTGCGCGAGCTGCCGTGGGAGCTGCTCGTCGCGCCCGAACTCGGTCACCAGCACATCGCCCAGCACCACCTGCACCGCCTCGCCAGGGCACGTTGGCAGCCGAGGCCGCTGAGCGCGCTGTCGCTTCCGTTGCGGGTCCTGCTCGTGGTCGGAGAGGACGACGACAAGCGCCTGCGGATGGACGCGGAGGTCGAAGCCGTCCGAACGGCGCTGCGTGGTCCGGTGGGTGACTGGCATATGGAGGTGCTCACCACGCCCACGCGGCAGGAGTTCTTCCAGGCGTACGACCAGCTCAGGCCCCAGGTCCTGCACTTCGCCGGGCACTGCGTCAACGACGGATTCGGCCGCGCGGTGCTGCGGCTGCGCCCTCCCGGCGCCGAGCCATGGCACCTGACCGGCCCGGAGATCGCGGGCAGGTTCGCCGAGCACCCTCCACAGCTGGTGGTGTTGAACGCCTGCCGAGGGAAGACCATCAGCCTCGATCCGGCGGTCAGCGTCGCGGGCCAGGAGCGTTCCGGAGTCCTCAGGTCGGCCGCCGACGGCTTCCTGGACGCCGGAGTGACGGCCCTGGTCACCATGTTGGGTGACCTGGAGTCGCCGAGCGCCGGGTTGTTCGCCGAGACCCTGTACACCGAACTCGCCGCCGAGCAGCCGCTGGACGACGCGGTGTGGCGAGCACGCCGGAAGCTGTCCGACAAGTACGGCCTCGACCGGCCCGACTGGGCGTTGCCGTCCCTCACCGTGACCACCGCACCCACCCACGTCCTCGGCCGCCGTGCGCTGACCCCGCGCCATGCGGCCGAGAAGCGTTTCGAGGACCCCGGCGCGCCGATGAGGCTCACGGTCGACCGCGTCACCGAGCGTCGGCAGCTGCTCGACGGCTTCGGCCCGTACGGACCGGCCAGGCCGGTCGTCGTGGTGACCGGACCGGAGAAGATCGGCAAGACCACGCTGGTCCGCCACGCGCTGCACATCTGGCACCGCAACGGCGCCGGGACCGTCCGGGTCGACCTGCGGGCCCGCGGTCGCAGCATCGCCTGGCGGGACGCGCTCGGCATGATCGGCGACGCCCTGCGGGTGGCCTACCCGGCCGAGGCCGACGCCGCGTTGCAGCAGTTCGACCGGCGGTGGCGGAGCGAGGCCTCGGGCGTCACACGGCTCGCCGACCACCTCTCCCAGCTCTTGCCCGCCGGCCTGGGCGAGAGCGTGGGCCTCGGCGAGGACCAGACGGCAGGCCTGTTCCGGACGTTCGGCCAGGCGCTGGACACCCTTGCCGAGCAGGGCGCGGGCCACGGTCTGGTCCTCGCACTCGACGATCTGTCGATGATCGAGGAGGGAGCGGTCCACGACCTGTTCGCGCCGTACCTGCTCAAACCGCTCCTCGCGCGGCCGGACACCCGGGTACGGTTCGTCCTGATCACCGGTTCCGCAACCGACAACCCCGGGCAGATACTTCCGTGGGACGTCGCGGCGGAGGCCGCGCACGTACGGGTCGGTCCCTTCAGCGCGGCGGACGCCAAGGACATCTTCGCCGAGTACGGATCCGCCCTCGGCTTCACCGCCGAAGTGGAGGACCGCTGGCGCCAGTTGGTGAACGCGTGGGCCGGCGGCGGACAGAGCGGATTCGGTCCGATCAGCCTGATCCAGGCTCGGGAGTTCTTTCGGGGGAGGCCGCAGTGACACCACCGGTCGACTGGCTGCACGGCGCCATCGACGACCTCCGGCACGGCGCGGACCTCGGATCGCTGCTGCTCGACGGCTTCACCCCGGCCGACCGCGAGACCTTACGGCGGTGCGCCGCCGTCACCCGCTTCAACCGGGCGCTCTACGACGCCCTGCTCCAGGTGCCGGGAGGCGCAGGCCTCCACGCGCTCGAACAGCGCGGTGCACTGACGGAGGATCAGCAGGACGGCACCCTGCGCATCGCCGACCATCTGCGCGGGCCGAGCTGGGAGAGCTGGTGGCCGGCGGGCGACCGTGGGACGGAGTTCCCCGAGCCCCTGCGGGCGTTCGCCGCCGAACTCGCCGCCCACTACCGGGACCGCGAGCCCGACCAGGTCGAGGAGATCCGGCAGCTGCTGCGCTGCGACGAGCCCGAGGCGCTGCGCTGCTTCCGGGCCGCCTTCGACCGGGCCGACCGCGCACTGGACCTCGCCCGGTGCCAGGACCTGCTCGCCGTCCTCGACGATCCCCACGCCTCCCGCGCGGCGAGCCCCGCTCTGCTGGAGCTGCGAACGGCCGCGCGCGTCCGACTGCAGTCCCGTGCGCTGTGGCGGACGGCGCACCAGCAGAGCGCGCACTACTTCTCCCGCCCGAGGGCGGAGGAGCCGCTGCGGGCGCTGCTGACGGACAGCGGGGCGAAGGTACTTCAGCTGCACGCGCCCGGTGGTGCGGGGAAGACCAGCCTGCTGCGCTGGTTCGCCGCCAGGCACTGCCAGGAGCGGGACACTCCGGTGCCGTGCGCCTGGATCGACTTCGACACCGCCGACCCGCTGACCGCAGCCGCTCACCCCTGGCTGCTGCTCCTGGAAGCCGCCACCCAGTTCGACCGTCAGCTTCCGGGCGAGCCGTTCGCCACCCTGCTGCTCGAGTACGGTCCGCTCGCGCCCGCGCTGGCGCGCAACGCGGGCCCGTCCAGCCTTGACCGTCTCGACGGCCTCGCCGATCCCGCGTCCCTCGGCCGCCGCATCACCGCGCGCTTCACCGCCACCCTGGCCGAGGCCCTCACCGGGCTCGGCGTGCCCGCCGTGCTGCTGCTCGACACCTTCGAGGAGCTCACCCTCCGGGCAGCGCCCGACAGCGCCGCCCTGCCCCGGCTGCTGGAACAGGTCCAGTGCGAGGTCCCGGAGCTGCGGCTGGTGTTCTCCGGGCGCTACGACCTGGCAGAGCCGCTGCCCGAGAGCCCCAACAGCCCCGAGGCATCGGGCGCGGGCGTCGAGCGCCTGCCCGGATTCGCTCGGCTCTTCCCGGACGCCGCCCGTGCGAAGGTGTCCCCCTTCAGCGCCTGTGAGGCCGACGGCTACCTGCTCGCCCGCGGGATCCATGACCACCGGCTGCGCGGGGCCGTGATCTCGGTGAGCGGTGGCCTTCCTTTCACACTGGCCCTGTTCGCCGACATCGCGACCACCCTGACTCCCCAGCAGATCCGCGAAGCCCCCGGGCCGAAGCTGTTGTACGCCATCGACCGCGTCCTGGAACGGATCGACGACGACCGGGTGCGCTGGGTGCTCCGCTACGGCGTACTGCCGCGGCGGCTGAGCCTGCGCTTCGTCCGCGAGGTGATGTACCCCCACCTCGTCCGGGGAATCCGTGGCGAGAGCGACGCCGACGACCCGGACCAGGACGCCCGCCGGGTGCTTCGCAAGCCCATCCTGCAGAAGGCCAGGCCGGGGCTGAGCGATGAGGGGACGGAACTCGAGAGCCTCTGGCGGGAGCTCACCGCCTACGCGGGGTCCTCCTCGTGGGTCTCCGTCGATCCCCTGCACCCCGAGGAATTGATCTTCCACCACAACGTGCGGGCGCCGCTGCGCCGGCTGCTCGCCGTGCACCCGGTGCACCGGCTGCTGCACCGGGACGCCGCCGACCACTTCCGCGCGCTGGCCGAGACCGAGCCCGCCGAGTGGGTGCGATGGACCTCGGAGGAGCTCTACCACCGCTTCCAGCTGGGCGAGGACGAAGGCATCGCGGCCTGGCACGGCGCCAGGAAGCGGTCCGCCGACCGCCCCGACCGACTCGGGGAACTCGCCCGTGACCTGCTCGGTCCCGACTACCGGCCAGAGCACGCGGACCGGGCCGACCGGGCGGATGCCACCGGCGTCCTGCCCGAGGTGGTGCGGGCTCAGGCACAGCTGCTCACGGCTCAGGCGGCCCTGGACAACCCGGCAGGCATCAGCAGTTCGCAGTGGGTGAGGGTGCACCAGGGCCTCGTACGGGCCAGAGGCGGCCTCAAGAGGGTAATCGCACCCGTGGAGGGCGGCTTCGCCGAACTGGTCCGCGCCGACACCTCGGCATGGGCCAACGCCCTCGTCGACGTGTTGCTGCGGCTGGGAGATCTCCCCGCCGCCGCGGAGGAGGCGACCGCCGCACTCCGTCAGTTCGCCGGGCGGCTGCGACCGCAGGAGGAGGCCGCCATCCGGGTGCGGCGGGCATCCTCGCTGCTCAGGCTCTGTCGACCGGACGAAGCCGAGGAGGACTTCAGGACGGCGTACAACGCCCTCGCCCGTACCGACAGCAGGGCGGCGGCAGGGATCGCGGGTACGGCCGCCGAAGCCCTGCTGGACAGCGGGCAGATCCGGCTGGCCGCAGGCTGGCTCCCGGAGATCACCGAGGCCGACGACGGCGCCGGCACGGACCAGGTCCGCACGCACGACCGACTGCTGCTCTCCCTCGGCCGCCCGGGCGACCAGCTGGACGATGGGTGGGACCCGCGCGATCCGTGGAGCGCGCTGGCGGCGGCGCGGTCGCTGCTCGCGCTGCACCGGCCCGTGGCGGCCCATCAGGCACTCGCGGCCGCCGAGGCCGCCATCGTGCACGAGGAGACATCCCGCTCGTCGGAGACATGGGAGGCGGACCGGTCCTGGGAGGTGGCTCGGACCACGGTGACCTCCGAGGTGCAGGCGATGCTCCGCGATGCCGGGGCGGCGCTCGGGGAGTGGGCCCCGCTGATGGTCCAGGAGGTCTCGGACCAGGAGCTGGCGGCACATCTTGTGGGCGCGGTCAGGGCGCTGGTCCACGCGGGGGGCTCGCTCACCGACGCCGAGCGGCTGCTGGACCGGGCCGGCCGCTTGGGCGGCTGGAACGGCTTCGAGGAGTGGACGGCGGAGAACGCGGACTGGCGGCTGCTCTGGTGGCAGGTGCACCTGGAGATGCAGAGGCTGCGGCTGCCGGGGCTCGACGATCTCTACGAGGCCATGGAGTTCGCCGCCGCTCAGGACCCCGACCTGGCGTTGCGGACGCTGATCGGCCTGGCCATCCTCGATCCGCCGGCGGGCGCGGACTTCGTACTGCAGGACCTGCCCGCCGTCCTGGCCGCGTTCCCGACCAGGGAATCGGTGCTCATCCGGCTGGGAGACCTCACCCGGTGCGCCAGGCCCTGGGACCTGCCGGAGGACCAGGCGGCAGCCATCCTCCGGGAGTGCCTGAAGGGCCCGCTCGACCTGGCGGAGTGGAGCAGCAGTGACCAGTCCGCCGCGCTCGGACTCCACCTGGTGGAGCTCCTCAGGCTGCTCGGCAGGCCGATCGAGGCGATGGCACTGCTGCGCTCGTGCTCGGAACGGCTGGCGCCGCACGAGCCGTTCGTATGGCTGCACTGGGCCCGGGCCATGCGCCGACTCGGCAGCCCGGCGCCGGTACCTCCGTGGGTGCCCGGCCTGCTGTCGGCGGAGTACGCCGCCTATCCGACGCTCCGGGCCGAGGCCGCGATCGGTCTCGCGCGTGCCCGCTTCGCCTCGGGGCAGTACCGCGAGGCGCGTGAGCTGGCGGCTTCGGCATGGCGGTTGGTGGGCGGCCCGGCGGATGCCGTGGCCGACCGGCTCAGTGTGGACTGCCTCGAACTGCTGGTCCGGCTCGAGGATGCAGACCGCGGTGGACTCCCGGCCCCGGTCGAGGATCCGGACGACGCCCTCTCGGAGCACCTCATCGCGCTCGGGCTGGCCCTTCCCGCCTCACCCGTGAGCCGGTGGCCGGCGATCGGGCTCGGCGGGTCGGGCGCGGCCGTCGGGGGGCCCAACAGGGAGGTGGCGTTCCAGTACCGGCTGCCCCCGGTGGCGGCACGACGATTCGTACGACCGGCGCGCGCGGTCCCGGAGATCCGGGCCGAACTCGATCTCGACGGCCGCTCGCAGCGCCTGGAACTGACCCTGTCGGCGCGTCCGCCGTCGTTCGTGGGAGCCACCCGCGCGATCGGCACAGAGCTGCCGGGCTGGCTCTGGACCGATGGACAGACGGAGCTGCTCCCCATGGGGCTGCTGCAGGAAGCCGTCAACCGCCCGCTCGAGTGGGCCACGGAGGCCGGCGAGCTCCTGCGGACCCTCGCGGCTCCCCAGGATCTCCGGCTCCCCGGTGACCTGGAGGGCGAGGAGCAGATCGACGTGCGCCTGGACCTCAGCGCGTCCGAACTCTGGCCGGTCCCGTGGGAGTGGATCTGGAGCGTACGGCCGCCCTTCGGCGACCGGCCCCCGCGCCGGCTCTACCGGTCGGGTGACGAGCGTCTGCGTGAGCGGCACCTCGCCCTCCTCTCGCGTCGGGTGTGGGACAGCTCGGGTCCGCCGGACCGCGCCCTCCAGCCACGGCTCCTGGCTCGCCTCGTGGCCGAGAAGGCAGCCGAGGCCAGGTCTGACCGACCCCTGAGAGTGGTGATGCTCCGGCCGCTCCAGAAGGGCCGTAACCCCTCGTCCGAACGGAATCTCCCGGAGACGGCCTACACCTCCTCCGGCCGGTACTCCGTCGAGATCGGGGCGAGAGCGGACATGCACCGGCCGCACGACCGCGACCTCCTGCATGTCCAGGGAAGCTTCGTCGAGTACCGCGGTGCCATCGCGCTGGACCTCCACGACGGCCTCCCGCCGGTGCTCCCCGAGGAGCTGGCCCCCCGCATCCCCCCGAAGTCCCTGTGGCCACTGCTCGTTCTGGAGGCCCTCCGGCCGGCGTCCTCCAGCGAGTGGACCCGGCAGGTACTGCTGCGCAACGCGTTCGCGCACAAGGTCCTCGAGCAGGGGACCTTGCCGGTCGTGCTGGCGGTGGGCCCCTTCCAGGACCAGAGCGAGCATCGCCGAGTGCTGGCCGACGCCCTGGCGGACGGCCGCAGGCCGGGCGAGGCGGCGGCCATGGTCACCCGGGCGACGGTTCGCCAGTTCGGCCGAGGGGTGGTGGTGGTCGGTCTGCTGGCTCTCCCGGCGCTCTTCAGCCACCTGCCGATGGACTGCCTGCTGCCCCTCGGCACCGACCTGCCGCCCGTCGGCACCGACCTGCCGCCCGTCGGCACCGACCTGCCGCCCGTCGGCACCGACCTGTGAGCCCCGCCGCCCGCAGGGTGACCGCGCTGCTCGCCAAGGCCGACAGCCTCGATGCCGACCTGCGGCACTGGCTGGACCTGAGCGAGGCCGATGCCGACCTCCCCGAGCACCACTCGCAGATCCGCGCGGTCACCGCCGCGCTGGCGCCCCACCTGGAGCGCCTGCGCGTGCAGGCCGAGGAGCACCCCGAGGCCTGGGCCGACACCGAGCAGCGGCTGGCTGCGCTGTACCAGCTCTGGGGGTTCGTCCGCGACAAGCTCACCCTGCGGACGCTCCCCACCACCCGCCGGTTCCTCGCGCTCGCCGACGACTTCGCCTGGGCCTGCTACGCCCCCGCGCACGACGCCGCCCAGGGCGCTCGTCCCGCCCTCGGCCTTCCGCCGCTGCCCGCCGAACCGCCGCTGGTCTTTCTCGCCGCCGACGCCGTCCCGTTCACCCGGACCAGGGGCCGCACGCTCAGCGCCGCGCCCGACGCACCCCTGCCGGGGGAGAGTCTCGCGACGGCGCTCGGTCTGCTCCCGGTGCCGCTGGTGGGCGTGCCGTGGTTCCAGCTCGGCCATCTGCCGGAGGTGCTGGTGGTCGCGCACGAGGTGGGTCACTGCGTACTGGAGGAGCTCGGCCTCGGCCCTGCACTGCGTGCCCTGGTCGCCGCCGAGTACCCGGTGCAGCCGGCGGCGTGGTGGCTGGACCGGTTCCACGAGGCCTTCGCCGATCTGTACGGGACGCTGGCGGCGGGCCCGGCCTATGCGCAGGTGCTGGCCGACTTCGTCTCCGTCCGTCCCGAGGCGCCCGAGGCCCCGGGCTACCCGCCGGCCGCCGTACGCCTGGCGCTGGCCGCCGACGCGCTCACCGTCCTCGGGCTGCCGGGGGAGGCCGACCGGGTCAGGGCGCGGTGGGGCACCGAGTTCCGGGCTTTCGGCGAGGCCCCGGACGTCCGGCGCTTCGCGGAGACCGTGCTCACGACGCCGCTGGCCGAGCTGGGCGGGAGCCGGCTGGCCGACCTGTTCCCGGTGGCGCGCTCCGACAGCGCCGCCCGATCCGCTGCGGCCGCCCTGCTCGACGGTGGTGCGCTGCTCCCGGCCTCCGCCACCCCGCACAACCTGCTGCAGGCGGCCGCGCTGGCCTTCGTCGCCGATCCCGGGGGCTACCGGACGGCCAAGCCCGCGATCACGGAACGCGTGCAGGCACTGGCGGACACGCACCGGGTGCGCGGCCTCCGCGGGCCGGCGGGAGCACCGGGAGCACCGGGAGGGACACCGGACGAGGCACTCTGGAAGCTGCTCGGCGGGCAGGCCTGACCGGCCCGTCGAGCAAGCGAGCAGGTCGTCCGATCGGGTGAGGGAGAATAGAGGCCGTTGGACCCGCACCCACCGAGCCCGCTCTCCTGTTGAGGACCCGCCCGTATGACCAGCACGCCCACCGGCACCCCGGCCGCCCCGGCCACCCCCGAGTTCGCGCCGCTGAACATCGGACCGATGCAGGTGTGGCCGCCCGTCGTCCTGGCGCCGATGGCGGGGATCACCAACGCCCCGTTCCGGACGCTCTGCCGTGAGCAGAGCGGCGGCAAGGGTCTCTACGTCTCCGAGATGATCACGACCCGGGCGCTGGTCGAGCGCAATGCCAAGACCATGCAGCTGATCCACTTCGACCCGAGCGAGAAGCCGCGCTCCATCCAGCTGTACGGGGTCGACCCGGTGACCGTCGGCAAGGCGGCCCGGATGATCGCGGACGAGGGCCTCGCGGACCACATCGACCTCAACTTCGGCTGCCCCGTCCCCAAGGTGACCCGCAAGGGCGGCGGCTCCGCGCTGCCGTACAAGCGGAACCTGCTGCGCGAGATCCTGCGTGAGGCGGTCGGCAACGCCGGCGGTCTCCCGGTCACCATGAAGATGCGCAAGGGCATCGACGACGACCATCTGACCTACCTGGACGCGGGCCGGATCGGCGCCGAGGAGGGCGTGTCGGCCATCGCGCTGCACGGCCGCACGGCCGCCCAGCACTACGGCGGCACCGCCGACTGGTCGGCCATCGCCCGGCTGCGGGAGTCCGTCCCGGCCGAGATCCCGGTCCTGGGCAACGGTGACATCTGGTCGGCCGAGGACGCGGTCCGGATGATGCGCGAGACGGGCTGCGACGGCGTCGTGGTCGGCCGCGGCTGCCTCGGCCGGCCTTGGCTCTTCAAGGACCTGGTCGCGATCTTCGAGGGCGATGTCGACCACGCCCGCCCCAGCTTCGCCGATGTGGCGAAGGCGATGGTCCGGCACGCGCAGCTGCTCGGGGAGTGGATGGGCGACGAAGGGCGCGGCGTGGTCGACTTCCGCAAGCATGTCGCCTGGTACACCAAGGGCTTCTCGGTCGGTTCGGAGCTGCGGGTGAAGCTGGCGATGTCCAGTTCACTGGTCGAACTGGGGGAGACCCTCGCCCAGGTCGAGCAGGAGCAGCTCTGGCCGGCCGGCGCGGACGGTCCGCGTGGCCGGACCAGCGGAAACAACCGTGTTGTACTTCCCGAGGGCTGGTTGGACGATCCGTACGACTGCGCCCTGCCCAGCGCTGACGCCGAGTCGGACACCTCGGGTGGATGATTTGGACGCAGTGGCCAATTAGGCCCTTCGGTCCGCATTGCCGGACCGGCCCAGCCCTCTTGGACAACCTGGCCAAGAGGGCTCCTTTGTGGCGGATTTCGGTTACCAGGAGATTTCACGACTCGACGCAAGGTGACGAAGCGTGGAGTCCGCCTACGCCCGACGGCTGAGATGCGCCCGTGACGCTTGCCACATATCGTTGCGATTGACGGCTGGTCAGGTGGGCCTGGAGGGGTGCGAGAGTGCAAATCGCTTCCCGAAGGGCTTTGAGGCGGATCGGCGCAGCTGACTGCAGGAAATCAAGCCGGGGCAACACGGCGGATGGTCCGCCACTACTCTCTGTCCGGTTCGTGTGATCTTCATGTTTCCATGCGTTCACTACTTGAAGCATTGCTAGCGTCAGCCGGACGATTTCGCCAACAGAGGTGAACGCCCTGACGGGCATTCGATCTGTCGGGTCGTCGCCCGTTCCGAGGCTCGTACGGCCTATTGGCGGCGCAAAAGTGCCTTCGAAATGGGTATGTTCTCCGGCGTCAGGGCCACCGTGTGCGAGGAGACCGACCCGTGCCGTCCCAGCAGAAGTTTGTTTACTCCTTCACCGAAGGAAACAAGGACCTCAAGGACCTTCTTGGCGGGAAGGGTGCGAATCTCGCCGAGATGACCAACCTGGGACTCCCCGTCCCTCCCGGGTTCACCATCACCACGGAGGCCTGCAAGGTCTTCCTGGAGACCGGCAGCGAGCCTGCCTCGCTCCACGAGGAGATCAGCCGCCACCTGGTGGCCCTCGAGGAGGAGATGGGCAAGCAGCTCGGCCAGGCCGACAACCCGCTGCTCGTCTCCGTCCGCTCCGGGGCCAAGTTCTCCATGCCCGGCATGATGGACACCGTCCTGAACATCGGCCTCTCCGACGCCTCGGTGGCCGGCCTCGTCGCCCAGTCCGGCAACGAGCGGTTCGCCTGGGACTCGTACCGCCGCCTGGTGCAGATGTTCGGCAAGACCGTGCTGGGCGTCGACGGCGAGCTGTTCGAGGAGGCGCTCGAGGAGGCCAAGAAGGCCAAGGGCACCGAGCTCGACCTCGACCTCACCGCCGAGGACCTGCGCGCCCTGGTCGACACCTTCAAGGCGATCGTGCTCCGCGAGACCGGCCGGGAGTTCCCGCAGGACCCGCGCGAGCAGATGGACCTGGCGATCCACGCCGTCTTCCACTCCTGGAACGGTGACCGGGCCCGCCTGTACCGCCGCCAGGAGCGCATCCCGAACGACCTGGGCACGGCGGTCAACGTCTGCTCCATGGTCTTCGGCAACCTCGGCGAGGACTCCGGCACCGGTGTCGCCTTCACCCGTGACCCCTCCACGGGCGCCGTCGGCGTCTACGGCGACTACCTGTCCAACGCCCAGGGCGAGGACGTCGTCGCCGGCATCCGCAACACGCTGCAGCTGTCCGAGCTCGAGAAGCTCGACAAGAAGTCGTACGACGAGCTCATGGCGATCATGCACAAGCTCGAGCTGCACTACCGCGACCTCTGCGACATCGAGTTCACCATCGAGCGCGGCAAGCTCTGGATGCTGCAGACCCGGATCGGCAAGCGCACCGCCGCCGCCGCCTTCCGGATCGCGGTCCAGCTGGTCGACCAGGGTCTGATCGACCTGGACGAGGCGCTGCACCGCGTCACGGGTGGCCAGCTCGCGCAGCTGATGTTCCCGCGCTTCGCCCCCGACGCGAGCTCCAAGCAGGTCGCCAGGGGCATCGCGGCCTCGCCGGGTGCTGCAGTCGGCAAGGTGGTCTTCGACTCCTACACCGCCGTGAAGTGGTCCCGCTCCGGCGAGAAGGTCATCCTGGTCCGCCGGGAGACCAACCCGGACGACCTGGACGGCATGATCGCCGCCGAGGGCATCCTCACCTCGCGCGGCGGCAAGACCTCGCACGCGGCCGTGGTGGCCCGCGGCATGGGCAAGACCTGTGTCTGCGGTGCCGAGGAGCTCGAGGTCGACACCAAGCGCCGCCGCTTCACCACCGCCGACGGCCAGGTGGTCGAGGAGGGCGACGTCGTCTCCATCGACGGCGCGAGCGGCAAGGTCTACCTCGGCGAGGTCCCGGTGCTCCCCTCCCCGGTGGTGGAGTACTTCGAGGGCACCCTGCACGCCGGTGCCGACGTCCAGGGCGGTCTGGTCCAGGCCGTGCACCGGCTCGTGTCGCACGCCGACGTACGCCGCCGGCTGGCCGTGCGCGCCAACGCCGACAACGCCGAGGACGCGGGCCGCGCCCGCCGGTACGGCGCCCAGGGCATCGGCCTGTGCCGCACCGAGCACATGTTCCTCGGCGAGGAGCGCCGCAAGGAGGTCGAGCACCTGATCCTGGCGGACAACGACAAGGACCGCGAGCAGGCGCTCTCCACCCTCCTTCCGCTGCAGAAGGGCGACTTCGTCGAGCTCTTCCAGGCGATGGACGGCCTCCCCGTCACGGTCCGTCTGCTCGACCCGCCGCTGCACGAGTTCCTTCCCGACATCACCGAGCTGTCGGTGCGCGTCGCCCTCGCCGAGGCCCGCAAGGACCCGAACGAGAACGACCTGCGCCTGCTCCAGGCCGTGCACAAGCTGCACGAGCAGAACCCGATGCTGGGTCTGCGCGGCGTGCGCCTCGGCCTGGTCATCCCGGGTCTGTTCGGGATGCAGGTCCGGGCCATCGCGGAGGCTGCGGCGGAGCGCAAGCTCGGCGGCGGCGACCCGCGGCCCGAGGTGATGATCCCGCTGGTGGGCACCGTCCAGGAGCTGGAGATCGTCCGCGACGAGTGCGAGCGAGTACTCGCCGAGGTGGCCTCCTCCACCGGCGTGGAGCTGGACATCAAGCTCGGCACCATGATCGAGTTGCCTCGCGCCGCCATCACGGCCGGTCAGATCGCGGAGGCCGCGGAGTTCTTCTCCTTCGGCACCAACGACCTGACCCAGACCGTCTGGGGCTTCTCCCGGGACGACGTGGAGGCTTCGTTCTTCACGGCCTACCTGGAGAAGGGCATCTTCGGGGTCTCGCCGTTCGAGACCATCGACCGCGACGGTGTCGGCGCGCTGGTGAAGCTGGCCGCCGAGGCCGGCCGGGCCACCCGCCCGGACCTCAAGCTCGGCGTCTGCGGCGAGCACGGCGGTGACCCGGACTCGGTGCACTTCTTCCACGAGGTGGGGCTGGACTACGTGTCCTGCTCTCCCTTCCGGATCCCGGTGGCGCGCCTGGAGGCAGGCCGCGCCGCCCTCGAGACGGCGGGCAGCGACTCGCGCTGACGGGGGTTGACCCGTCACAGCGCGGTCCCATCGCTGACCGCACCCCCTCCGAAGGGGAGGGGCGTACGGCGGAGCTCGGCGCAGGAGAGCCGCCGTACGTAGGAGCCGGGGCGGGAACGGACAATGGCGTCCGTTCCCGCCCCGGTGGCATGTCCGCACCCCGGGCGCTCTGCGCCATTCGGGTGAGGGTCGAACCCCGTTGACCAGGGCTTTCGGCGGACCGGGCAAGCTGGAGCCCATGACCAGCCGAAATCGCCTGATCGTCGTCGCGGTTCTCCTCGTCTGTGCCATCGCCGCCGCAGCGGCCTACGCGCTGCTCGGGAACGGCAAACCCGCCTCCACCCCGGTGAAGCCCTCCGCCACGGCCCGGGCCACGGCCGCCGCCGGAGCCTGGCTGCCCGCCGACCCCGCCATGGCCGACGTCTGCCGCAGCAGGCTGCCCAGCCAGGCCCGCGACACCCTCACGCTGATCGCCGAGGGCGGCCCGTACCCGTACCGCTCGGACGGCGTCGTCTTCGAGAACCGCGAGAGCCGCCTCCCCCGGCATCCCAAGGGCTACTACCACGAGTACACCGTCGTCACCCCGGGCTCCGAGGACCGCGGCACCCGACGGGTCGTCACGGGCACTGTCGGCGAGGAGTACTGGACGGCCGACCACTACAACACCTTCCAGGAGATCGACGTCCGCTGCTGAGGATCTGCTTGGATGACGGTGATGACAGAAACCGATCCATCCTTCGACTCCCTGCAGGGCCTCTCCGTGGGCGACGCGTTCGGCGCCCAGTTCTTCGTCCCCGAGAACCGCGGGTTCCTGACCGGGCGGCAGGCCCCGCCCGGCCGCTGGCCCTGGACGGACGACACCGAGATGGCCTGTTCGGTGTACGCGGCCCACACCGAGCGCGGCGGCATCGACACCTTCGACCTCACGCACGCCTTCGCCCACCGCCACGACTTCGACCGGGGCTACGGCCCGTCCGCCAACCGCCTGCTAAGGCTGATCCGCGAGGGCGGGGACGCCGGGCGGCTGGCCGCCGAGGTCTTCGACGGCCAGGGCTCGTACGGCAACGGCGCCGCGATGAGGGTCGCCCCGCTCGGCGCGGCCTTCGCCGAGGACCCGGCGGCCGCCGTCCGGCCCGCGGCCGACACGGCCGTGATCACCCACACCCATCCGCAGGCCGTGGACGGGGCGATCGCCGTCGCCGTGGCGGCCGCGTACGCCGTCCGGGCACGTACCGAACCGACCACGCCCGAGGCTTTCCTCACCGCCGTTCGGAGGCTCACCCCGCACGGAGCGGTCCGTGCGGGCATCGGCGAGGCGATCGGGCTGCTCGGGGAGCAGGACCACCGACTGCCCGCGCAGGTGCTGGGCAACGGGAGCCGGGTGAGCGCCGTGGACACCGTTCCGTTCGCGCTCTGGGTGGCGGCCCGTCACCTCGCCGACTTCGAGACGGCGCTCTGGCAGACGGTCTGGGCGGGTGGAGACGTCGACACCACCGGCGCGATCGTCGGCGGCATCGTCGCCGCGCACACCGGTACGGCCGGCATTCCCGCCGCCTGGCTGGCCGCCCGTGAGCCGCTGCCCGGCTGGGCGACGCCGGACCCGGGCAGCGTGGCCGACGGCATCCGGCACAGGGCGGGCCTGCTGCAGCCGATCCAGCTGCCGCGCCCCACCTCCGTGCCCGACCTGGTCTGGACGGAGGCGGAGTGGCAGCGGGTGCGGCAGGGCCTGCCGGAGCGGGACATGGACGACCGCTGGCTGTCGTACACCGCCGAGGGCGTGATTCATCTGCACCGCAGCTGGACCGGGTACGGCATCTTCGAGGTCCGGGTCGAGCCCGTCCGGGGAGGCGGCCGGCGTCCGGTGTCGGCGGTGGCCGAGGCACGGCCGGACAGGTTCGACGACGGTGCGCCGGCCGAGCTGCTGGCCCGGCTGCTGAAGACGCTCTGATCCGGCGTCACCAGGTGTCGACGGCGTCCATCGACTCCAGGTAGTACTGCACCTCCGGCACGGTGACGTCGATCGGCCGGCCGGCCCGGTACAGCGTGCAGGTGACGGTGCCGTTGGCCTCCAGGCGCAGGTGGCGCGGGGCGTGCTGCGGGTTGGCCTGGATCACCGCCTGGATGCTGGTCAGCAGCCAGCACGTCCCGAAGCGGCCCTGGGACATGTCCTGCCAGGACATCGCCTCGGTGGCACCGGAGACCCGCTTCCAGCTCTCGGTGAAGTACGCCCCGTCCACCTGCGCGAACGGTCCCTTGGGCAGCACCCAGCCGTGGTCCTCGCAGTCGTGCTCGAACTCCGGCTGGCTGCACGGCATCGCGCTGCCGATCAGCATCGCCGCGTACGGACTCACCGAGCGCAGCAGCCAGTTGAACATCTCCTGCTGGCGCCGGTGGTCGTACGCCTGCTCGCCGTCCGCCTCCGACGTGGGTGAGCGCGTCCCAGCGCTCCAGCCCCTGCGGGCCGAACCGGCGGATCACCATGTCCAGTTCGGCGGGTGGCAGCGGCATCAGCAGGTGGCCCACCTGGTCGAGGAGGGACCGTGCTCCGAAGCGGTGCTCATCGGCGAACAGCAGGTCCCAGGCCTGCCGCCCCACCGCGTCTGCCCGCTGCGGGTACGGCGGCGGGCCCGGCGGCTGCCAGGGCAGTTCGACCTGCGGGTGGCCGCCCGGTACGTAGTCGAGCCGGCTCCGGCTTACGTCGTCGGTCAGCCGCTGGACGACGTTGACGGTCTGCATGATCGCCCGTCCGCCGGGGATGAAGGGTGCGGCGATGTTGGCTGCCTGCCGCCAGTTGTTCCGGTGGTAGCTCACCGCGCGATCCCCCTGCTGTCCCCTGTCATGCCCTGCCGACCCCGACCCAAGAGGATATGCGCTCCCTCCGTCCGGTGATCACCGGCCCCCGCCCGCGATATCCCGGTGCTTGGCGCGGCCGGCGAGGCCTACGCTGCCCGGATGGCTCACCTACTCTCCGTCAACCTCGCCCACCCGCGCCCGAATTCGGCGAAGGCCTCCGTCGGTATGACGGGTATCGACAAGAGGCCGGTCGACCACCCGGTCGAGCTCCGCGCGCCGGGGCCCAAGGGCACCGGGCCGCGTACTCCCGGGAGAACCTGGACCTCTGGCAGCAGGAGCTCGGCCGGGAGCTGCCCGGGGGCAGCTTCGGCGAGAATCTCACCACCGTCGGGCTCGACGTCGATCACGCGCTGATCGGCGAGCGCTGGCGGATCGGCGAGCAGGTGCTGCTGGAGGTCGCCGTGCCGCGCGTCCCCTGTTCCACCTTCGCCGCCTGGCTGGCCGAGCAGCGCTGGGTCAAGCGCTTCACGGCCCGGGCGCTGCCGGGTGCGTACCTGCGGATCCTGGAGCCCGGTGAGATCCGGGCCGGCGACACCGTCACCGTCGAGCACCGGCCGGCCCACGAGGTCACCGTCGAGCTGTGCTTCCGGGCACTGACGACGGACGCCGGGCTGCTGCCCCGCCTGGTCGACATCGCCGAACTCCCGGACGAGGTGCGCGAACTCGCCCGCAGGCGCACCGGAACGACGCCCCCGTACGCGGCGGAGGACTGAACCCGAGGAGCGGCAGAGCGGCGGCGGAGACTCGCCGCCGCCGCCGCGTGCCGGTCAGGCGTGGATCAGCGGGCCGCCGTGTCTAAGACACTCCTGGTTGAGAGCGGGATCCGGGGCGCTCGGCGAGGTCGCGGCGGCGATCCGGAGCTCGATGATGTCCCGGACGGCCGGCCACTCCTCGTCGAGGATGGAGTAGAAGGCGGTGCTGCGGACCACGCCGTCCAGCCCGCGGGAGTGGGCCCGCCGGACGCCCTCGCTGGTGGCGCCGAGCCGCTCGATCGCGGTGCGGGAGCGCAGGTTGCGGGCGTCGGCGCGCAGCGAGATCCGCTGGACCCCCCAGGTCTCGAAGGCGTACCGGAGCATCAGCAGCTTCGCCTCGGTGTTGATGCCGGTGCCCTGGGCGCGCGGGGAGAGCCAGGTGTTCCCGATCTCGGCGGCGTCCGGCACGGCGTCCCGCGGGTCACCGAAGGGCACGCCGGGGACCGGCGGCCAGACCAGCGGACCCTGCCAGTAGTCGAGTTCCAGGAACCGGGTGGAGCCGACCACCCGGTTGTCCGCCACGCTCACCGTGGCGAAGGGCAGGGACCGGCCCGCCGCCTGGTCCGCCAGGGCACGCCGGATGTAGTCCCGGGCCGCTTCCAGGCCGTGCGGGACGGGAGTGAAGGCGTAGGTCGTACGGTCCTCGGCGCCGGCTTGGGCGAGAGCCTCGGCGTGGTGCTCGGCCAGGGGCTCCAGCCGCGCGGTGCGGCCGATGAGGGTTACGGGTACGGGCACGGATCCTTCGGTCCTTCGGCGGTCGGAGGGACCCTCGCACCGGGGTACGGCACGGGGGTGGTGGTCTTTCGCCCCGGCCCGGAGCCTGCCGCGCCCGGTTGCGCGTACGCCGGAGGCCCGGTCGTACGGCTGGGGGCGGCAACCCGGAGGCGGGCAGCGCGGTGCCGGAACGGGATCCGGGTCGACGGACCGGTCCGGCGGGATGAGCGAGGGGACAGTGTGCGTCCGCGAGATGGCCGAATGAGGAACGAGAGCGCGAAGGGAAGCAGGCGGCCAGGTGAAGGCAAGGTGCGGTGAGAGTGGCTGGCCGCACACCGGGCCGGGACGTGGAGCACGGCGTGACAGACGACGTGACGACGACGCGGCGATGCGAGGCAGCGAGAGGACGATACCCGCCAGAAGGCGGTGCGTCACCTCGCGGCGCGCCATCGGGGGCGCACAGCTCTCCGACGTACGCCGTCAAGAACCCCGCGACGGCGGCGCGAGCCCCTGGGCAGGGCTCCCACCTGGGCATTCGTACCGGGGTGCGATGATTCTCCCACCGGGGTTCCGACCAGGGTGGGGACAGCTCCGGCAGGTGGGAATGCCGACGGCGTCCGGCACGCTGGACTGAACGGACGGCCGGGCCGGGGCAGGCCGGGTCAGACCGACTAGACGACCGACGAGACGGAACGGGGCTGGGTGCGCGGTGCGTGATCCCAAGGAGCTGTATCAGCTGGAGCAGCAGGGCGTGGACGCGCTGGCCGAGGCGTCCGCGGCCGCCGGGCCCGACGCCGCCGGCCTGGTACTGCTCTACCACTTCGAGGGCTTCATGGACGCCGGCGAGGCCGGCGGCCAGGTGATGGCGCACCTGCTGGAGCACGGCGCACCCCGGGTGGTGGCCCGCTTCGATCACGACCGGCTGGTCGACTACCGCGCCCGCCGCCCTGCGATGACCTTCGACCGCGACCGCTGGACGTCCTACGACCCGCCGGAGATCCTGCTCCAGCTGGCGCACGACTCCGTCGGTACGCCCTTCCTGGTGCTCACCGGCCCGGAGCCGGACACCGAGTGGGAGCTGTTCGCGGCCGCCGTCCGCGAGCTGGTCGAGCGCTTCGACGTCCGGTTGTCGGCGGACTTCCACGGCATCCCGATGGGGGTCCCGCACACCCGCCCGGTCGGCCTCACCCCGCACGGGAACCGGCTGGATCTCGCGCCCGGCTACCCGCGGTGGTTCGACCAGGCCCAGGTGCCCGGCAGCGCCCAGGCCCTGCTGGAGCACCGGCTGGCCGAGGCCGGCCACGACGTGCTGGGCTTCGCCGTGCACGTGCCGCACTACGTCGCCCGCTCGGCCTACCCGGCCGCCGCCGTGGTGATCCTGGAGGCCGTCCAGTCGGCCAGCGGCCTGGTGCTGCCCGGCACCGAGCTGCGGGACAAGGTCGGCGAGGTGTACGCGGACATCGAGGAGCAGCTGGCGCAGGGCGACGGCGAGCTGCGCTCGGCGATCCGGGGCATGGAGGGCCAGTACGACGCGGTGGCGGGCGCGGACGGCCGGGAGAGCCTGCTGGCCCAGGCGACCGACCTGCCCTCGGCGGAGGAGCTGGGCCGGCGCTTCGAGGAGTTCCTGGCGGAGCACGAGCGCGACGCCGACTGACGGCTCATGCTGGAGTCGATCCGGCCGACGCAGGGGGAGTGTGTGGACGTCAGGCGTGCGGGAGTGCTGCTAGGGCTGCTGTTGACCGTCGGCTGCGGTGCGGCGACCACCCATCCGCCGAGCCCGGCGCCGTCCGGCACGGCCGCCACGGCCTCGGCAGCCCCGCCGGCGGGCCCCTATGTGGCGCTCGGGGACTCGTACACCTCGGGCCTGCAGATCGAGCCGCAGGTCGGCACTCCGCCGGGGTGTGCCCGCTCGGGGGTCAACTACCCGTCGCTGGTGGCGAAGGCACTGGGCCTGGCCGGTGGCGCCTTCACCGACGCCAGCTGCAGCGGGGCCAGGACACGTGATCTGACGGGTGCCCAGCGGACGGACGGCGGCACCAACGCACCGCAGCTGGACGCGCTCGCCCCGGCCATCCGGCTGGTGACGCTCGGGATCGGCGGCAACGACGCCGGGTTCATCGACGTGATCGGGCAGTGCGCCAAGGAGAGCGTCAAGCAGACCCTGCTCGCCGACCTCACCCGGACCCCGGCGGCGGAGTCGCCCTGCCGCACCTACTACACCGCCGAGAACGGCCAGGACCAGGTGCAGCGCAAGGTCGACGCCGCGGGCGAGCGGCTCGCGGACGCGCTGCGGGAGGTCAGGCGGCGGGCCCCGCAGGCCAAGGTGTACGTGGTCGGGTACCCGGCACTGCTGCCGGCGGACGCGGCGGCCTGTACCGCGACGCTCGGGCGGAGCGTGCCGGCCGGCGACATCGCCTTCCTGGTGGAGAAGGAACGTCAGCTCAACGCGATGCTCAGGCAGCGGGCCGAGGCGGCCGGCGTCGGCTACGTCGACACCTTCGCCGCCTCGGCCGGGCACGACATGTGCGCGGGTGAGTCCACCCGCTGGGTCGAGCCGCCGTTCCCGGCCGCCGGGCTGGCGCCGGTGCACCCCAACGCCCGTGGGCAGCAGGGGATGGCGGCGGCGGTTCTCCGGACGCTCGGGGCCGGTGGCCGTCCGTAGATCAGGGCATTGGGCTACGGACGGCCACCGGAGACTCGGAGGTGCTACCCGCGGTTCAGCCGGACGGCGTGCACGGGGATCCGTACCGACTCGTCGTCCAGGCACTCCCCGGTCGCCAGGTCGAAGCGCTGCTTGAGCAGGGGCGAGGCGACGTAGACCCGGCCGTCGGGGGTGGAGCCGACCAGGCCCCGCGAGAGCACGTACGCCCCGGTGAACGGGTCCCGGTTGGCGACGGCGTACACCTCGTCCTGGTGGTCGCGGAAGACGGCGGCCTGCTGGCCGTCCGGCAGCAGGACGGCGACGCCGCGGCCGGGGGTGAGCTGCTCCCAGTCGCAGACCGGGGTCCAGGAACGGCCGGTGAGCAGCTCGACGCGGGTCGAGATCGCAACGGTGGTCATCGGGTCTCCAGAAGCGGCGAGTTGTCGGGGTCGAGGGCGGCGAGCAGTTCTTCCTCGGTGGCGAGCAGGGTCAGGTCCGGCTTGACCTGGTCGCGTTCGGGGGTGAAGCGGATGCTCGGGTCGGCGACGCCGGGGGCGTTGACGAAGGAGACGAAGCGGCGCAGCCGCTCCGGGTCGGCCAGGGTGGCCGCCCACTCGTCCTGGTAGTCCGAGACGTGGTGGGCCATCAGGGCCTCCAGGTCGGCGGCCAGGCCGAGGGAGTCGTGGACGACCACGTCGCGGACGTGGTCGAGGCCGCCGTCTATCCGCTCCAGCCAGGTGGAGGTGCGCTCCAGCCGGTCGGCGGTGCGGATGTAGAACATCAGGAACCGGTCGATGAGCCTGATCAGCTCCTCGTCGCTCAGGTCCTGGGCAAGCAGGTCGGCGTGGCGCGGGGTGGCACCGCCGTTGCCGCCGACGTAGAGGTTCCAGCCGTTGGAGGTGGCGATCACGCCGAAGTCCTTGCCCCGGGCCTCCGCGCACTCCCTCGCACAGCCGGAGACGGCCGACTTGAGCTTGTGAGGGCTGCGCAGCCCCCGGTAGCGCAGCTCCAGGTGGATCGCCATGGCCACCGAGTCCTGGACGCCGTACCGGCACCAGGTCGAGCCCACGCAGGACTTCACGGTGCGCAGCGACTTCCCGTACGCGTGCCCGGACTCGAAGCCGGCCTCGACCAGCCGGGACCAGATCAGCGGGAGCTGGTCCACCCGGGCGCCGAAGAGGTCGATCCGCTGACCGCCGGTGATCTTGGTGTAGAGGCCGAAGTCGCGGGCCACCTCGCCGATCACGATCAGCTTGTCCGGGGTGATCTCGCCGCCGGGGATGCGGGGGACGACCGAGTACGAGCCGTTCTTCTGCATGTTGGCGAGGAAGTGGTCGTTGGTGTCCTGCAGGGCGGCCTGCTCGCCGTCCAGGATGTGCCCGGAGGCCTCGAGCTCAGGGGCGAGCGAGGCGATGATGGAGCCCACCGTCGGCTTGCAGACCTCACAGCCCTCCCCCTGGAGACGGCCGTGCTCGGCCAGCAGCTGCCGGTGGGTGGAGATCCGCTTGACCCGGACGATCTCGTAGAGCTCGGCGCGGGTGTGCGCGAAGCAGGGGCAGAGCCCCTTGTCGACCTCGACGCCGCCCGCCTCCAGCTCCTCCGCGACGATGGTCGAGAGCAGCTTGATGCAGGAGCCGCAGCCGGTACCGGCCTTGGTGCACTTCTTGACCTCGGGGACGGTGGTGCAGCTGTGCTCGGTGACGGCCTCCCGGACGGTCCCCTTGGTGACGTTGTGGCAGTTGCAGACCACCGCGTCGTCCGGCAGCGCCGAGCCGCCCAGCGAGACCGGCGCGGCCAGTCCGGCGGGCAGGACCAGCGACTCGGCCGGGACGGGCAGCGGGTTTCCGGTGCCGGCCAGCGGACGCAGCGAGGCGTACACCTCGGCATCGCCGACCAGGATGCCGCCGAGCAGGGCTCCCTCGGGGGTGACCACCAGCTTCTTGTAGACGCCGGAGCGGGAGTCGGAGTAGACGACGTCGAGCGCGCCGGGGGTGGTCCCGAAGGCGTCGCCGAAGCTGGCCACGTCCACGCCGAGCAGCTTGAGCTTGGTGGAGAGGTCGGCGCCGGTGAACTCCTTCGCGGCCTGCCCGGCCAGCTGCCCGGCGACGGTGGCGGCCATCTCGTAGCCGGGCGCGACCAGGCCGTAGACCCGGCCGTCGACGGCGAGGGCGCACTCGCCGATGGCGAAGACGTCCGGGTCGGAGGTCCGGCAGAGCCCGTCCACGGCGATGCCGCCGCGCTCGCCGACCGTCAGGCCGCAGTCGCGGGCCAGCTGGTCGCGCGGGCGGACGCCGGCCGAGAAGACGACCATGTCGACATCGAGCTTCTGCCCGTTGGTGAAGGTCATGCCGGTGGCGCGGCCCTCGGGGGAGACCATGACGGCGTTGGTGCCGACGCCGGTGTGCACCACCACGCCCATCTCCTCGATGGTGCGGCGCAGCGCCTCGCCGCCGCCCTCGTCCACCTGGACCGGCATCAGCCGGGGGGCGAACTCGACCACGTGGGTCTCCAGGCCGAGCCCCTTGAGTGCGCCCGCCGCCTCCAGGCCGAGCAGTCCGCCGCCGACCACCGCGCCGACGCGGGCGTCGGCCGCGTACGCCTCGATGGCGTGCAGGTCCTCGATGGTGCGGTAGACGAAGCAGCCCTCGGCGTCCTTGCCGTCCACCGGCGGGACGAACGGGTACGAGCCGGTGGCCAGTACCAGTGTGTCGTAGGCGATCACGTGCCCGGCGGCGGTGGTGACGGTCTTCGCCGCGCGGTCGATCGCGGTGGCGGGGGAGGAGAGGTGGACCTCGTAACCGTGCAGGTCGGTGAAGCCCTCCTCGGCGAGGAGCAGGTCCTCGGGGGTCTTCCCGGAGAAGTACGAGGTCAGGGCGACCCGGTCGTAGGCGTGCCGGGGTTCCTCGGCGAGTACGACGACGCGGTAGCGGTCGGCGGCGCCGGCGTCGGCCAGGGCTTCCAGGAAGCGGTGGCCGACCATGCCGTACCCGACCAGGACGACGGTCGGCTTGGTGGTGGTCATCGGGAAGTCCCTCCGGAGATGGTGCTCTGGGTGGTGAGCAGGTGGAGCGGGTGTGCTGACAGGGCCTCGTCGCCCTCCCAGGTGTGGGCCAGGGTGCCGACGGTGTCGAGGTCGCCGAGCAGGACGCCGCCGACCAGGCGGTCGCCGCCCTGCTCGTCGCGGCGGACGATCACCTTGCGGTAGGTGCCGCGGCCGGCGTCGGAGAGGCGGACCACGCGGTCCTCGGGGCCTGCGGGCTCGGTCGCGCCGAAGGCGGCGATGTCGAGCGGGTCGTGGTCCGGGGTGGCCAGGGTGAGCCGGGTGAGCAGCCGGCTGCCCCGGTAGGCGGTGTCCTGGCCGCTGAGGATGCGGGCCAGTACGTCCGCCTGCTCCTGCGCGGGGCCGGCCAGGCCGTAGAGCACTCCGTCGTGCTCGGCGCAGTCGCCGAGGGCGTGGATGTACGGGTCGCTGGTCCGCAGCCGGTCGTCCACCACGATGCCCTGACGGATCGTCAGCCCGGCCGCCTGGGCGAGTCCGGTGCGCGGGCGGACGCCGACCGCGATCACCAGCAGGTCCGCGTCGAGCCGGAATACGTCGGCGAGTTCGACGCCGGTGACCCTGCGCGGGCCGGGGGCGTCCTCGGTCAGGACGGACCGGACACGGCACTCGGTGTGCACCTCGACGCCGAGTTCGGACAGGTGGGTGCGGAGCAGTTCACTTGCCTGGAAGTCGAGATGACGCTCCATCAGGTACTCGCCCTGGTGGGCCAGGACGACCTGGACACCCCGCGAGGCCAGCGCCCGGGCGGCGCTCACGCCGAGCAGCCCGCCGCCTACCACCACGGCCTGCCGGACACCCGGCAGGTAGGCGTCGATGTCGGCGCAGTCGGCCATCGTGCGGAACGCGAAGACCCCGGCGGGGAGCTCGTGCCTCTCACGGCCGGTGAGGGAGTCGTCGAAGAGCCCGCGCAGCGGCGGCAGTACCGGGTTGCTGCCGGTGGCGAGCACCAGCCGGTCGTACGCGAGCTCGGAGCCGTCGTCGCACAGCACCCGGCGCTGCTCCGGATCGATCCGCACCACCCGGGCCTGCCGCCTGTCCACCTGCGCGGGCAGTGCGGCGAGCGCCGCGATCTCGGGGGCGTACCGGCCGGCCAGCACCTCGGCGAGCAGCACCCTGTTGTACGGCGGGTGCTCCTCCTCGGCGAGCAGGAGCACCTCGTGCTCGCCGAGCGAGGTCAGCTGCTGCGCGAGCCGGTGGCCGGCCATGCCGCCGCCGACCACCACGGTGCGGTGCGCTGCGGGGATGTCGGTCGCTGTCATGCCTCTGAGCATGAGTCCGCGGTGTTACCCGGCCGGTGCGGTGCTGTTTCGCGGGCGGAACTTCGGCCTCAGCGGAGGCGGGGCGCGGATGTGAGCCGGAAAGCGAGGGCTCGGCATATCTTCGTGTGCGATTTCGAGAGTGTTCCGGATACGCAGGAGGAAATCCCGTTCGCCCGGGCGGCCGGTTACCTACCGGAGAGCCGGGCGGCCATCAATGAGTGGCGGACGGATTTCATGCTGCAGGTCACGGAGGGGACCGGGACGTTCAGCTGCCTGCGTCAATCCCCCGGGAATCACCGAGATCTCGTCGATCACCCTCAAGTTCCAGAAGGGTGCCGACATGCTCAGGCCCGCTCGAGCCGGACCGCGCAGGCCTTGAACTCCGGCATCCGCGAGACCGGGTCGAGGGCGGGGTTGGTGAGCAGGTTGGCGCTGCCCTCGCCCGGCCAGTGGAACGGCATGAAGACGGTGTCGGGCCGGATCGCGGTGGTGACGCGCGCGGGGGTGACGGTCCGCCCGCGCCGGCTCACCACGGCGACCCGGTCCCCGTCCCGCACTCCCAGCCGCTCGGCGAGCTGCGGGTGCAGCTCGACGAACGGGCCGGGGGCGGCGGCGTTGAGCGCGTCCACCCGGCGGGTCTGCGCGCCCGACTGGTACTGGGCCAGGACACGGCCGGTGGTCAGCCGTACCGGGTACTCGGCATCCGGCTCCTCGGCCGCCGGCCGGTGCTGGACGGCGGTGAACCGGGCCCGCCCGTCCGGCGTCGCGAAGCGGTCCAGGAAGAGCCGGGGAGTGCCCGGGTGCTCCTGCGACGGGCAGGGCCAGAACACCCCGTCCTCGGCGGCGATCCGCTCGTAGCTGATGCCCGCGTAGTCGGCGGGCCCGCCGCTCGACGCCCGGCGCAGCTCGTCGAAGACCTTCTCCGCCTCGGTCGGGAAGCCCTCGCCGTGGCCCAGCCGCCCGGCCAGCTCGTGCAGCACCTCCAGATCGCTGCGCACGCCCCCCGGCGCGTCAACTGCCTTGCGGCGGAGGATGACCCTGCCCTCCAGATTGGTCATGGTGCCGGTCTCCTCGGCCCACTGGGTGACCGGCAGGACGACGTCGGCGAGTGCCGCCGTCTCGGAGAGCACCACGTCGCTGACGGCCAGGAAGTCCAGCGACCGCAGCCGGTCCGCGATGTGCGCGGCGCGCGGCGCCGAGACCACCGGGTTGGAGCCCATCAGCAGCAGCGCCTTCACGTCCGTCCCGAGCGAGTCCAGCAGCTCGTACGCGCTCCGCCCGGGGCCGGGGAGCGCGTCCGGGTCGACGCCCCAGACCGCGGCGACGTGGGCGCGGGCCGCCGGGTCGTCCAACTTGCGGTAGCCCGGCAGCTGGTCGGCCTTCTGGCCGTGCTCGCGGCCGCCCTGGCCGTTGCCCTGGCCGGTGAGGCAGCCGTAGCCGGCGTTCGGGCGGCCCGCGTTGCCGGTGGCCAGGCAGAGGTTGATCCAGGCGCTGACCGTGTCGGTGCCCTTGGCCTGCTGCTCGGGGCCGCGCGCGGTGAGCACCATCGCCGACCCGGCGTCGCAGAACATCCGGACGGCATCGCGGAGCTGGGGGAGCGGGACACCCGTCACCGACTCCACGTGCTCCGGCCAGTGGGCCATCGCGGCCGCCCGGGTCTCGGCCCAGCCGGTGGTGCGCTCGGCGATGAACGCCTCGTCCGTCCGGCCGTCCGCGACCACCAGGTGCAGCATGCCCAGCGCGAGGGCGAGATCGGTGCCCGGGCGCGGGGCCAGGTGCAGGTCGGCCAGCTCGGCCGTACGGGTGCGGCGCGGGTCGACGACGATCAGCCTGCCGCCGTTCTCCTGGAGCTCGCGCAGATAGCGGACGAACGGCGGCATGGTCTCCGCCGGGTTGCCGCCGACCAGGATCACGCAGCCGGCCCGCGGAATGTCCTCCAGCGGGAAGGGCAGCCCCCGGTCCACCCCGAACGCCCGGATCCCGGCCGCCGCCGCGGAGGACATGCAGAACCGGCCGTTGTAGTCGATCGCCGAGGTGCCCAGCACCACCCGGGCGAACTTGCCCAGCAGGTACGCCTTCTCGTTGGTCAGCCCGCCGCCGCCGAACACCCCGACGGCGTCGCGGCCGTACGAGGCGGCGGTGCCCGACACCTCGGCGGCGATCCGGTCCAGCGCCTCCGGCCAGCTCGCCGGGCGCAGCTCGCCGTCCCGCCGGATCAGCGGCGTGGTCAGCCGGGCGCCGGGGCCCAGCACCGCGGCGGCGTTGGAGCCCTTGCCGCAGAGCGCGCCCTGGTTCACCGGGAAGCCGGGGCGCTCCACCACCGAGACCGGGACCGGGCCCTCGGTGCGGCGCAGGCCCATCCCGCACTGCAGCGCGCAGTAGGGGCAGTGGGTGTCGGTGGCATCGTTCATGGCGCCCAGCTTGCTACGACGCTGTTTCGCCGCGGCGGCCCGGACGTTACGGGCCCCGCACACCGCCCTCACCTCGGCCTTCGGCGGCTGTGAGGCAGCCGGCTCACGGGCCCGGACACGCTCCCGTGAGGCCGGGGAAACCAGTCGTGACGGTGGAGCAACGGCAGGGAAACAGCGCTCGGCGACGCTTGCTGTCATGACGCCGACCCTCCCGCCCGCCACCGCCGCCCCGCTGCGGGTGCTGCACGCCGCCCGGCGCCCGGCCCTGGTCCTGGTCGCGCACGGCTCGCGCGACCCGGCCGCGCTCGCCGAGATCCGCCGGCTGCTCGCGCTGCTCCGCGCCGCCCGGCCCGAGCTCGATGTCCGCCTGGCCCACCTCGGGCTCAACGCGCCGCTGCTCCCCGAGGTGCTGGACGGGCTGAGCGGGCCCGCCGTCCTGGTGCCGCTGCTGCTCAGCCGGGGCTACCACGTCAAGGTCGACATCCCCGCCGCGCTGTCCGCGGCGCCGCAGGTCAGCGGTGTGATCGCGGCCCCGCTGGGGCCGGATCCGCTGCTCACCGAGGCACTGCACGGCCGGCTCGCCGAGGCCGGCTGGGGCGGGGCCGCAGGCCGGGGCGATGCCGTCGTCCTCGCCGCCTCCGGCTCTCGGGACCGGGACGCGGCCGCCGACACCGAGGCCCAGGCCCGGCTGCTCGCCGCCCGCCTCGGCGTACCCGTACTGCCCGGCTATGTCGCGGCGGGCGGCCCTAGCGTCGCGGAGGCGGTGGCCCGGCTCGGTGCCGAGGGCCACCGGCGCGTTGCCGTTGCGGGCTACTTCACCGCTCCGGGGGACTTCGCGCGGCTGGGCGCCGCAGCGGGCGACTGGCTGACCGCCGCCCCGCTGGGCGCCCATCGGGCGATGGTCCGGCTGGTCCTCGACCGCTACACCGCGTCGGTCAGCAGGCTTGTGCCACGGGCCGCCTGACCGGCTCCGGGCCGTCCGCCGGTCCGCTCGTCGGCATCTGCTCGTCCGGGAGGTCCCGGCAGCGCCGGACCGGGGAGAACCACAGGATCAGGGCGGCCAGCGGAACCGCGGCCGTCATCAGCCACATCGCCGGGCGGAGGCCGAGCTCGGTGCCGAGCAGGCCGCCGAGCAGCGCGCCCACCGGGATGCTGCCGAAGTTGAGCACCGCGCTGCTGGCGGAGAGCCGGCCGAGCAGGTCGGGCGGGCAGTAGCGCTGCTGGAAGGTCGACTTGATGATATTTCCGGCCACCACCCCGGCCGAGACCCCGAACCCGCCGAGCACGTAGAGCAGCAGCCCCGCGCCGTCGGTGGTGAGCGGGATGAGCAGGGTGAGCAGCGGCAGCACGAACTCGAAGAAGAGCATGGCCCGTGCCGTCCCCATCCGGGCGGCCACCCGTCGGGCCAGCATCGCGCCGACGATGCCGCCGGTCGAGGCGACGGCCACCAGGACGCCCACCGCCCCCGACTCCAGCCCGACCTCGCGGATCAGGAAGACCACCAGGATCGACTGGTATCCCGTCAGCGCCAGGTTGGCGGAGGCGCCGAACAGGGTGAACGTACGGAACCACACATCGCCGGCCACCAGCCGCAGGCCCTCGCCGACCTCCTTGCGCAGCGACCGACGCGGCCCGTCGCCCCGCTCGCGGACCGGCTCGCGGTGCCGGATCCGCCCGGTGCACCAGAGCGAGAGCAGGAAGGTGCAGGTGTTCGCGAGCAGCCCGTTCACCGGTCCGGCCAGCTGGGCGATCAGGCCGCCCGAGCCCAGCCCGACGATCCCGGCGGCGGAGGCGCTGCCGTGCAGCTTGGCGTTGCCCTCGGCGCGGTCGGCGGGCTCCAGCAGGGTGGGCAGATAGGCGGTGTACGCGGTCTGGAAGAAGACCCCGGCGGCTCCGGTGGCCAGCGCGACGACGATCAGCTGGGTCATCGTCAGGAGGCCGGCGTGGGCGGCGATCGGAACGCCGGCGAGGGTTAAGAGCGAGGCGGCCGTGGCGGCGAGCATGATCGGCCGGGATCTCATCCGGTCCACCCAGACCCCGACCGGCAGGCCGATGATCAGCCAGGGCAGCCAGCCGGCGGCGCTGAGCAGACTCACCTGGAAGGTGGAGGCGTGCAGCGTGGCGACGGCGATCAGCGGCATGGCCAGGCCCGTGACGGCGGAGCCGAACTTGTTGGCGGTCTCGCCGAGCCACAGCAGACGGAAGTCGCGGTGGCGGCGGAGCAGGCCGTGGGTGAGTGCGTCGCTCATGCTGTCTCGGTTCCTTCCGGAGTGGCGCCCGCTCGGGGCAGGGCGTGGATCTGGACGATGACGGGCCGGGCGTCCGGGTCGGGCTCGGCGTCCGGGTCCGGGGTGTGGCGGGTGACGACGGCCATCAGCTCGTCGTTGAGCGCGCGCAGCTGAGCGGGCGTCAGGCGCAGGTTGTTCCAGTCGGAGATCGTGCCGGCGCCTCGCCACTCGCCCTCCCACTCGGCGGCCAGCGAGTCGGAGACCCGCTGGAACTGGAGCTGGAGCATCTCCTGCAGATAGACCGAGAGCGCCCCGCGCGACTCCGCGTCCTCGGCGAAGTCCGTGGTGTGGAGCACGTTCTTCCGGCGGACCACTCGCCACCAGCGCTCCCGCTTGGTGCCGCGGCCCACCTCCTCCTCGATGAAGCCGTGCTCGGCGAGGTGGCGCAGGTGCCAGCTGATGGTGCCGGTGCTCTCGCCGAGGCGCTCGGAGAGCCGGGCCGAGGTGGCCGGGCCGCCGCCGTTGAGCGCCTCCAGGATGCGCATGCGCAGCGGGTGGGCCAGCCCCCGCAGGCTGCCGGCGTCGATCCGGCGCTGGGCTTCGGGTTCGTTCATGGCTTCACCCTAGAGTGCAGAGGACTCTCTGCATAGAGGTCTCTGCAGAGATTCCTCTGCAACTTTCCCGGACGGAGCTCCGATTGCGCGGCGCGCCGGTGGAACGTCAGTCACCGGGCGTACGGTGACGGGTATATGGACGACACCGCGCACCGCACCACTCCGTACGACCCCTCCGCCGAGGCCCGCTGGGTGCCCGAACCGGACAAGCGTCCGGGCCGTACGGCCTTCCAGCGTGACCGCGCCCGTGTTCTGCACTCCGCCGCGCTGCGCCGGCTGGCGGGCACCACCCAGGTGGTCGCCCCGATGCGCAGCGACTTCCCGCGGACCAGGCTGACGCACTCGCTGGAGTGCGCCCAGGTCGGCCGCGAGCTCGGCGCGGCACTCGGCTGCGACCCGGACCTGGTGGAGACCGGCTGCCTGGCCCACGACATAGGACACCCGCCCTTCGGCCACACCGGCGAGGAGGCGCTCGACCAGGCCGCCGAGGCCTGCGGCGGCTTCGAGGGCAACGCCCAGTCACTGCGCATCCTCACCCGCCTGGAGCCCAAGCGCTTCGCCCCGCTGGACGAGGCCCCTGCACGGCTGGCCCCCTGGCCGGGCCGCAGCGTCGGGCTCAACCTGAGCCGGGCCGCGCTCGACGCCGCCACCAAGTACCCCTGGCCGCGCGGCGGCCACCCCACCAACCCCACCTCCACCAAGTACGGCGTCTACGCCGACGACCTGCCGGTCTTCCGCTGGCTGCGCACCGGCGCGCCCGCCGACCGCAAGTGCTTCGAGGCCACGGTCATGGACTGGTCCGACGACGTCGCCTACTCCACCCACGACGTCGAGGACGGCCTGCAGGCCGGCCACATCGACCCGTCGGCCCTGCGCTCCGTCGAGGAGCGTGCCGAGCTGTTCAAGATCGCCGAGCGGTACGCGCCGGAGGCCGCCGCGGAGGAGTTCGGCGAGGCCCTCGACCGTCTCCAGGCCCAGGAATGGTGGCCGAAGTCGTACGACGGCTCGGCCAGGGCCCGGGCCGGCCTCAAGGACCTCACCAGCCAGCTGATCGGCCGCTTCTGCCTGGCCGCCGAGCAGGCCACCAGGGCGCGCTACGGCCCCGGCCCGCTCACCAGGTACGCCGCCGAGCTGGTCGTGCCGCCCGGCGTCCGGGTGGAGTGCGCCGTGCTCAAGGCCGTCGCCGTCCGGTACGTGATGCAGCGCGACGAGCAGGCGCAGCTGCGCGCCCGCCAGCGCATCGTGATCGCCGAGCTGGCGTACGTCCTGGGCCAGCGCGCGCCCGAGGGCCTCGACCCCGTCTTCCGGGCGCTGTACGAGGAGGCGGAGGACGACCGGGCGGCGCTCCGGGCGGTGATCGACCAGATCGCCACGCTGACCGACGCCTCGGCACTCGCGCTGCACTCCCGGATGGTCGGGCAGGCCTGGACGTGAGCACCGCGCGCGAGCCGGGTCGCCGGTCATCCTGGATCACCGTGGTAAGGCCGTAGACTTCCGGGGTGGCTGGGCGGATCAGGGACGAGGATGTACAGGCGGTGCGCAACGCACTGCCCATCGACGCGGTCGTCGGCGACTACGTCCAGCTGACCAACGGCGGCGGCAGCCAGCTCAAGGGCGTCTGTCCGTTCCACGACGAGAAGTCGGCCTCCTTCTACGTCCACCCGGGCAAGGGCGTCTTCCACTGCTTCGGCTGCGGCGAGAGCGGCGACACGATCTCCTTCCTGATGAAGATCGAGCACTTCTCCTTCGCCGAGGCCGTCGAGCGGATGGCCGGCCAGGCGAACATCACCCTCCGCTACGAGGAGGGCGGCTACTCGCCCCGCCACCAGCAGGGCGAGCGCACCCGCCTGGTCGAGGCCCACAAGGTCGCGGCCGCCTGGTTCCAGGAGCAGCTGGACTCCGCGGAGGCCGAGATCGGCCGCCGCTTCCTCGCCGAGCGAGGCTTCGACGCCGACGCCGCCAAGCACTTCGGTGTCGGCTACGCCCCGGCCGGCTGGGAGCACCTGGTCCGCTACCTGCGCGGCAAGGGCTTCACCGACAAGGAGATCCTGCTCGGCGGCCTGGCCTCGCAGGGCCAGCGCGGCGGCCTGATCGACCGCTTCCGTGGCCGCCTGGTCTGGCCGATCCGTGACACCACCGGCGAGGTGATCGGCTTCGGCGCCCGCCGCCTGCGCGAGGACGACAACGGGCCGAAGTATCTCAACACCCCCGAGACGCCGATCTACAAGAAGTCCAACGTCCTCTACGGCATCGACCTCGCCAAGAAGGACATCGCCAAGACCGGCCGGGCCGTGGTGGTCGAGGGCTACACGGATGTGATGGCCTGTCATCTCGCTGGCGTGACAACGGCGGTGGCCACCTGCGGCACCGCCTTCGCCGAGGATCACATCAAGATCATCCGTCGGCTGCTGATGGACACCTCCCAGTACCGCGGCGAGACCGTCTTCACCTTCGACGGCGACGCCGCCGGCCAGAAGGCCGCCCTGCGCGCCTTCGAGGACGACCAGAAGTTCGCCGCCCGTACCTCCATCGCCATCACCCCGGGCGGCATGGACCCGTGCGAGCTGCGCCTCGCCAAGGGCGACGAAGCCGTCCGTGAGCTCATCGAACACCCCGTCCCGCTCTTCGAGTTCGCCCTCCGCTCGGCCGTCGCCCGGCACCGGGTGGACACCGCCGAGGGGCGCGCGGCCGCGCTCGAAGAGGCGTCCCAGATCATCGTGAAGATCAAGGACCGCTCGATCCAGCACGAGTACGCCGTCCAACTCGCCGGCCTGCTCGGCATCCTGGACGAGCAGTTCGTGGTCCGCCGGATCTCCCAGCTGGCCCGCTGGCAGCGCGAGAACCAGCAGCAGCCCCGCCAGCAGCTCCGCCGCCAGGACGCCCCTCAGCCGGTCCAACCACAGCGCCCCGCCTACCGGTTGAACCCGAAGGACCCGGCCCAGTTCGTGGAGCGCGAGCTGCTCAAGCTGTCCCTCCAGCACCCCGAGCTGGTCAGCCCGGCCTTCGACAACTACGGCGACGAGGAGTTCCCCACCCCGCCGTACACCGCCGTCCGCCAGGCCGTCCGCAAGGCCGGCGGCGCCGCGTACGGGGCCACCCTGCCCGACTTCACCGCAGCCGTCCGCGAGGTCTGCCCGGACGACCAGGTGCGCAACCTGGTCACCGAGTTGACCGTGGAGCCGATCCGCACCCGCCGTGCGGCCGACGCCATCTACGCGGGCGAGTTCCTGGTCAAGCTCCGGATGCAGGCCGTGGACCGCCGCATCGCCGAGGTCCGCGCCCAGCTCCAGCGGCTCGGCAACCGGGCCACCGCCGAGGAGTTGAGCGCCGTCCAGGGCGAACTCTGGGCGCTCCAGCAGTACGCGCAGCAGCTGCGCAGCCGCGGCGCCGCCGGGCTCTGACCCCGCCGCCGCGAGAAAGTCCGCGCACGACTCTCGGCCCATCGGTGTGGCGTACCCCACACTGATGGGTATCCCAGTCCCGTGTGGCGCGGCTCCCCCCACGAGCCGCGCGCGGCCCAGAGAGGGATGCCCGTGGAACTGTCCGCTGTGCACCCGGCCGTCGTGGACGAGGACGGCGCCGATCACGACCGTGCCGACGCCCCGCCACCCGAGGACGCCCGGGTACCCGAGCAGAGCGGCCCGGCCACGGACGAGGTGGAGGCCGACGAGCCGCTCCCCGCCCTGGACGAGGCCTCCGGCCCGGCCGCCGACCTGCTCCGCCAGTACCTCCGCGAGATCGGCCGGATCCGCCTGCTCACCGCCGTCGAGGAGGTCGAGCTCGCCCGCCAGATCGAGGCCGGCCTCTTCGCCGAGCAGGCCCTCGACCGCAGCCCCGGCCCGGACGAGCGGCTCACCGACGAGCTCGACCACCTGGTGCTGCTGGGCCGGATGGCCAAGCGCCGCCTGATCGAGGCCAACCTGCGCCTGGTGGTCTCGGTCGCCAAGCGGTACGTCGGCCGGGGCCTGACCCTGCTCGATCTGGTCCAGGAGGGCAACCTCGGCCTGATCCGGGCGGTGGAGAAGTTCGACTACGAGCGCGGCTACAAGTTCTCGACGTACGCCACCTGGTGGATCAGGCAGGCGATGAGCCGGGCCCTGGCCGACCAGGCCCGGACCATCCGGGTGCCGGTGCACGTGGTCGAGCTGATCAACCGGGTGATGCGCGTCCAGCGGGCGATGCTGCAGGAGTACGGCGCCGAGCCCAGCGCGGCCGAGGTGGGCAGGGTGCTGGAACTCTCCGAGAGCAGGGTCCGCGAGGTGCTGCGGCTGGCCCAGGAGCCGGTCTCCCTGCACACCCCGGTCGGCGAGGAGGACGACGTCGCCCTGGGTGACCTGATCGAGGACGCCGACGCCGCCTCGCCCGCCGAGACCGCCGCCTTCCTGCTGCTGCGGGAGCACCTGGAGGCGGTGCTGGCCACGCTGGGCGAACGCGAACGCCAGCTGGTCCGGCTGCGCTACGGCCTGGACGACGGCCGCCCCCGCACCCTGGAGGAGATCGGCCACCTCTTCGGCGTCACCCGCGAACGGATCCGCCAGATCGAGGCCAAGACCCTCGCCAAACTCCGCGGCCACACCTTCGCCGAGCAGCTCCGCGCCTACCTGGACTAGGCCGCCGAGCGGCTCGTGCGGCGCTCAGTGATGGAAGGCGGCCCGGGCGGGCACCCCGAGGCTGCTCAGCGGTGCGGGCTGGCTCTTGAGCTCCGGAACAAGGCGGGCGAGGTCGGCGAGCAGCAGGTCGGCCAGGTCGATGGAGAACCCGTTGCGGCAGACCACCCGGAGCACCGAGAGGTCCGTCCGGTTTTCCGGGAAGGTGTACGCGGGGACCTGCCAGCCGCGCTCGCGCAGCCGACGGGAGACGTCGAACACGTCGAAGTTGACGTCCTCGGTGGTGGTGAAGGCGAAGACGGGAAGCTGGTCGCCGCGGGTGATGAGCCGGAAGCAGCCCATCTTCTCGACGCCGGCGGCGACGTACTGCGCCACGTCCCGGCAGGCCTGCTGCACGGCGCGGTAGCCCTCGCGGCCGAGCCGCAGGAAGGCGTAGTACTGGGCGACCACCTCCGCCCCGGGCCGGGAGAAGTTCAGGGCGAAGGTGGGCATGTCCCCGCCCAGGTAGTTGACGTGGAAGACCAGCTCGTCGGGCAGTGCCTCCGCGTCCCGCCAGAGCGCCCAGCCGACGCCCGGGTACACCAGCCCCTACTTGTTACACATATGGGGGTGTTGAGCTCCGAGGGGTTGACGTCAGGATCGGCTGGTCAGCACGCCTTTCGGGAGCCGGTTGCCCGCGCGGCTTCGTCGACCGCGTCGGTCAGCGCCCCGCGCAGTCCCTCCACCATCAGCACCAGCTCGGCGCGCTGTGCTACGGCCAGGTCGGCATCCTCGGCCGAGTCCAGTACCGCCTGTGCAGCCGGGGCCATCGCCTGAAGGCGGATCATGTCGGCCAGCGATCCGCGCAGCCTCTCGACCATAAGTACCAGGTCGGCGTTGCTCGCCCTGATCAGGTTCGTCATGACTGCGTCAGATAGGTCGACCCGCGCGAGCTCGATGCGCTCGCGGGCGAGATCGGGTAGCAGGATGGGGCGCTCGTTGGCCACGAAGTGATCTGCCCAACTGAGAGTGCTTGTCAGCGGGCTCGGACCCGCCGCGGAGTCTCGCCACCAGAAGTGGCTGCGCTGGGGGAAGGGGAGTGGGAGACTCACGCGGCTGGCTCCACTGGGCAAGGGTGGAGCCCGGCCGGGCTACGGCGGGGCTGGCGCTGCGCCGCGTGGGCCGGCAGACCGGCGCGGTTGGTCAGCCGCCCCAGTGGGTGTCGTTGGGGGTGTACACCGGGTCCGTCGGCGTCGGCGTCGGCGTCGGCGTCGGTGCCGGCGTCGTGGCTGCCGGGCTGGTCTCCGGCGGCGTGGTGGTGTCCGCGTGCGCGATGCCCGCAGTCAGTGTGATGAGCGCGGCGGCGACGGCCAGAAGTGGTGCTGCAGTCTTCTTCATGTGGTTCCTCGGGTGAACGGCTGGGTGGCGATGTGTTGAGATCGCCTCTGCTTCCCCAAGCACATTCGGACGTGCGTGCTGGTGTCAACTTTTCCGTCCCCCATCTTCTGCGGCTGCTGGCCTGTGGCCGATTCGCTGGGTGGCGGCGCGGCTGCCGTGGCTTGTTGATGGTGCATCAAGTTCGCTTGCAATCCTTGCGCACCGCTGGTTGCCAGGGGAAGGGAAGCGTGGCGTAATAAGCTGCGACCGCATAAAGATGCGCGCAACTTGAGGAGGTTCCGTGGTCGGGCCAACGGTGCCCCCGCCGCATGCCGTCATCAGCGATGAGGCCAGAGAGCTGTACGCCCGTATGGCGACGACCGGGACCCAGCCGAGCGACGGTGACGAGGAGGCCGTGCGGCTCCTTCGGAACCTTGGTCTGATCCGGGATGATCCCGCACAGGGCTTCGTGCTCGTGGATCCGCAATATGTCGGCGCCCGATGGGAGGCCTCGCTCTTCTCCGGTGCGGCGGCGATGCTTGAGCAGGCGTCTGCCGTCTCCGAGGCGCTCAGGCCGCTGAGGTACTCCTTCGACCACCGGGCAGCAGAGACCGCGGGCCTAATCGAGTACTACCGCGGCTCGGAGGCGATCAACTGGCGGCTTGAGCAGATCCTGGGCGGATGCGGTTCCGAGTTGCTGGTGTGTCAGCCGGGCGGCCCACGACGCCCCGAGATCATTCGGGAGGCCGTTGGTCGGGACCTCGCCGCACTTCGTCGAGGCGTCACCATGCACACGCTCTACCACGAGCACGCGCGTACGGGCGCTGCGATGGACGACTTCGTTGACGTGATGACCGCGGCCGGCGCCGAGATCCGGACCCTGGATGAGCACTTCGAGCGAATGATCATCATTGACCGCCGAATCGCAGTGATCCCGGGGGACGGGATCCTCACGGACTCGGCCGAGACCGTCGCCTACGTGGTGAACGACCCCGGGGTCGCAGGCTTCGTTGCCCGGAAGTTCGAGCAGGACTGGAAGCGCGCGACCCCGTGGGGCGACGTGGGAAACTGCCCTGCGCGCCTCGACGGGCGGAAGGTTGCCATCCTGCGTGGGCTGGCCGCTGGTGAGAGCCAGCAGCAGATCGCCCGCCGGCTTGAGATCCGCCCGCGAGCCATGGCGGAGGCCATCGCTGAGCTGAAGGCGTTGTTCGATGCCCAGACGCTCTTCGAACTGGCCTGTCGCTGGAAGGATGCTGGCGGTGCCTGAGCGGGTCTTCACTTCTGGCTTTGCCGGAGGGCGGCTGCGATCTTCTTGAGGGCGGTCGCGTTGGCGCTTCCGAGGTTCACGAGAGGATGCCCTGCCATCACGCTCGGCAGATCGATGACCAGCCCTGGCAGGGCGGCGTCGATGCTCTCAAGCGCGTCACGTAGGTCCTCGATGGCGGTCTCGATTTCTGCCCAGGGATCGGCTGATAGCGCTGGACGTGCTGATGCGGTGCCGACGCTGGCCGCTGGCACGAAGCTGTGCTGTCTCGTCGTCAACTTGCTCTCCGTTGGTCACCCGGGCAGTGCGCCGAGCTCGCCGTCGTCCTGTTGTCCAGCGGGCCGCATGTCCTCAAGGAGGCAAGCCAGCTCGTGGTCGAGGTCGGTGTCTGTGGTGCGGGTGGCGTGGAGGAGGCACTCCCGGCTGGGGCCGGGGGCGGTCGAGCGCTCAGGTGTGACGGAAGCGGCAGTCGGCGCTGCAGAGGCGGCGAGCGCGAGGTGGGTTTGGGCTCTGGCCAGGGTCGCGCTGAGCCAACCCGTCGGGTCCAGGGAGTCGGCGAGGCAGGCGGCCTTGGCGATCAGCCGTTCGACTTCGCGAACATGGTCGGCAGGTGTAGGCATGGGGCTCCTCAGATGTGGGGTGAGGGCCAGGCAACGGACGCGAGGCCGAGTGGCGAGCCGTCCGGTATCGCGCGCTCAGGTAACCATGGTTAGGGTCAAGTCTCAACCCCTTTAGCCGCCGGTAGGGCTGGGAGCTCGCCCTTTCGGGCCAGGATTGACGCGTGGGGGTCAACTCTCGGACTTCGGAACCTTGGGGAGGTCTCAAGTTTGACGGTGGAGCTATCCCGTCCGGGGGATGTATGCGGCATGATGGCCCGCATGGAGCAAGACTGGGCCAGGCTCGGACGCGCAGTCGCCGTTGCGCGCCAGGACGCCGGCATGACGCAGAACGAGCTGGCGACAGCCGTCGGCGTAGGCTTGTCCACGATCAAGACACTGGAACGAGGAAGTCGGAAGTATCTGAAGGTTCAGCCGACGCATCGCGGTGTCGCCCGCGCCCTGGGCTGGGCCGAGGACTGTGTTGAGGATGTACTTGCGGGCGGCGACCCGCGTCCGGAGCCGGCCCTCAGGTCCACAATCCCCGTACCCACGGGGGAGCTTCCTGCTGGGCTTTCCGAGCGTGCCAAGTGGGCGCTCGGCAGTGGCAGGGTCGTAGATTCCGACGTCATCAGTGCCTCTCCGGGGGGTGACGGTGGGGTGGAGGTAGTGATGGTCTTCAAGGCCGCGGAAGGTGTCTCGCCCGAGCAGTTGTCCAGGGACTTCGCGTTTTGGGAGCGAATGCAGCGGCTAGCGCGCGACGTCTGGACTCATCACGATATCCAGTCCGTCGAGAAGCCTTAGTCAGGCTCATGACCAGTAAATATTACGCAGCGTCAGATTTCTGTGGATACTGGTGAGCTGCCGTGTGACGTGGGATTCTGATGATCCGCCCGGGGCGTGCTCAACCGGGCGAGCCGCATCGTGCCGGCACGCTGCCCAGAGGGGGTTCACATGTCACTCGTACCTATCGAGCGTTTTCTCTACGAGATCAGACCAGCCAAGGATCTTCCGCCGGGCAAGGCCTACCACCTTATCGAGCGGGAAGGCGAACTGATTGGCTGGTTCGCCGAGGGACACCTGAGCGAGCTGTGCTGCGAGCAGCTGAACGCATTCCACGCAGAGTTCTTCAACCAGATGATGTGGCTTCAGAATTGGGATCCCGAGATCGATAGGCTCCGCCCCCCGGACGACCTTCCGACAGGCGTAGCGGAGGCCAGGTACGTCTTCGTCACCGAGGAGGCGATGCCCCGTGGCCGAACGTGCAATCCGGTGGAGGCGGAGCGTGAGTTCATCTGGCAGATTCGCGACGGCGAGATGTCCGAGCAGGCCCGGCAGGAGCTCAATGCATACCTGGAGATACTTATCGGGCGCGGCCTGTTCGTGCAGCAAAAGCCGTAGACCGAGATGACCCCCTCGCAGAGCGATAGCTCAGCGAGGGGGTTCGTCGTTCCTGGTGCGCTCCTGACCACGATGCTCACATCGAGCTTCCTCGTACGGCAGCCGCGATCTTCTTGACGACGGTTGCGTTGGCGCTTCCGAGGTTCACGAGTGGGTGTCCTGCCATCACGCTCGGCACATCGATGACCAGCCCCGGCAGCGTGACGTCGATACGCGCGAGCGCGTCTCGGAGGTCTTCGATGGCGGCCTCGACCTCTTCCCATGGATCGGCAGTCACCGCACGCCCGCTGCTCGACGCGATGGCGCAGAGTCGACGTTGTCGGCCGCTGTGAAGGCGTGTTGTCTCGTCGTCAAGCTGCTCTCCGGTAGTGATCCCCCCGATGGGCCAGTCCCTGGCCATCTGCCTCATATTTGCGGCAGACATTCGATCAGGTCCAGGTTGGTTAGATGCCGACCGATCAACCAGCTTGGGTACTCGACGAACGACGATAGGTCGGGCGCCGCATCAGGTGCCTCCGTGCTGCAAAGGGATTTCCCAGGAGCGACTCGGCCAGCAGGCCGGGATCGATCGGCACACCATCTACCGCACCGAGCTCGGATCCAATAGCCCGTCACTGGACGCGCTCGTGCGCGTTTCCCGCGCTCTCAGCGTGCCCCCTCACGCGCCTCTTCCAGGACGATTGACGGGCATCCCTGGTGCTGGTCGATGGCTTCGGCGCGGTCGTTGATCGGCCACCGGTACCGGCCGTACGCGTAGTCCCCGCAGTGAATGCAGTAGCCGTACGTCAGCTCGGGCTCAGGGGCGGCCACAGCCGACCTCCGACAAGTACTTGTTGCCGCGGATCCACCCGTTGGCGCCGTCTTCCGTGCTGTACAGATCGAGCTCCCCGATGCTGTCGAGGACCAGCTTCCCCGTCTTCGTGTCCCGGATCACCCACAGGCCGGGCAAGGGGCGCTTGCCATCCCGGGGACGCTCGGGCAGCTGTTCGGGGATGTACCGTCCGTCGGCGCTCACTGGCCGGCCGCCAGGTGCTCGGAGTGCACCACGACGGGCCACCCGTACGGCGAGGCGCCTTCGCCTGCGTCCGTGTAGACGTGCCCAGCAGGCACGAGCTTGCCGTCGGCGCCGTTGCAGTCAACGCATCTGCGGCCGTGCAGCTGCTCGCCGTTGACATGGATTCTCCGTGACTGTCCGACCAGCGGCCTGAACTCGACCAGAGTCGTACTGGGTGAGGTGCTGATCGTCATGGGCAGAGCATCGGCCAGGCTGGGATGAGGGGGCAATGACGAGGAACTCGTGAAACTGGTACGGCTTCACGGCCCGCACATGACGGACTGTCGGTTCATCACGGCGGGCCCGTGAAAGCCGTCACCCGGGTAGTCCAGGCCCGGCTACGGTGGGAGAGCACCCTCCGCCCGCGATGCTGGAGCCCGCCCATGGCCCGTCCGAATCCCCGGCCTGTCGCCGACCGGCTCCGCCAGCAGGCAGCGCTCGACGGCTGGACGCCCTGGCAGCTCGCTCACCAGATCACTACCGAGTGCGGTATCTCGCGGCTGCAGGCTTACCGGCTCGCTCAAGGGTGGACGCTGGACGCCGCAGTGACCGCATACGCGGCCGTCCGGGGCCGACTGACGGTGCAACAACTGTCCGCGTGGGAGAACGGCAGCACCCGCCCCGGGGAGGGGCACCTCGACGGGCTGTGCCAGCTGTACGAGACGCGCCCCGACCGGCTCGGCTTCGCTACGGACTACACCCCGGGCACCACACCCGACGCCCCGGTCAGGCCCACGCGCGCAACCCCGCCACCGGATGACGCCCCAGCGTCCCGCGAGGAGACCGCCGAGCGGCGGACCCTACTCCGCACCCTCCTGACCGGCGCCGGTCTGCACCTGTCCGCCCCGGCGCTGAACGCGCTCGCCGACGTACGCGAGACCATGGCCGAGACGCTGAACGAAACGCTCAGCGAGATGACGATGGAGCAGTGGGAACGGTCCGCCGTCGAGTACGGCCACGCCTACCAGATGAGCCCACCCGGGCAGCTCCTCGCCGAGTCGGTGCTGGACTTCGTCGAGGTGCAGCAGCTCCTCGCCCGCCGCCAGGCCGCCGACTACCGGACCCGCCTGTGCCACGTCGCCGCGCAGCTGGCCGGCACTGCGGGCATGGCTCTCGTCGCGTTGGGCGAGCAGCGTGAGGCCCGCTCGTGGTTCCGGTGCGCCCAGCTCGCCGCAGAGGAGACCGGCGACCGGGCGCTCCGCGCGTGGCTGCTGGCGCGGGAGGCTGTGATCCCGTTCTACTTCGGGTCGCCGCAGGCCGCGGCCGACCTGGCGGAGCGCGCCCGCCTCGTGGCGGGCAACACCGCGTGCGCTACTGCAGCGTGGGCGCCAGCGTTGGAGGCGCGTTCGCTCGCGAGGCTCGGACGGGCCGACGACGCCCGGCAGGCGATGCAGATCGCTGAGCGTGCTTTCGCCCGCCTCGGCGCCGACCAGAAGAGCGACACTGCGTACGGCTATACGGAGCGTCAGATGCGCTGGCACATCGGCAGCATGCACACCGTGCTCGGCGATACCCGCCGCGCGCAGGCTGCTCTTGATGAGGCGCTGACGATGTACGCCCCCATCGAGCACCTCGACCGCGCGCTGATCGCCCTGGACCAGACCGCCGGGCTCATCCACGTGGGCGAGGTCGCGACGGCCGCGCAGGTTGCCGTGCAGACGCTGGAGATGCTCCCGGCCGAGCATCGGACGGGCATCGTCGTCTCGCGGGCCCGGGAGGTCGCGGCGGCCATCCCGGCGCGGGCGGTTCGGATGCCCGCAGTGCGGGATCTGCGTGAGGCGATTGCGGCGTCGGTGCCTGCGCTGCCCGCCTAGATGATCAATTCCAAGGGATGCCTGCGGAGGGTGTGGGGTGGGCGGCGGCCGAAGCCACCACGAGACGGTCAGGCGGCGGGCTGTCGGCCCTGGTTGTCGAGGTGGCAGCGGGCGGTCAGGCGTCAGGGTCGACTTCGGGGTGCGTGAACCGCACGGGCTTGCCCAGCGACCGGGCGTAGGCGATTTCGGCTCGGGTGCTGTCTCCGATGTAGTCGCCGACTACGAGCACCTCATCAGCGAGCCGGATCTTCGCCCGGTGCAGATCGTCGAGTCGAGCCTTCAGCGCCTCGGCCTCGACAGGATCGGACCAAAGTTCGTGCGGCGACTTCATGTCACAGCCCGGTTTGACGATAATCTTTCCGGCTTTGGTCTCCCGCAGATCGGCCTCGTTCATCTCGGTCATGAAGCGGGTGGAGCCGCAGATCACGACGATACGCGGGAGGCTCAACAGCTTCTTCGCGTCGGCGAGCCTCTCCTCGGGGGTGAGCAGTTGCGGGTATGACACTGGTTCCTCCTGGTGGTGTGGTCCAAGGGGTGCCTGCGGAGACGAGAACGAGGGTGTCCAAGATCGTGAACGGGAACGGCCTGGCGCAGCCCTGTTCAAGCCGCTGCGACAGGTCATCGAATCGATCAACGAGACCTTCAAGGGACAGCTTGACCTCGAACGGCACCGAGGGCGCACACCCGGAGGTGTCATAGCCCGCGTCATGCAACGCATCCTCGCGCTGACCGCCGCGATCTGGCACAACGACGCCACCGGACAAACCGTCCTACGCTCACTGATCGCCTACGATCACTGACCCCTTGGACTAGATCATCTAGGGCCAGCGGGCGAGGAGCTGCAGGAGGCCGGTGACGGCGACGCCTGCGACGATCTCCCGCCGGTCGATCATGCCCTGGATGCGGTCCAGGGGGATCCACTCGATGCGGTCAGCCTCGTGGGTATCGACCGGCGGGGCGATGTACTGGGCGTCGCGGGCGAGGAAGACATGGTGCTCGGCGTTGCTCATGCCGCCGACGGGCTGGTTGTAGGCAAGCGGCTGCACGTCGGTGACGCGCCAGCCGGTCTCTTCCTCGACTTCCCGTACGGCGGCGGCCTCCAATGACTCGCCGTCCTCGACGATGCCGGAGGGGATCTCCCAGTTCCAGGTGTCGGTGGCGAAGCGGTGGCGCCACATCATCAGCACCGCGTCACGCTGGTTGAGGACGACGGTTGCTGCGACCGGCGCCCACTTCACGAGGTGGTGTTCGTAGCGAGGTTGGCCCGGCGGTTCGACGTCGACGAGGTCGAGCTCGACCCAGGGGCTGGTGTAGATGGTGCGGCTGCCGTGGACGGTCCACTCGCTCAAGGTGCTGCCTCTCGCCATGGGGTGGTGGCTGAGGATCTTGTCACATGCGGGCCGTACGATGTGGGGGTGGCGAAAGCCCTCGAACTTCCCGCGGAGCTGGTCGACCTGCAGCGTGCCGCCCTGGCGGCCGACACTGCGGCGAGCGAGTACGCGGCCGGCCTGCGGCGCGGGCAAGGTGAAGTCCAGCCGGGCGGTCGAGGCCGTCGTCGATCTGCAGCGGCCTATGCAGCCCGTCGGTCAGCACCGCCTCGTCGCCGACCTCAACGAGCGGGCGCGGCCTGTCATTGCTGCGGCCTGATCGCCTGAGCGCTCCCGCCTGTTGAACAGGCGGGAGCGTTTTGGCGTAACGACTCGGCAACTCCGGAGCGTTCCACCGGCGGCCGCTGCCACTCTGTGCCGTCTCACCGCGAGCAGAGGACAGCGACATGGCCAGCCAGCAGCAACCCAGCGCCACCCCCACGCCCCTCGTTGGCTGTCTCGGGCTTATCGCCGCAGTCATCATCGGCGGAGCGGGCTGCAGCCTGCTCAGCGATGACCAGGAGCCCGCCACGCCGGACCCCACCCCGGCGCAGAAACTCGCCGCCCTCGACGGCGGCAACCGACCGGCTGCCGACTACCAGCAGCTCCTCAACCTGTGGTCCCCCAACTGCACCCAGGACCAGGCCGAGCTTGCCGGCCTCACCTACGCCGCGCTGGAAGACCTCCGCAAGAACGGGGTCACCGGGGAGACGGAATACAGCGTCCTCGCGCAGCTCAACGGCTCGACCCGCGCCGGAACACCGACGGACTGCAAGGTCGTGGCGGCGGCCTACCTCGTGCTCCGCGAACGCAGTTAGCCGGCGCGCTACCGAAGCTTCCGAAGGAGCATCGGGGGCGTGATCGGCACGTAGGTGGGGGCTCGTAGAAGAGGCCGTGCCGAAGCCTCGCCAGCAGGTCCGGACGGGCCCGGTACCGGGGTCGGGGTGGACGCGTCGCGACCGGGCATTTCCGCTGGCCCCTACGGCCTTCGGGTCTTGGTGGTCCGGCGAGGCCCGAGTCGCCGCAGGTGCCGGGTGGGCCGGCCATCGGGGATGGCCGAGCTGTTGGACCTGGCGGGCCAGGATGTCGCGCGCGAGGTTGGCGTCACGCAGCTCCGCGCTGAGCTGGACGACCTATACGGCGCGGCAGGCGACGAAATGGAGCGTGACGACTGCGGTGATGAGCACGAGTGTCTCTGCGCGCAGGACGCTGCGGCGTTCGGTCATGAGGTGGTCGCCGCCCAGATTGCGACCGCTGCGGAGAGAAGGGCGAGCAGGACCGGCACGATCATCTGGTAGAGCCGGGCCTGGCGTTCTCGTTCGCGGCGGGCAGCTTCGGCCAGCTTGTACGCCTCCAACGCGTCCTCCAATGCCTTGAGGTCGGACCGTGTGACCTGAACCTCACGGACGAGGTCCGCGATCCGCTGGTCAACGTGGGCTGACTGGAGGGTGTAGACGTCGGTGGAGACGACCCGGTCGAGGCGAGAGTTGATCCCGGCGATCATCTGCTGGAGGTCCGTGCGGAGCGCCCCCACCATCCGCCCGAGTTCACCCACTGTCAGATCATCGTCAGCCAATTCACCCTCCCCCCGATCGAGTCGACATGTGGTCTCTGAGCGCCGTGCGGCCCGGCGGTGGCAACAGGCGGGGCCGCAGCGGCGCTCACTCAGCGCTCCGTGCTGGCGGAGTTGGCAGCGGGGCCGGCGGACAACAGCGGTGGAGGGACGGGCGCAGTGATCTGGGTTCGGACGAACATGCTGATCAGGACGGCGATCAGAGACATGGTGACGGCCTGCTGGTCGGCGGACCAGTGCAGGCCGAGCCCGACAGCGAGCGCGAGGAGCGCCTGTGCTGCGCCGAGGATGGCGGCGGCTACGCCGTCGTGTGCCATGAAGGCGACGATCAGGCCGACCAGGGCGGCGGCTGCTGCGTTGATCGCTGCCTGCTGGTCGGTGCTGACGTGCAGTCCGAACGCGGCACCGGTTTTGACGACGACGGCTACCAGTGCGAGGAGGAGGGCGGGCTCTCTGCCGAGGATGCGCATGATGTCTCCTGATCAGTGGGTGGTGGGGCGGTGGGGGCGAGGTTGGCGCCACTCGTGTTGGGTCAGGGCTTGAGGACGGCTTCGATGCGGTAGCCGACGGGGATGGAGTCGGCCTTGTCGTCGGCGGTGCGGGGGACGCGGCAGATGCTGATCTTGTCGTCGCCTGCCCACGCGTCGATGCGGGTGACAGCGCCGTCCGAGGGGACGTCGATGATGTTGATCCGCCAGCCGCCCTTGGCGTTGGAGTTGTGGATCGCGACGCGGAGCTTGGCGTTGCCGAAGTCGGATCCGAAGCCGTAGAAGACTCGGCCCCAGCCGATCTCGGGGCTGCTGTCCCAGACGGGCGGGAGGACCAGCAGGGTGGCGTTGCCGGTCAGGGCGGGGTTTGGGGCGCCGTTCGGGCCGGTGGCGAATCCGGGCTTGACCTCGCCGATCACAAGAGCCATGCGCTCTACCTCACTTCTTCGTCGAGTCGCCGGCGGCCGCTGGCGGGCGCCGGGGAGGGGTTGGGGGTGCCGGTGGCGAGTGCCAGGAGCTGGGTGATGTCGATGTCCCCGGGGTCGCCGTGGGTGTTCTCGGGGACATGCATGTGGCCGCACCAGCCGGTGAAGCTCGTCCACTGGTCGAAGGTCATGCGGACGCCGTTGTTCGCGCCGGAGCTGGCCGGGTACGCCTCGAAGCGCAGGCCGGAGGTCAGCGGGATGCCGTGCTGGTCGGACAGCCAGCGCAGCAGCCAGGCGACTTCGGCGAGCGCCCAGTGAGGGGCGTCCGGCCAGTAGATGTAGTCGACGCCGGCGTGCAGCGTCTTCGATCCGAGGCTCCACGTCTGGGCGTTGTCCGTGTCGCAGGTGCCCACGAGCTCGATCTGGAAGCAGTTGGCCATGTTGGTCTGGACGCCGCCGGGGGCGTTGACCAGGGCGCGGGCGGACTCGTCGACGCCGAAGTGCTGGTGCCAGACGATCCGGCGTCCGGCCATGTCGGGGACGCCTGTGACCTGCGGCGCCTTCGCACCGGAGTCGTAGTCGTAGAGCGTCGGGCCCTCGGTGGTGTGCAGGACACCGCAGTTGGCCTCCATGCCGGCGCCGGAGTACTGGCCGTCGCCGAAGAACAGGTCGAGGAGCGCTCCGGGGATCTTCTGCGGGCCGGTCAGGGTCACGGCTACCTCACCTCTTCGTCGAGTCGCCGTCGGCCTGCCGGGGGCTGCGCCACGTTGGGGGTAGCCGGGCTGACGCCGGGCATCCACTGGCCGTAGTCGGCAGTCATGGCGGTGTTCCAGTCGCATTCGACGGCGTTGATGGTGGTGGTGCCGTCGGTCTGGCGGATGTGCGCCCGGGCGTCCCACTGGCCGCCGGACCAGGCGTCGGCCTGCCACGCCCACCGGCATACTCCGGCGTCCAGGGCGCGCTGCACCGTGCGGTACCCGCCGTACACGCCGACCCGGTCGACGCCCAGCACGGAGGCCGCGCCCTGTAGGTAGTCGTTGATGGCGCCCTGCTGGTCGGCGGTGACGTCGAAGTCCGCGGCGAAGTAGATCGGTCGGCCGGCGGGGATGCCCGCGGCCCAGGCCTGGGCGACGGCGAGCTGGGCGTCGGCGACGCCTGCCGCCCGGCCGGCGAGCGGGCGTTGGGCGCTGTCCTCGAAGACGACGACCAGCCAGATGCCGTGCGCGGCGAGGTCGTCGGCCTCGGCCCGGGTGATGGCCTTGCTGGTGTCGTGGCTGAGGTAGCGGGCTGCGAAGGTAGCCCCGACAGCTTGGAGGGCGGCGCCGCCGGGGTGGTCCCACGCGTAGTCGACTCCGGTGGCCATGTCACAGGCCCCTGTCGGCGAGCCACGCGCGGGCTGCAGTCGCGAGCTGTACCTCGGCTGGGATGTGCGGCGCCGGGCCCGGAGTTGGTGCGGGTGTTGCGGGCGCCCAGGCGGGCACGGTGACGTCGCCGTGCTGGGAGAGCAGCCAGCGAAGGTCCGCCGCGGTGAGGTAGGCGCGGCCTGCGCTCCCCCAGCTCTCGCCCCAGCTGTTGGTGACCCAGTACTCGTCCAGGTGCGCGTCGTACGCGACGATCTCCACCTCGTGCCCGCCCGCGACACCGGAGGCCTGGTCGACGGGGATGCGGCCGTCGGCGGCCGGGGTGAACATCGAGCGGCGCCAGGGGATGCCGATGATGACCGGGCCGGTCTGCAGCGCGGACGCGAGCGCCTGGAGGGAGAACGCGTGGCTGTAGCCGGTCGCGAGGCCGAGCGCCTTCAGTGCCTTCGCGGCGCCGAGGCCGGATGATCCGGTGTCCTGCGGCGGGTAGGCCCCGGGGAAGCTGTCGAGGCGCGTCGCCAGGCTGTACAGGGCGACGGCGAACTGCTCGTCGAGCTGGTGCTCGCCTGCGGTGAAGTAGCCGCGGGAGGCGGCCGCGCCGGCTGGGCTGATGGTCACCGTGGTGGTGGCGGTGCGCCCGGCGGAGTCCGTGCCGAGCGCGCCGGTGGCGGCGTTGGCCGTGCAGGAGCCGAGGTTGCCCTGGTTCAGGACGGGGATGCGGCGGGTCCAGTTGGCGTCCTTGATGGCCGACTTGGGGAGCACGCCGTGCGCGTACGCGAGGGAGCGCGGGTCGTGGTCGACGTGGCGGCCGAGACAGATGCCCGGTGAATGTGGTCTGTTGAGTGCCACGCCCGCGGCCGTGGATGATTCGGGGTGGTCCGCGTCCTGAGCTGGTCCTGCCATGCGGGGACTCCAGAGGGTCGATGTCGGCACGGGCCCGGTGCAGGTCAGCGCCGTGATCCGTGACCCTCCATCCCGGCTCGGCGCTCACCAGCGCACCGGGCCCGCACCCCCAGACTCACCAGCCCCACACGATCGCTCGTGATGCGGCCATGCCCTCTGACCTGCATTTCCACCGCTGCGAAGGACCGCGCCTAGGGTCTGGCCCGCGACCGGCCTCCGAGGGCCCGGCCGCCACGCGGGGCCCGGTCTGTAGCGGGCACGGGCCCCGCCGCCAGCCCGCTACAGCCCGCTCCGGAGGACCCAGCAATGGGCAGCACCGTTCCCCAGACCCAGCGTGACGTCTTCGGCTGGCTCGCCGACCGCAACGGATGCGGGCACCTGCGCATCGAGGTCCCCCTGGGCGAGCTCGCCCGGCACGGTGTCGCCTCCGGCTACTCCGACCGCATCCCCAAGGGCCGGCAGGGTGAACTTCTCATCGACCCGGACCTGTTCAAGACGGTCATCGCGCAGCGGACCTGCAACCCCGGGCCGACTCTGCTGTGGCAGAACACCGCCCGCGCATCCCGACGCCCGCGGCTGATCTACGAGCTGGACGATGACCTCCTCGACATCGACCCCAGCAACACCCGGGCGCACGCCTTCTTCAGCCAGCCGCACATCCGCGCCAACCTGCTGACGAACCTGGCAGTCGCCGACGCCGTCACCGTCTCCACCGAGGCACTCGCCTCTGTCGTCCGCCAGCACACCGCCGCGCCGATCCACGTCATCCCCAACTACCTGCCGGCGTGGCTGCTCGACCACGAGCGGCCCAGCAGCGGCGACGACACCGTGACGATCGGCTGGGGCGGATCCTCCACCCACCAGATGGACATCACCCAGATCGGCACCCACCTGCGGCGCATCATGGAGCGCAACCCGCACACCGAGCTGCACCTCATGGGCACCAACTACGCCAAGGACTGGGGCATCAGCGACCGGGTCCGGTTCACCGAATGGACGCAGTCCGTCCCCGAGTACTGGCGCCGCATCGACTACGACGTGATGCTCGCCCCGCTGCGCCCGCACGTCTTCAACGCCAGCAAGTCAGCACTGCGCCCCCTCGAAGCGGCAGCGCTCGGCATCCCGGTCGTCGCATCCGACTACGGGCCCTACGCCGAGTTCGTGCGCCACGGCGAAACCGGCTTCCTCGTCAAGCACGACCACGAGTGGGGCCGATACCTGCGCGAGCTCGTCAACGACCGGGCCATGCGCGAGGAGATGGGCGCCGCTGGCCGCCGCCAGGCCGCCGACTGGACGGTCGAGGGCAACGTCGGGGCGTGGGCGAAGGTGATCGAGGGATGACAGGCGGAGCGGTACTCGGGATTCTGCTGGCGCACCTCTGCGGGGACTACCTCTTGCAGAGCCACTGGATGGCCAACGAGAAGACCAAACGGTGGTGGCCCGCCTGGGCCCATGCCCTCACCTACGGTCTCCCGTACATCGCGGTCACCAGATCGATCCCCGCGTTGGCAGTGATCGTGGTAACGCACGCGCTCATCGACCATTACCGGCTCGCCCGCCATGTCTGCTGGGCGAAGAACCTGATGGGCGCTAAGGAGTACCGGCGTCCGTGGCGTGAGTGCTCTGGCACGGGTTACCCGGTCGAGACTCCGGCGTGGCTGGCGGTCTGGCTTCTGATCATCGCGGACAACACCATCCACCTGCTGATCAACACGGCTGCTGTCGTGTGGCTTTGAGGGGAGAACCGTGTCTGACCTGACCATCATCGTGCCGACCCGGGGCCGGCCAGACAACCTCTGGGCGCTGTGGCTCGCCTTCAAGGAGACGTGCACGGCGGACACCGTGCTGCTCGCCGTGGTCGACGACGACGACCCGTACCTGCCGAGCTACGAGCAGCGCCACAGCTGGGCAGCCGGTGACCCGCGCTTCCTGCTGCTCATCGGGCCACGGCTGCGCCTGGGCGGGACGCTGAACATGGTCGCGCCGTACCAGGCCGGGCGGTCCAAGGCCGTGGGCTTCCAAGGGGATGACCACCGGCCGCGCACGGTTGGCTGGGATACCCGATACATCGAGGCGCTCGACCAGCTCGGCACGGGGATCGTGTACGGCAACGACCTCATCCAGGGCCCGAACCTGCCCACGCAGGTCGCGATGACGTCGGACATCATCCTGGCGGCCGGCCACATGATCCCGCCCGGCCTGACCCACCTGTGGATCGACAACTCGTGGCTCGCCCTCGGCCGGGCCCTCGACGCCATCACCTACCTGCCCGACGTGGTGGTCGAGCACTGCCACCCCATCGCTGGCCACGCCGCATGGGATCAGGGCTACGCCGAGTGCAACACCGACGAGCTCATGGACACCGACCGAGCCGTGTTCGAGGCATGGCGGGCCAACGGTCTGGGCCGCTGGGTCCAGCAGATCAAGGAGTACCAGCGTGGCTAAGGGCAACAAGAACAAGCAGACTGCCGCCGAGCAGGCGATCCGAGCCTTCGACTTCTGGGACTACGGGCTGAACGAGGTCGACCCCGAGAGCGAGTACGCGGAGTGGGTCGCGCCCCTGGCTGCCGCTGTTGTGGCTGCCATCGAGGGGACTGCGTCGTGACCGAGTGGAAGCTCTTCACGGACGACGTGCCGCACGTCTCCACGCCTGAGTTCCACGAGCACCGTGAGCGGGCCCCGCACCTCGAACAGCCCGTGCACCGACCCCGGCTGGAGATGGCCGCCGAGTTGGTTAACGCAGCGGCGCTGAAGTGCTGGCGCAAGAACACCAGTGGCGAGCCCATCGGGCACCACACGGTCTCCGATCTCGGCTGCGGTGACGGCGGGTTGCTGTCGCTGCTGGGCCACCTCGGAGACATCGACGCCTGGGGCTACGACTTCCAGCCCTCCAACTCGGCAGGCTGGGCAGAGCGTGGCGTTCGGGCCGAGGCGCTCGATGTGTTCGGCGCCGACTCCTCGATCGTGCGATTCGGCCTCACCACGGTGACCACCGAGGTCTTGGAGCACCTCGCCGACCCGCACAGGGCCGTCCGCTGGATCGGCAAGCACTCCCGCTACCTGGTGGCGTCGAGCCCGTGGAACGAGACTCCGGAGTCCCACGACGAATGCCACGCATGGGCGTTTGACCACGATGGCTACCGGGCGCTCATCGAACAGGGCGGCTACACCGTGCTGCGCCACGAAACCGTCGGGCAGTTCCAGTTGATCCTCGGGGAGCGGTCGTGAGCCTGCGCTGGCACGCCCTCAACAACGAGAAGGTGGACGGCCACAAGGCCGGGACCGTCAGCAACCGGAGCTTCTGGCTCGGCGGCCTGCCCCGCCTGATCCTCCTCTGCCGCGTCTTCGGGCACCGTCCCGTCGTCGACGGCTACGGGCCCGATGGCAGTAGCGACCGGGCAGCCCGCTGGGTCGCCTGCCACCGCTGCGGCCTCCGCCCCAACCCCCAAGCCGCCCTCGACCCCTCGCAGTGGAGCATCGGCGCCCGCTACACCGGCCCGTTCAGCGACACCCCACCACCCGCCAAGACCGAGCACACCGGGCCGTACATCCCGCCTACCGTCCCCGGCCGCTGGCCCGCCGGCCCTACCGGAACCATCGGGGGGCAGCTCATCCTCGGGAAGTCCTTCGGCGGCGCCAGCATCGAGCTCAAGGTCGGCAACGCAGGCAGCGAGCACGTCCTCGCCGTCCACCTGCGGATCAACCCGATCTTCGCCCTCTACCTCCACACCGAAGACCACGGCACCTGGCTCCAACGCCGCCTCAACCCGCGCGGCTATGACTCCCGCGTCACGGGCCTGGACATCGGCGACGGCCGGCTGTCGTGGAAGCTGTGGGCCAAGCGCGACGAGTGGAGCCGCAGCACACCACGCTGGCAGCAGGGCTCAACGGTCATCAACCTCCTCGACCGGTGGCTCGGCCCGGTCCGCCACGAGTACGACAAGATCGGGCAGCCGAGGCCCGGCCGCGTGACGATGCCCGAGGGCGACACCCACATGGTCGAGCTGCAACTGGAGAAGGTCCGCACTGGGCGGCGCCGCGGCCGCAAGACGGAGTCCTGGTCGGTCGACTGGACCAGCCGGGCCGGCATCCCCTTCCGCAACCACACCTGGAAAGGCGACGGGGTCCACGGCTCCGCGGTCAAGGTGTCGGCGGCCGCCGTGGAACGGGGCCGCTGGCCCGAGGAGTCTTGCGCCCGGATCGCGGCCTCTGTCGCAGAGGACCGGTCCCGGTGCGGCTGGCGCCCCGCCCAGCCGTACGGCTGGCCACAGCCCAACTACAACGCCGAGTTCGACGTCGAGGTGTTCTGACAATGCGAGTCCTCCTCACCGGCTCGGCCGGTTTCATCGGCCGCCACCTCCACCGCGAGCTGGACCGGCGCGGCCACACCGTGACGACATGTGACCTGCGGGCCGCGCACATCGGCGACGCCCTGGAGTTCTTCCGCCGTGACCGCACCCGCTACGAGCTGGCGATTCACTGCGCCGCGATCGTGGGCGGCCGCGCCTCCATTGACGGCTCGCCGCTCGGCGTCGCGACGAACCTGGCCTTGGACTCGTGGTTCATGCGCTGGCTCGCGGCCACGAAGACTCCGAGGGCCGTCTACTACTCCAGCTCTGCGGCCTACCCGGTGGAGCTGCAGGGCGAGGGCTCCGGGCACCGGCTCACCGAGGACGACATCGACCTCGCCAGGCCCGGCCGGCCGGACGCAACGTACGGGCTCGCGAAGCTCACCGGCGAGCAGCTCGTGCCGTACGCCGAGGCGGAGGGCTGCCGCGTGCACGTGCTGCGCCCGATGTCCGGGTACGGTCCCAGCCAGTCACCGGCCTACCCCTTCCCGGCGTTCATCGGCCGGGCGCTGCGACGCGAGGACCCGTACGAGATCTGGGGCTCGGGCCGGCAGGTGCGCGACTGGATCCACATCGACGATGTCGTGGCCGCCACGCTGGCCGCAGTGGACCAGGACGTGACCGGCCCGGTGAACCTCGGGACCGGCCGGGCGACGAGCTTCGACGAGCTGGCCGAGATCGTGTGCCGCGAGGCCGGGTACCGGCCGCAGTTGAAGCACCGCCTCGACGCTCCGGACGGAGTGCAGTACCGCGTCGCCGACCCGGCCCGGCTGCTCGGGTTCTACCGGCCCCGGGTGAGCCTGGAAGAGGGCGTGCGCCGGGCTCTGGAGGTCGGCCGTGGCTGAGCGGAACCCCACCGCCCGGGCGGCCTACGAGCGGTTGGAGGCGGCGCTGCACGCTGTCCTGGAAGTAGAGGAGTTCGAGGGCCTCCCGACGGAGTGGGTCATCGTTGTCGCCTGCCAACGCATCGACGACGAGGGCAGGGGCGTGACCCAGATCGGGACCCTGCTCCCCGACGGGGACTCCCTGCCCTACCACCGCCTGATGGGCCTCCTCGACTTCGCCCTCACCCGATGCCGTGCCGAGATCTCCGAGGAGTGACCATGCAGCGAAGAATCACCGTCGTCCTGCCGACCCACCCCGCGCGGGTCCGCAACGGCATGACCAAGCGGGCCGTCGGCAGCGTGCTCGGGCAGACCCTGCCTGCGGCAGCCGTTGTCGTCGAGCAGGACCTCGACCGGGCCGGCGCCGCCGCGACCCGCCATCGCGGTCTGATGAAGGTCACGACGGAGTGGGTGGCGTTCCTCGACTCCGACGACCAGATGAAGCCCAACCACCTGGCGGAGCTGATGGCCTGTGCCGAGCGCACGGGCGCGGACTACTGCTTCAGCTGGTACGAGGCCATCGGCTTCGGCCACGACCCGCTGCCGCACTTCGGGAAGGTTTTCGACCCCGAGCACCCGACCCAGACCACCATCACCACCCTGGTCCGCACGGGGCTCGCGCAGGCCGTTGGTTTCCGCGAGCCCCCGCCCGGCGCGCGCATCCACGGCGAGCGCTACGGCGAGGACTTCCAGTTCACCGTGGAGTGCATCGCCCAGGGCGGCCGCATCGTCCACCACCCGCGCAGGACCTGGATCTGGAACGCGCACGGCCAGAACACCAGCGGCCAGCCCGACCGCGGCGACGCCGCCACCTGAACCCCGCACAAGGAAGGCAGCACCATGGCAACCATCGACCCGAACAAGGCGCTCCCCGTCTACCAGGCCCGCGCCGGCAACATGCTCAACGACATCATCCTCAGGGACATTGCCATCGTCGACCTGGAAGAACGCAACCAGCAGTTGGAGGAAGAGAACGCGACCCTGCGGGGGCAGATCGCCGACCTGACGTCTCCCCCCGCGCAGCCCGCAGAGTACTGATCAGGCGACGCGGTCGGCCCTCATCCAGCTTCCGGTCAGCATCGTCAGCGCGTCGGGGTCCGACGCGTTCTGCGCCCACTGGAGTTGCAGGTTCCCCGCGTTCGCGCCGGTGATGAGAAGGCCCTTGAGGAGGACGCCGATGGCGATGCCGGACATGCCGTAGGGAATGGTGGTGGAGCCGGAGGTGGCACCGTTACGGGCAATCCACTCGCCGTTCGAGTTGCTCGACGTAGCGCCGCTCAAGTCAGCATTGTTCGGACCCGTGCCGGTGAAGTGAAGCGTTGCGGCGGACGGGAACGTGAACCCAACCTTGATGTCCCCGGCAACGTCGCTGTTCGCGGTCTGCGCCATGAGCATCAGCTCGAACTCATAGACGGCGTTGGCCGCGACGGCAACGGTCAGGTGATTGTCGTCCTGCAGGGTCGTGCTGCTCGTCACGGATTCGTCGGCGGTCTTCCTCGCGAACAGCACCTGGCCGACGCCATTGACCGTGAGGTTCCCATTGACGGTCAAGGTGTAGGTGGTAGGTGAAGCGGCGTTGCCGAAGAAGCTCGCCGGGCCGCTGTCCGCCTGGAGCAGCAGGATTGACGCCGCCCCGTTATTGACGGCCTGGATCTCGTTGTTGTCCATGCGCACGTTGAGCCCGGAGCTGGGCCCGATCTGGAACGCGTGGCCGGTCGAGCTGAGACTGACGTCGGTTGTCGAAGGCAGCCGGAACGCCCCGTCGCTGGTGATTTCGCCGGCTGCGGACCGGTACCAGCTGGTGTCGCGGGCACCCGAGCCGGGGCCGAGGTCGATGCGCCCGTCCGCGCGGATCTGGATCCGGTCCTGGCTGTCGCCGGAGACGCGGGCGCCGTAGGCGACGCCGGCGGCCGCGGCGTGCTCGGTGAGGACGGAGGCCGCGGTGTTGCCCCCGCCGAAGGTGTTGGCCACGCGCAGGGTGGTGGCGTTCGTGGCGCGGCTGGCCCACACCTGCCCGCCGTACGTCCCGCTGTTGTTCGGGTACTCGACCCAGCCGCCGGACGCCGGGGCCGTCCCGTTGTGGAAGTAGGACCGGTAGGAGGTGTCGGACTCCAGGATGTGCTTGCCCGAGAACGGGCTGGACGGCCTGGTCGAGGAGGTGACGACCTGCGAGCCCGCAGCGAGGTCGAGCGCGTCCAGGTTGTTGAGGAGGTCGGTGACGACGTTGACGAGCTCGGAGCCGTCCGAGGCGGTCTTGTACAGGCCGAGGCGCGTGGTGGTGGTCGACATCAGGCAGTCCAGTGCGGGTCGTTGTGGCGGCGGGTAGCGGAGTCGTCGATGGGCGGTTCGGTCGGCCGGATGCCGCGAAGCCGGTGCTGGATGTCCCGGACGCGGTCCGGGTGGACGACGTGCCGGCGGATGACGTCGAGCGGATCAGCCGGGCCATCGGGGCGGGTGGTGATGGTGACGCGGCGCTTTGCCTCGGCGATCCGCGCGAGGTGCGGCTCACGGGCGGGCGCTTGGGAGCCTTCGCCGACGGGTGGATCACTGGTGACAAAAGGCTCGTGGAGGACGATGTCGAGCAGCGTCTCGGTGTCAGCGGGGTCGATACCGAGCTCCGCAGACCGCCAGGCGAGGGTGTCGGCCGGGAAGAGAAGTCCGTGCAGGAGACCGTCGTCCCTGCGGAAGACCACGCGGAAGGCGTCCATGTCGCCGAGCCGGACGGCCTGGACATCCGCGATCGTGTACGTGGTCTGCATGGAGGCTCCTTAGACCCGGAAGACCCAGAAGGCGATGAAGCTGCCGGCCGATGAGGTCGCGCTGAGAGAGACGGTGAAGCCGGTGCTGTTGCTGGCGGTGACCTGCGAGGACTTGACGCTTCCGGTGTCAGTGAGTGTGACCAGTGGTGCCATGGTCGATGCCATGGTCGGGCCGTACAGGTAGCTGAAGATCGCGAAGCCGCCGACGTCCTGGTACCCGGTGAAGATGGCGTCGGTGGAGCTGGCCGCGACGTAGTTGCCCCACTTGCCGCCCATGGTGATGCGGTTGTCGCTGCCGACGGCGACGAAGGCGTCGGTGGTGCCGTCTGTGTTGCCGATGCTGGCGTTGCTTCGGTTGAGGGCGACGTAGCCGCCGAACCGGCTCTGGTCGGTCTTCACCACCGCGAGTTGGATGCTGTTCTCGGTCATGTAGAGGCGCTCAAAGAGGGTGTCCGCGCCGACGGTGAAGGTGCCGGAGTTGAGGCCGACGCTGGCGTCTGACCCGAAGCTCACGGCGTTGAGGTAACCGTAGTTGGAGCCGCTGTTGGCGTACATGCGGATCTCGGGCAGGAGCGTGGCGGTCGGGTTGATCTCGATGCGGTGGCCGGACGTGCCGGACTTCAGCTGGCCGATGATGCTGACCGAGCCATCGGCGGCCGCGACGTTGACGGTCTGGTCGCCGTTGGCGTTGTACGCCTGCAGGCCACTGGAGTTGAGTTCGACGCGGGTACCGGTGTCGGCGGTCTTGATGCGGGCGCCGACGATCCAGTCCGCCGAGATGGTGCCGGCGGTGACCTTGGTGACGGTCAGGTCAGAGATGTGCGCATCGTCGATCAGCAGCGCGGTCGCGGACGCGGCGACGGATGGGGCGGACTTGTTGCCCGCGATGTCGACGGCGACGACCCGCACGTACCGGGTGGACGTCTCTTCGACCTGCACGGTGGTGACGACGGGGATCTGCGCCTGGATCATGCCCGCCGTCGCGGAGACCTTGCCCTTCAGGGTGGTCGGCGACGGCGTGAACGTCGGCTCGTACTCGACATGGATCTCCAGATGGTGGAGGTCCGACTCCAGGTTGTAGGTGCCGCCCGTCGCCTTGCCGAGCGTATGCGTGATCTGCAGGGCGATCCGCGAGCCGGCCACGGACGGGGCCGCGGGCGTGCTGGGCGGGATGTTGTCGGCCGTCGCGATGAAGGTGGTGGTCCCGGACCACGCCCCGGCGTTGCCGGCCTTGTCGACGGCACGGATCTGCACGTCGTAGCCGACACCGGGCGCAAGGTCCTGCAGCTGCACGGTGGTGGTGCCCCAGGCGACGTACGCGATGTCCCAGTGCCCGGTCGGCGCGGCGAACGGCTGCCGCCACTCCTGCAGGTCTTCCCACCGGACTTGGGAGAGCTGCGCCCACGTCGCGGGGTAGATGAGGTCGGTGTCGACGGCGTAGCGGACCTCGTAGTGGTCGCCGTCGAGGATCGTGGAGCCGTCGGTGTTGTTGGGGGCGTTCCAGGAGACGATGACCTTGCTTCGGGTGAAGCCCCTGTTGTCGAGGTACGCGGCCCCGGAGAACGGGGTGATGAACGTCGGGACGCCTGGGATCGAGGTGTCGGCGGTCGGCCGGGACCCAACCGGCTCTGCCGAGGAGTTGGCCAGCTGCCGCTCAAAGTCCCCGACGACGACCTGAGTCGTGCCCTGCTGCTCGAACTGGACGTAGTCCGTGAGATCCGTCCACACACCGGCGGCGGACCGGTACGCCACCGTGTGCCCGTCCGTCACAGGCCACGTCGTCTCCGTGACCTGGAGCTTGATCGGGTTGAGACGGAGGCCCCGGAACACGATCTCGTTCGCCGTGTCGACGAGGCCCTTGTCCGGGTCGTACGCCCACACGTAGTCACCCGGCGCGAAGCTGCCGTCGACGTCGTAGTCCGCGGTGGTCAACGTCAGCGCGTTGTGCGCGGCGACGAACTGGGAGAGGGCGAGCTGCGCCCGGATCGTGGCGTTGACCTGGCTGGTGCCGGACTCCGACACCATGCGCGTCAGCGCGACCGTGTTGCCGTGGATGTCCTTGTACGGGTTCAGCCCGGGGCTGATGTTCGCCGAGCCGGTCGCCGTGGACGCGCCCTCGCCCTGCGCCAGCAGCACGACACGCGTCGTGAAATCCTCCACGTCCGTCGCGAGGTTCAGCTGGCCGGGCAGGGCGAGGAGGCTCATGTCCTGGCCGGCGCCGCGGCTGACGATCGCGCACGAGGGTGTGGTGACGAACAGGTTCGACTCGGGTCCGGCGTCGAGGGTGCCGTTGCCGTTCACCCGCCACGACACCGGCACCGACGTGCTGGACATGGTGTCGCAGACGTACTGGATCGCCTTGCGGGGGGACTGCCACTGGTGCGTCCCGGAGTACGTGCCCGTGACCGAGTACAGGGTGCCCTCGGTGACCGCGCCTGAGGCGGGCAGCAGCCCGCGGACTGCGGTTGCGAAGGAGGCGGACGCGAACGTGGTGGCGTTCTCGATCACCGCGCCCTTGTCGTCCTCATCGCCCAGCCAGAACGCCATGCTGGCGCCGCCGATCTGGACCTTGTCACCCGGGGTGCGGGTGCGGCCGTCGTCGGCGAGGACCTTCGTCCGGACGACCCCGACGTAGCGGGCCGCGGCGAGCAGGTTGTCGCCGTGGGTCCGTGGGTCGACGCGGCCGGCCACGATGGCGACGTGCCCGAGCTGTGCGACGGCGTCGAGGACTTCGCGGGGGGTTGTCGGCAGGAGTTCGATCTGCCAGCGGCCGAGTGCGGTGAGGACGTCGGTTACGGGCACGTCAGCGCCTCACTGTGTAGGTCTGCTCCGCCAGGGCCCCGATGTACATGTTGCGTAGGTCTGTGGCGGCGTCGCCGGACACGGCGGAGCTGCCGCCGGCGACGACGCCGAGCCAGAAGTCGAGGGTGGCGGTCGAGGTCTTGGAGACGCCGCCGTTGGCGTGCGCGGTGAACGACCTGGCGGACCCGGCGGCGAACTTGTTGCCGTCGGCGTCGTTGTTGGTGGCGACGACGTACCCGGACGCGGCCACCGAGGTGTTCGTCTCGGTGGTGCGCAGGTACACAGCGAGGGTCGCGGCCGCGCCGGACTGCAGGTAGCCCTCGACGGTGCGCGAGCCCCGCCGCAGGGTGAGGTCGAGGGTGACGCGGCCGGGCGAGCGCGGGGCGGTGAGCCGCAGCACGCACTGCTCCGGGTCGTTGCGCAGGATTGCGGCGCTGTCCCATGCCGCGACGTTGGCGCCGCCCACTGTGACGTTCCACAGCTTGGAGTGCCAGGCGCCGCCCGTGTAGGCCTGCACGTCCAGGACCCCAGCGCTGGCGCTGGGCACGATGTTGACGAGGGCGTTTCCGAGCGTCCAGGCGGCGACGGGCAGCGGCTGCTCGGTGCCCTCGATCTCGAAGCCAGTGCCGGTCGCCGCCAGCGTGTCGTTGATCCGGACCCGGCCGGCAAGGTACGCAGCCGGGTCGCAGCCCCAGCGGGGGGAGGCGTTGGTGGGGATGCTGCGGTACACGGTCATCGCACCGTCAGCACCCGTGCGGGTCATGGTGGAGGGGCTGGTCGCGCCGGTGTAGTAGGTGGTGTGGCCGATCGGCGGGGCGTGCCACGTCTCCCCGGTCAGGGAGAAGTCGTTGAGGCGGACGACGCCGGTGAGCCTGCTCTGCAGGTCGACCTCGGAGGCTGCGCCGAGGCGCTCCAGTGCGATCTTCCAGCTGGACGTCACCGTGTCGTTGACGTACTCCCGCAGCGCGGCGCCAGCGGTCTTGACGCTGTAGTAGCCGTTGCGCTCCGGCTTGTCCGTCCACGTCACAGGCAGCGGCACGCCCTGCTCCATGGCGAGGATGTTGTCGTGACGGGCCACCAGCACGCTGCGGGTGAGCGGCGGGTTGGACTCCTGCCCGTCCAGGTCCAGGGTGCGTGCGTCGCTGGACCCTTCGGCGACGGTGAACGTCTCGCGCAGGGTCGTGCGGGAGAGCTGGACGGTACCCCATGTGCCGGTCATCAGCGGCTCCTCCCGCGGTCGAAGTCACGCAGCGATTCCTTGATCTCCACCACGAGGGCGTCCGCGACCCGTCGGCGTTCGGCCGCCGACGACAGGTCGAAGCTGCCGGTGATGTTGATCGCCTGGATCGTCACACCCGCCGCTGCAGGGGCTGCAACAGGACCGGCAGCCAGACCCGCAGTACCGCCCAGCGACTGACCGGGGCCGGCGACGACCGCACCCGGCGCCAGCAGGCCAGGGACTTGCGGACCCAGTCGGGTCAGGCCGATCTGGGCAGTGACGCCCTGCAGCTGCGCGGTCAGATCAGGAATCCGGTTAGCGATGCCGGCCATGAGGCCGTCCATGAGCAGCTGGCCGGCGGGGGTGAGGAGGATGGCGTCCTTCTCGGGCGGCCCCTTGTGCTCCTTGATCCAGTCGGTGATGCCGCCGAGGGTGTTCGTCAGGGCGCTGATCTTGCTCTTGATTCCGTTGATGAGCCCGGACATCACCTGGGTCCCGGCGTCCCACAGCAGGCCGCCAAGGTCGCCCAGGGCTTCTAGAATCCGGTACGGCAGGAGCACGAACTCCCTCACGACCATGCGGAGAATTCCGCTGACGACGTCACCGAAGCTGTTGAACGCGCCCCGCATGTCGCCGTTGAGAAGCTGGCTGACCATCCGCAGCGCGGGCACCACGATCTGGGTGATCTGCCTGGCGAGCTCGCCTGCGAACACGGCGGCCAGCTTGCCGACCAGGCCGATGATCGGAACGAGGAGCTGCATCAGCGGCGGCAGCAGCGTGGCGATCATCTGGCCGATCTGCTGGAGGACGGGCGCCAGCGCGATCATGATCTGCACGAAGGACTGGCCGAGCTGCATCAGCGACGGCGCGAGGGCGGTCAGGAGCTGACCGAAGACCGGCAGAAGCGCCGTGTTCAGCTGCAGCCAGATGTTCATCAGCGGCACCATCAGCGTCGGCAGTTGAGCGAGGATGGGCGTGAGGACAGCCGATAGGACGTTCGCCAGCTGCTGGATGACGGGCGCTGCCTGCGCGAAGAGCTGGGTGAACGTTTGAAAGACCGGGGTGATCGCGGGGCCGAGCATGGCGATCAGCTGACCGGCGACCGGCAGGAGGGGGGCGATGGCGTTCAGCAGGCCACCGACCGCCTGGGCAGCGGCCAGCAGTACCGGCGCGAGCGCCGCGATGATCGGCTGGAGTGCGGCGCCGAGCTGCTGGATCAGGTTCTGCACTGGCAGGCCGAGCGCCATGAGCACCGGACCGAGCGCCATGAGGGCCTGCCCGACCAGCGGCGCCACCGTGCCCGCCAGGGTGTTCAGCGTCCTGAACAAGGCCTGCAGCGCGCCCTGGACCTCCGGGCTGGCCGTGACCCGCTTCAGCTCGGCGAAGACGCTGCCGAGGACACCGAGCGCGTCCCCGCCCGCTGCCGCGGCGGCCTTCATGATGTTCCCGACGATGCCGAGCGCGTCGCCCAGCAGCTTGGCGAACTGGACGGCCAGGTTCAGGGCGTTGTTGATCGTGTTGGTGAGGCTGCCGTTGGAGAACGCCGCGGACAGTCGCTGCGTGAAGCTCCCCATCGCTTCGCCGATGGCGCTGGTGATCCGCAGGAAGGCGGGCCCGGCCGCAGCCGTCAGCGTCCCGAACATCGTCAGAAGGTTGGCGGGCACCTGCTGCAGGGGCTTCAGCCCCTCGTTGATGCTGGCGAACGCCGCCTTCAGCGTGCCCGTCTTCGACAGCTGGTCGACCGCGTCCATCGCGGCCATGGCCATCTTGTTGAGCACCCCGGCCGTGCCGACCAGGCCGGTCTGCAGGTCCGGCAGCACCTGCCGTGCCACGCTCGTGAGCTTGCTACCCAGCCCCTCGAACAGGGCCTGCTGCACGTCCAGCTTCAGCGCGTCCCAAGCGGGCTTCAGCGCGATGACCGCATCCACGAACTCCCGTGCGCTGGGGGCGAGCTTGGCCATGGCGTTCGCGAACTTGGCCGCGCCGGCCCCTGACTGTGCCATCGCATCCGCGATCGCCTGCTGCGCCTGCGCTACCCGGATCGCGCCGTCCTCCGCCGCCCGGTCGGCAGAGATCCGGGCCTCCGCCAGGGTCTGCGTCTTGTCGAGGACGTCCTGCTGCGCGTCGGCAACATCCTGCGTCGCTTGCGCTACCTGCTCGTTGCCGTCGACACCGGCCTTCGTCGCCTCGGCGGCCTTCGCCTTGAGCCGCTCCTGCGCGAGCTCCTGCTCCTTGAGCTGCTGCACGGCCTGGTCGTAGGCGAGCTGCGCCTCCTGCTTCTGCTCCTCGGTCGCGTTCGGGTCGGCGAGCGTCTTGTCGAGCTCCTCCTTGGCCTTCTGGACATCGAGGATCGCCTGCCGGTGATCGAGCTCCCCGTCCACCAACTGGTTCTGAAGGTCTTCGAGCTGCTCCTTGGCTTCCTTGCGGGCCTTGATGAGGTCGAGCTGCGCCTGGCGTTCCTGCCGCTGGGCCGCGGTGAGGTCGCGTTCGGCGGCGGCGACCTGCTGGATCGCGTGCCGGTTCGCGTCGCCCGCATCGCGGATCGCGATCTTCAGGGCCTGCTGGGCGTCAGCGAGAGCGTGCGTGGCGGTCGTTGCGCCACCCGCACCACCGACCGCTGGGGCGAAAGCCTGCTTGAACGCGCCGCCGATCCCGCTCATGCCGAGCTTCAGGGCGCCGAACATGGCGATCAGCGAACCCAGCGCCGGAGCAGCAACGGCCGCCGCCGGGCCCATCGAGATGATGGCCTGCCCCAGCGAGGCGATGGCCGGCAGGGCGCTCAGTGCGGCGGTGACGAGCGCGCCCATGCGGCCGCCGAGCATGCCGATGCTCCCGGCCGCGCTGGCGCCGCTGGACCCGACTCGGCCGAGCATGCCGGCCAGGCCGGACAGGCCCTGCGCGTCAACGTCCACGCGGACACGGCGGTTGCGGGTCAGGGCGTCGAGGCGGGCCCGCGTGTCGCCCGTGATGAGGTTCGCGCGTACGTCGATCTGCTGGTCGCGGGTGATCCGGGTCAGCTGCGTGAGGTAGGCGTTGGCGTTGAGGTCGGCACGGATGTTGACGACCTGGTCGCGGGTGATCCTGGCGAGCTGAGTCAGGTACGTGTTCGCGTCGAGGACCGCGACGACCCGCAGGATCTGATCCCGGGTGATGCGGGTCAGCTGCGTCAGGTAGGTGCTGGTCTGCAGCTCCGGCGTGACCTTGACCTTCAGCCGGTTCCCCGCCGCTTCGAGCTGCGCCCGCAGCTGGGCGTCATCGAGCTTCGCCTTGAACGCGATCTCGACGCTGCGGCCGAGCGCCGCGAGCTGAGCCCGCGCCGTGGAGTCGTCGAGCTTGACGAGCGCCTGAATGTCGAGCTTCTGGCCCTTGAGTCGGGCCAGGTCAGCCTCATACCGCGACTTGTCCATCGTGACTTCGACGAAGCCCTCGGCGACACGGAACGACACCTACTCCACCTTCTCCTGCGGGCTCACCTTCGAGACGCTGACCAGTCCGGGGAATGCGAGCCGGAACGCCGCCAACTCCACGTGCTGCCGATCCGATTGCTGCTGTACTGCCGGCCGGGCGACCGGTGCGGCCGGCTGCTGCTCCTCGCGGGCCTCCTCGATCCGGGCCGCAATCACCCCGCCGTACACGGCGACCCGCTGCGCGTAGCTGAAGAACCGCGGGCCGCTCAGCTCCGGCTCGGCATCGAGGTCGATGCCGTAGAACACCCGGAAGTCGGCGTGCAAGTCGTCGAGGTGATCCAGGACCCAGCCGACCTGCGCCACCCGCTCACCCAGAGGCCTGGTCCACGTCAGGCTCGGCCTTTTCCCGACTCGTCCACCGGGCCCGCGACGTGCGAGATGACGGCCTGCAGGATGCTCTCCATGTCGTCCTCGTCGACCTCGTTGGACTGCTCCAGCGCCAGGTAGGCGTCAAGGCCGAGGAGCCGTTCGAGCATCCGCTGGGCCGCCGCGTTCTCGCCCATCGTCCGCGCGAGACGCAGGTACTCCAGGGAGAGGCTGGTGGGCACCTTCGACGGGATGCGGTACTCGATCTCCTCGCCGTCGTCGCCGGTGAGGTAGAAGAGCGGCACGCCCTCGTCTGCCGGCTTCTTCTTGCGGCCGACGCGGATCGGCTCGAACGATGCCGCTGGCTTGGGGGCGTCTGCGGGCTTGGGAAGGGTGCGCTTGGCGGGGCTGGTGCGGGTGTTGGCGGCCATGGGGGTGCTCCTGGAAGGTGGTGGAGGGCCGGGCCCGGCGGTCGGGTGCCGCCGGGCCGCAGGGTCAGGACGTCGCTTCGACGACGTGGAACGGTGCGATGGACGAAGTGACGTAGTGGCCGCTGAACTTGGTCTTGAAGAGGGTCTGCTTGTCCTTCGTGTAGGCCATGGCGACGGCGTCGGTGCTGAGCGTCCGGCGGAGGATGACGCGGCGCCGGAAGCTGTTCGCGCCCCAGCCGTCGAAGAGGAGGGCCGTGTAGTTCGGCTGTGTCGCGGAGCTGGCGAACAGCGGCTCGTACGACTTGTATCCGGCGCCGGTCGCGGCCGTGCCGCCGTTCAGCACCACGCTCAGGTTCTCCAGCGTGCTCTCCGCGAGGCTCGTCTCCAGAGTCAGCTCGCGCTTGGTCAGCCGGGATCCGACGCGGTCCACCACCTGGTCGACCTCCAGGGCGGTGTACGTCTGGTCCACGGAGAGGGTGACGCCGTCCTGGGTGCCGCCCATGTCTGTCCACGCGGACGCCTGCGGGGTGGAGTTGACGGCGGTGTCGGCGGGCTCGGTTGCCCCGAACGTCCCCTGGTAGAGGGTCGCCGGGCCGAGGATCAGGTTGGTGGTGGTGACGCTCACTGGTCAGTCCTCCTTGGCCGCGCTCGCGGCGGGGTTCGCCCGGGTGGGCTCGGGGGTGATGCCAGCCGAGGCGGAGGGGTCCTCGACGAGCAGGCCCTGACGCTGGAGGTCGAGGTGCTCGGCGGGCGAGACCTCCACCTCCAGGTCGGGGCGGATGGTGGTGCGGACGGCGGTCATCGGTAGTCCTCGCGTCGCAGGGGCCAGGTGTGGTGGGCGAACTGCGGGTGCGCACGCAGGGGCAGGGTCTGCTCGGGCGGGATGGAGCGAGGGCACTCGATGACGCGCGCGCCGGCGGTGAGGAACTCCAACTCCGCCCGGCTGTTGTGGACGATGACCCGCCCGTTCCACGTGAGGAGGTCACGGCTGACCTCCCCCTGGAGCGCCCACCGCTGGCTGCTCACGACGCCACCTCGACCCAGTTGACGGACAGGCCGAGGTTGATCCGGGCGTAGGAGGCGGCATCGTCGGGGACACGGCGCGCCTCGTACGTGGAGTACGCGGAGAGGACACGGGCCTGCGGGTAGTTGGCCGGCAGCGTGAGGAGGCGCGGTGTCGCGGCGTGGTCCCAGCAGGCGGCCTGCACCCGCTCGGCGAGAGAGGTCGCCTTGTTCCACGGCGGACGGTTGCTCCCTGGGTGCACCGCCCAGCAGTCCACGGACACGACCGGGGACCGCAGCGGGACATACGGGTTCGCGGAGCCGCCGACCGTGGCGACGGTCACGAACCCGGACGCCATCCACGAGGCGTTGTCCCGGGGCAGGGTGGTCGCCACGATGTCGCCCAGGACACCGCGCAGCCAGGCCTGGGCGACGAGCTCGGTGGTGGCGCGCAGCAGGGTGGTCACCGCAGCTCCCGGTGCTGGAGCAGCGCGGGCCGCAGGTAGGGGTGCGGGGCGGTGCCGGGGTGGCGGACGCGGCCGACGGGGTGGGCTGCGCCTTCCCAGAAGAGGGCCTTCTTGTGGCGGGGCCGGATGTCGTGGGCGGCGGAGCCGTATTCGACGGGGCGCCAGTAGGGGCAGTCCGTGCCGACGATGCCGGTGAGGCCGTCGGTCTGGTGGAAGATCGAGGCCTTCAGTTCGCCGGTCTTCTCGGGGGCGAACGCGCGGGCGTCGTCGGCGATGTCGGACAGGCAGCGGTCGAGGACGCGCGTGAGGATGGCGTCGAGGTGTGCGTCCGCGCTCGGGTCGAGCCTGATCGTCATCGCCGCCGTCCTCTCCGGATCTGTGGCGTCAAGGTGGGCCGCCCGGTCTTCCCGGGCTTGCGGCCGCGTTCAGTTGATGAGGGTGAGATCCAGGCGCAGTTCGGCTGTGATGCCGATGGCTGCGGGCTGGTTGATCTGGTCGATGCTGTAGATGCGTCCGGTCCGCTCGTCACGGATCTGGTCGTCGGCCTGGACGGCGGTGCCGGCCCGGATCCGGGCGGTGGTGGCGCGTACGACGCGGGGTGTTCCGGAGACGGGTGTCTGGGATGTGCGGGTCGTCTCGATGAGGCTGGCGGGGATGCGGGTCAGGGCGTCGATGCCGGTCTCGGTGAACGTGTCGATCTCATCGGTGAATGTGGTCTCTTGAGTGCCGCGCAGGACGGTGATCCAGGTCGTTGCGATCACGGCGCACCCGGCATCGGGGTCCAGGTCTGGAGGTCGTCGGTGGACTCCAGCAGCGGGTTGACGCCGATGCCGCGGCCGTCGACGAACGGGCTTCGGACGTGGATGGTGCGGGACTTGCGCCAGGAGCAGCGGTTGATGGCGCGGGCGGCCATCGGCGCGAGGATGATGGCGTCGGCGGTGAGGCTGGCGCTGACGCCATCCTGGGTCTGCGAGGTGAGGTCCATGCGGGTTTCGAGGCCGGGCTGGCCTGCTGCCCATGCGGCCTGGTAGGCGACTGCGCGGCCGAGCCAGTACAGGTCCCGGCGGCGTAGCCGTTCGGTGTCGTCCCAGATCCGGCCGGAGCACACTTCGATGGCGGCCTGCGCCTGGGCGACCTGCTGTTCCGTGGCCTCGACGCCGGTGATGTCGAGGACGGTTGCGGTGGTTGCCCAGGCGCTGACCATCAGCTGTCGCCCTTGCTCTGCTGGGTGAGGATGCTGCGGGGGGTGGTGGTGTCGGCCGAGTTGTGGTCGGTGGACGACGGGACGACCGGGACGCGGTAGGTGAGCGTCACGGAGCGGCCGTCTTGCTGGTCGGTGGCGCCGGTGAACTCGACCTCGCCGTGCGGGTGGAGGCCGCGCTGGATCGCTTCGTGGGCGGCGGCCGCCCGGTTCGCGGTGTGGGTGCTCTCGGAGATCGGGTCGTCCGCGCGGCCGAGGAGGACGAACTCCTTGACGTGCACGGGGCCTTCGGCGCCGTCGGGTGAGCGCTTGTCGACCTCGGTGTCGGGGTGCCCGGCCTTCGCTGGGAACTCCGCGGCGCGGGCCTTGTCGTCGGTGACGGTGGGCGGCGCCGGGGCCTCAGCCCCGGCCTGTGCCGTAGCCTTGGCGGCCGCCATCAGGACCCGCTGTTGTTCTCAAGGATCGCCGCGCCGGCCGGGTGGCCGTAGGCGAACGCGCGGCGGGCGCGCATCTTGAGGATCGACTCGTCGGTGAGTGCGGCGGTGCCGTCCTTCCCGTCGATGAAGATGCTCTCGGGGCCGGAGCGGACGCCGAGGAGCATCAGCGACGGGTGGACCCACAGGATCAGCGGGTTGCCGGTCGGCGAGGACTTGGCAGTGGCCGAAGTCCGCGCGCCGAGGCTCCACTTGATCTGGTGACCGAAGATCGTGTCGGGGGTTCCGGCGAGACCCTGGATGAAGATCGGTTCGCCCTGGAGGTCCTTGACGCCACGCAGCTTGGCCCGGAAGGACGGGTGCGCGACGGCGATGAGCTCGGCCGGATCGAAGTAGTCGCCGCCTTCGACCTTGCCCAGGCTCAGCGAGATGTTGTCGTAGGTGACGCCGCCGGAACCGGTCTGCGTGATGTTCGTGTTGGCGGTGTAGCCCAGGCCTGCGTCGGTCTGCGAGAGCAGGTAGTAGATGCTCTTGAACGGGATGCCGGTGCCCGGAGCTGCGGTGACCGCGAAGGACGCGTTGTCGAGCGTCTTGGCGTAGGAGGTGCTCCAGTCGCCCATCTTCACCTTGAGGATGTCGGCGAGCGAGTCGTCCATGTCCTCCTCGGCGATGCGGATGGCCTTGCCGAACTTACGCGCCGTCAGGACGACGTCGTCGTTGGTGTTGGAGTCCTCGCCGTACGCGCCGCCCTTGTCGACGACATCGACGTCCATGCCCGCCGAGCGCGGCGTGGAGCGGGAGTTGGTGGCCATCGGAATGCGGGAGCCGACAGCCTCGACCACGGAGTTCTGGACGATCCGAGTGATGACATCGGACCCGAACTCCTCCGGGATCCACGGTTCGAAAGTGTTGCGTGCCACGGGGTGCCCTCCAGGGCGGGTGATGGGGTGAGCGGAGGTGGTGGCTCGGGCCCCATCACGGGCGCCTCGGGCGGACGTTCAGCCGGTCCCGATCACCGGGTGGCTGGGTCAGACGGTACGGCGGGTGATCAGCTCTGCCTCAACGCGGAAGCGGCGTGACGCTCCCAGCTCGGCTTCGGCTTCTCGGGTGCCGGGTTCTTCGGCGCGGCAGTCGGCCGCGGCTTGAGCTTCTGGGGCTCCGGGGCAGGCTTCGCGAACAGCTCGGGATAGTCGGCCTGCATGGCCTCGATCTGGTCCTCCAGGCCGAGGACCTCCCCGGTGTCGGAGTCCACCGAGACGTCGTCCATGTCGACGAGCTTGAGGAGTCGGCGGATACGGGCCTCGCCCTTCTCCTTGTCGGAGGGGTCGATGGCTGCGAGTGCGCCGGCCTGGATGAGCGCGGCCCGGGCGGCGGTGCGCACGAGCGGTGCCTTGAACTTCTTCTCGCCCTGCTCGGCGGCTTCGCGGATGGCCTTCTCCGACTCGGTCTCGGCCTCGGCGGTCCTGGCGCGCAGTTCGTTCAGCTGCCGTTGCAGGTCGAGCTTCTCGGCCTTGCGGGCGGCCAGGGTGCGGCGCATCCGCTCGTGCTCGTCGCGGGACGGCGGGGTCCACTCCTCACCGGCGGCCGCCGCGGCGGCGGGTTGGGGTGTGGTGGTCTTGCGCGGGCCGGGCTTCGGCTTGGCGGCGGCCGGCCCGGGCTCGGTGTCGTCCGTGTCGTCCGGGTCGGTGTCCTCGTCCGGGTCGGCGTCGGGCTCCGGGTCGGGGTCGGTGTCCTCGTCGAGATCGACGTCCGTGTCGTCATCGTCGGGTGCGCCGCCCGCGATCGGGCGGATCGGGCGGCCGTCCGCGCGGTGTCCGAGGACGGCCCACGGGGGCTGGCTGATGCTGGGTCGTGCGGGTGCGGGTGCACCGATCACCGGGGCGTCCACGGCGGCCTCCATCACGGGGGTAGCGGTCATGGCCGGGACGGTAGCTGCGCTGCGCGGTACGACTGTGATCAGATCGCGGCGGCCGTGCGGTAGGGGAAGCGGCCCTCGCGCAGCGCGCGGCGGGCGGCCGACGCCACCCCGGGCGGCAGCTGCTCGCCGGAGGTGAGCAGTGCGCGGGCGGCGCGCAGGCGGGCTGCGCCTGACTCTGAGGGTAGGGACCAGCCCCTGCCGACCGCCTCGCGGGCCTGACGTGTCAGCAGGTCGGGAAGGGACTCGCCGCGTACCGGCCACCGCTCGGACCAGAGGGCGGTCCGGCAGCGGCAGCGGATGTGCAGCGGCGGCGCGTCGACCGGCGCCGCCGGGGCGTGGCGCTGGGCGGGGTCCCAGGACTGGCCGCCCTTGAATGTGCCGCGCAGGGTGACGCTCTCTCCGGCGTAGGCCTGGCACCGGACGCAGGCGTTGAACTCGGCGACCCAGACACGGCGAAGGCGCAGCGCGCGGGCGACGTACCCGATGCCGGTGTTCAGGGCGTCGTGGACGGCCCAGGCGACGGTGCCGCGGACGCGGGAGATCGCGGACCGTGCGGCGCCCATGCCAGCGGCGACAGCGGCGAACGTGCGGCCGTCGACGACCTCCGGGGTGAGGAGACGCAGGGCCCGGTCGAGCTGCTCGCGGACCATGCGCGGCAGGCCGCGGGCCGCGTCCAGGGTCCGCTCCAGTGGGCCTGCGCCGCTGCCGGTGGCGGCGTGGACGCGGTGGCCGGAGGCGCGGCGGGCGAAGTCCTGTGCCTGGCGGACGCCGAGGGCCAATGCCTCGGGGATCGCCGCGGCCAGGATGCGGCGCGAGCGGCGCCCCAGGCCCGAGAGCGCTCGCTGCACCCGCTCGGCGACCGCGCGCAGGAGATCGGCCAGGGCACTGCCCGAGCCGCGGGCGTCGAGGTCCCCGAACGTCGTCACCCACAGGGCGGCCGCAGAGGCGAGCGCCTCGGCCATGCGCTCATCGGCGCGGCCCGCCGCCTCGTCCGCGATGCGTGACTCGAACGCCGCCGCTTCGTCAGAGTGGGCGCCCTGCGCCAGCGCCGCGAGCTGCGCCGCGGTGACGCTCATGCCGCGGCGGCCGTCTCGGGCTGCCCGAGGAGGGCGACCATCAGCGGGTTGAGGAGATCCTGGGCCTGTGCCGCGTCGAGGGCGCCGAGGCTGATGGCGGTGCCGATGCGCTGGGCGATCTCGGAGAAGACGCTGATGTCCATGAGGTGGCGGCTCAGCTCGGCGGCATCATCGGTGGGGGTCTCCAGCCATGCGGTGACCTGCTCCTCGGTGTAGCCCGCCTCCAGGAGCAGCTGCCGCTGAGGCACTCCGAGCTTGCTCTTGAGACCGGCGGTGGTCCAGCCGGCCTCGTCGTCGACGGATGCGGCAGCTGCCCAGCGGACATCCACGGGCGCGGTGATCCCGAACAGGCGCAGGCAGTACCCGAAGAGGTCCTTCCATGTCGCGCCGTACGACAGCTGCCTGTTGCGGATCTTCTTCACGAACGGTGCCTCGTCGCGGCGCAGGGACTCACCGGAGGGGTTGTGAGTGCCGCCCCCGGTGGTGTCGAAGCGGCGCAGCGGGGTGTCGGTGAGGGTCGCCATCGCCCGGGTGTAGAACGCGGCGGGGTCGAAGAAGACGCCGGGGTTGGCGGCCTGGAACTGGCCGACCTCCTTGTAGCCGCGGAGCAGCCACATCTCGCCGGGCCCGGACTTAAGGTCGGAGTCGTCGCCGGAGTCGGTGGGGCCGGACGCCGGGTCGGCGGGGAAGTCGTCGTCGTCGAAGTCGGAGGCGTCCAGGTCGCCGGTGTCGGTGGTCATCGCTTCGGTGAGGCCGTAGCGCTGAGGGAAGGCCTGGTAGTCGACGGTCGAGAGGTGCGTGATGATCAGCTTGTTGATGGCGTCCTGGCAGCCGTACGCGCCCTCGTGCTCGGGGATGCCGTAGGGCTGGTCGCTCCTGAAGTGGAACACCGGGATCTCGCCGGACTTGTTCGGGATCTCCCACGAGGCGTCGTCGGCTGGCGGCGGTTCCTGCCCCTCGGCCGGGGCCACGGGGTCGGCGAGCCAGTGCATCCAGTCAGCCTCGTTGTGGCCGCTCGACCCGGGGCCGGTGGTCCAGCGCTGCGTCCGGTCGTCGTAGTACACCTCGGCGCGGACGACCTCGCCGAGGCTGGACCGCTCGCACCAGCGCTTGACCGCGAACGCCTTCTCGCGGGGGTTCTCCTCCGAGTAGAAGACCCGCACCGTCATCGGCGAGTTGTAGTGCATCTCGACGCCGGTGACCTTGCCGCTCTCGTCCTCGATGGGCACGGCGATGATGTAGGCGTCGCCGAGTTCCCCGGCGCGGCGGTGGACGTTAGGGGCCTCCAGGTCGAGGCTGTTGAACTCCCAGAGGGCGTCGAGGACTTTGGCGGCCAGCGGGTCGGTGCTGGTGACCGCTGCGAGTTCGAGGCGGTCGGTGACCGCGTTGACGGGGATCTTGCAGTAGTTCAGGTGGTGGCCCATGTGGGTCCGCTCCAGGGCGCGGCGCACCCGGGCGGAGCTGAAGACCTCGCTGACGCGGCCGGTGTAGTAGGCATGCGCCGTGTCGTACTCGGGCCGGGTGTAGTTGAGTTCGGTGATGCCCGCCCACAGGTCTGTACTCGCGGTCACCGCATCCTCCTTGATCGCCCGGCCCCGGATTCGCGATCACGGTACGGACGCCGCCTCACGCGGCTGCAACGCGCGATCAGGCGTAGCCGCGGCTTGCCGCCTTCGGGCCGGCCTTCTTCGCGCGGGTCGGCATGAACCGGTCGATCGCGGATCCGACGCAGTCCACGAGGTCGTCATTGGGGGCCTTCGGGAACGCGACCATCTGCTCCTCCAGGTCGCGCAGTGGCCCGGCGTGTTGGACTCGGCCGCGCTGGTAGTGGACGAGGACGTTGGCGGCTCGGACCTCTCTGGGGATGTCCTGGGTCACGGTCTTCACCCTGACCGGCATGTCGTGGAGGATCGCCAGCCAGGTGTCCCCGCCCTGGTTCGTCTCGATGATGATCAGCCCGATCTCCGGGAACTCGTCCAGAACGTCGAGGACCCTGGCACGCAGCTTCTCACCGGGCGGGATCTTCACGGGGATCGCGGCGCGGACGGTGCAGCGCTGTGCCTTGGCGCTCCACGAGACGACTCCGAGGCCGGTGAAGTCGGAGGTGCTCTTCGCGGTGGTCGCGGGGTCGATGCTGAGGACCGTGTGCGTGGGCGGGTCCTCCCCGTACCGGAAGTCCTCCGCCGACCAGTAGTCGCCGTCCATGCCCATCGGGTCGTTCGCCATGTTCTTCGCGAACGACCGGGTGTGCTCGATGCTCTTGAGGTAGCCCAGCGGCCACTTCGCCGGCCACATCGACCGCTCGGTGCCGTCGTCGCCACGGATGATCGGCGCCGAGTAGTGCGCCCGGAAACTCTCGTCGCGAATCCAGTCGGCTGTCTCCACACCGCGGGCGTGCTTGACCAGCTGGTGAACGATCGAGCCGGGCATGGTGACGGTCCCCACCAACACCACGCGCGCGTAGATGTTGAGAGGGAGGATCGCGTCCTTCAACGTGGTCAGGCGCTTGCCGGCCTGGTCCGCGGAGTACGAGGACTCGTCCGGCTCCACGTCGTCGAGGAGCAGCAGGTCCGGCCGGTGCGCGCCGACCTTCATGCCGAGCGAGCTGGAGTCCATGCCGCGCGCCGCGAACGCGAACCCGGACGCGGCCACGTACATGCGCTGCGTGTCCGCGACGGACGCGCCGGAGGGGCGCTTCGCGGGGGCGCACAGGTCCGGGTAGTCCTCCTGGATCCGCTCGTTGGTGGCGAGTTCCTGCTTGAACGTGGACAGGTGCGTCTCGGCCTGCGCAGCGGAGGCGGAGAACGCGGCGATGAAGCGGATGAAGCCGTGCGCGGCCGCCCACATCGGCAGGATCAGGAACCACATCGTCGACTTGCCGGTGTTGCGCGGCGCGACGTAGGCGTCCCGCTGCTCCGCCGGGGTGCGCGGCGGGCGCACCCATGCGCGTGCGGCGCGGCACCAGTCGAGGTGTGCGTCACCGAAGCTGACGTTGCCCTCGTTGTCCCGCAGGTGGTGGCGCAGGTAGACGAGGCCGAACAGCAGCGGGTCGAGGCGCGTCAGGGTGCGGCGCCCCTCTGCGGTCGCCAGCATGCGGACGTCGGGCACCCGCTCGGCGAGGTACCTGGCGAGGTCGAAGGTGTCGCCGTCGAGACCGGCCAGGTAGGTGTCGAGCGGCCGGGTGAGGGCGTCGATCACGGCTACTCCGGGGACGCGCCGTGGTCGGGCTCGGTCAACTCGCGGCCGTCGAGGGAATGGTGGATGACGACCCAGCCCGTGCTCCCGTCTCGGCACTCCTCGGGCCTGGATCGGGGCCCGCACGGGCAGTCGTCGGTCAGGTCGTGGGACACGGCGTCGTCGAGCGGAACGCAGTGCACGGTGCGCTCATCGGTCTGCTCGGCCAGCCACTGCCCCACGGGCTCCTCATCGCCCATGTCGAGGTCGAACTCCTCCACCAGGACCTCGACTCGCAGCAGCACCGTCCCGGGCGGTGGGTCGATGTCGCACGGCGCGACGCTCACGGCGGGCTCGGACACCGGCTCGTACTCCTGCAGCGCCATCAGGCCCAGCAGGTGCTGGCCCAGCGCGGCCCGGTAGCCCGGATCGGCCCCCAGCCAGGACGGCACCAGGGAGTCGAAGAAGTACCGGCTCGTGCTCACGCCCCACCTCGCAGTGCGGCTTCCTCGGCGGCGACCCGCGCCTTCGCCTCGTTGACCATCTCACGGAGCTCCACGTCCACCGGGCTGACCGTCGTGACGGTCGCCTCGATGCGCTCGGGCTCGTAGGCGCCCGTGACCTTCGCGCGCTGCGTCTCGACCTGCAGGGCGACCTCGATGGCCCGCGGCTCACCGGCATCGATCCGGTCGGAGAGCGCGGCGAGATAGTGGTCGAGGCGCTCCAGCATCAGCTGCCGGTAGGTGTCGGCGGCTTCCTTCTCCTCGGCGGCGGTCTCGCGCATGGCGCGCGTGAAGTCCTTCTTCGCGTTGCCGACGCTTCCCTTGTAGTCGAACGCCGGGTCGTCGGCGATCTCCTTGAACGGGATGCCGGCGATCCTCATGCGGATGAGGCGGGTACGGCGGTCGCGGATGTCGGCTGTCTTGGCGCGGCTGATGGGCATGGCGGGGCTCCCCTCGGATCAGGGCAGATGATCGCCTGGGGGGAGCGGGAGGCTGCGAACGTCAGCGGCGGCGGACGCCCTTGCGGCCCGGGAGCCGCCGGTACCGGACAACGGGGCCGCCGGGAGTCGCGACGGCCTTGTCGTGCGCATATCGTCGGAGCTTCTTGGAGGCCCAGAAGAGCCGCCACTGCGCGCGACTGACGAATCCGGTGTGCTGCTTCCTGGCCATCCTGGCTCCTCAGCTGATGTCGTATGGCGGAGTGGACAGCACCGGGTGCTCGGGTGGGGCGTCGATCGACACCCACGCCCGGTAGCGGCCGGGCGTGGGTGCCAGCGCCCCGCCGTCGGGGCCAACGAGAAGCTTGGCGACTGTGAGTCCAGCCGTATCGGTGTCCCACTGCGCGGTGTGCCAGTCGGTGTCGGCCGGGTCGTGGCCGAGCGGCACGACGGCCATCTGCACGGCGGAGGTGGAGGGGTCGCCACGGCTCCAGGTGACGCCCACTTCGAGGTATTCGGTGGAGAGGCTGTCCACGGCGGCGGTCCTTCCGGTGCAGGCCCAGGCGGCGGTGGCGGCGCTGGCGGTCCAGGCGGTTGCGGGGCGGTCGGTGAGGGCGAGGCCGTGGGTGAGGCCGGGGACGGGAGCGGCCAGGACGCGGGCGCTCTCCGTCTCGGCGGCGCGGCCCAGCGATCGGGTCTTGGCTGTGAGGAGGGTCTGGCTGGTGGCGGTCTGCCGGGCGGCGCCGAGCTGGGCCTGTTTGGCGCCGGCGGGGTGCTGGGCTTGCGCGGTTGCTGTGGCGGGGGAGAGGGCGCGTGTCTTGGTGGCGACGAGCCCGGCGGCGGAGGCTTGTTCCTGGGCGGGGTTGAGCTGCCGGGTCTTGGCGGCGGCCGGGTGCTGGGTGGCGGCGGTGGCGTATGCGATGCCGAGGACCGCAGTCTTGGTTCCGGCGACGTGCCGAGCGGTCTCCACGGCGGCGGCCAGGGTGGCGGTGCGCTGCTTCACCCCGGTGAGGCGCTGCGCCGTCTCGATGCCAGCGGCGATCCCGGCGGTGCGCTGCTTGGCGGCTGCCAGGTGCTGAGCAGTCTCGGTGCTGCCCGCGGCGCTGAGCGCGATGGTGGTGTTAGCGACGACGTTGACGCTGTCGATCTCGGCGAAGTCGTTGGTGCCGGACGTCCGGACGGATTCGAAGTAGAGGATTTGGTTGCCGACGCGCATCCATTGGGTGAGGGTGCTGATGGTGCGCCTAGTGGTCCAGGTGACGCCGTCGGGGCTGGTGTCCATGGTGATGGACCCGGCGGCTTCGTGGAAGCGCCACCAGGCGTGTGCGGTGGAGTCGTAGGTGATGTTGGTGGGGGAGGCGTCGGATCCGCCGACGTTGTTGCGGAACTGCAAGTTGCCCGTGTTCGGCGAGTAGACGATCTCCAAGTTGGTCGTGGACACCGTCGGCCCGGCCGACAAGTACGCGGCGACGCTGACCCCAGAGCCGCCCCCAGCCACGGGGACCGACGGGACCTGGAAGGCGGCGCTGGTGCCCTGAATCTCGTACGCCGTCGCGGTGTACAGCGACTCCAGTGTGGTCGTGGTCGGGATCCGGGCACGGCCGCCGGTCGCCGTGACGCCAGCGCTCTTCGTCCACTTGGAATCGATCGAGGAGGTGAACGCGTCGGTGAGGGTGCCGAATCCGGCGGTGAACAGTCCGTCGGTGCCGCTGAACTCCACCCAGCCCGGCTCGGTGGTGACCGCTGTGTCGCTGGCCGCAAGGTCCGTGCCACCCGTGTTGCCGTAGTTGACGGTCGCGTTGTACGTCGTTGCGAGGGCGTTCGCCCTGTATCCGATCTCTACGACGATCCGGTCGCCGACCTGGATCGCGACCGGGGTGACGGTCTGGGCGCCCGGGTCAATGCCGGTCGCGGTGGTCGTGAACTCCGTGCTGCCGATGTAGTCAGTCAGCAGGGTGCCGCGCGGGGTGTCCGTGTCGCCGCTGGTGACGTAGACGTGCAGGTGCCAGAAGCCGTTGAGGTCGACATTGGATTCCTTGACGCCGATTGTCCACTCGACCGTGCCGGAGATCGTGCCCGCCTTGACCGCGCCGGCGCTGATCGAGCGGTGGAGAAGGACGTCCCGGTCGGCGGACGTCGAGCCGACGTTGATGGACGACGTGCCGGCCGAGCCCTGCGGCTTGCGGCCGAGCAGCTGCACGTCCTCGCCGCTGGCGACGTCCCAGGCGCCGCGCCGTGTCGCGGGTGTGTAGGGGGCTGCCGCGTTGGTCAGCCAGAACCGGGTCGCCATCAGCCACCCCCTTCGGTCTGGAGGGCGGTCAGGCGGCGGAGGTGATGCGGCAGAAGTCCGAGATCGTCAGTGAGAGGTTGGTGCCGTCGGGCGTCATCGTGACGTCGTGCTTCGTGAGGGGGACGAGGTCGGCGTCGACGCCGCCGGTGCTGTCGGGGTCATAGCAGATGACCACCGCGGCGATTGCGGCTCCGGCCGTGGCGGTCCAGGAGAGGTCAGCGGCGTCGAGCTCAACGCGGTCGTTCGTGTTGTTGACGGTGACGGTGACACTGCTGAGGGTCTTGCGGCCGAGGGTGGTCTGCTCGGTGGCGCCTGCGGATGCGATCGCAGCGACGGTTGCGCAGTCCCGCAGGGTCGCGTCCGAGGGGAGGCCGGAGGCGGCATACGGGATGGCGATGAGGGCGTCGTTCGCGGCGGGAAGGGATGCATAGTAGGCGAGGCGGCCGAGGGCCACGTTGAAGCAGAGGTCGGCCATGAGTTCCTCCGGTGGGCACGGTGATGCGGTGCCGGGTGGAGGGGTACCCGGCCCAAGTAGGCAGCCCCATGGGAGCACGAGGGATCCTCGGGGCTGGAAACTGCGCTCGGACTCGACGCGTGCCACACTGCGCGGGTGGATCCACAGATAGTTGGCGCGATCATCGGTCTGGGCGGCGCGGTTGTCGGCGGCTACGCAGCGCGCTCCGGCGCAGCCACACAGGCTCGCGGTCAAGTCGAGGCAATGCGAATGCAGGTGGCGAGCGCCCGCGACGACGCGATGTGGGCTCGACGCCAGGCAGCACTGGTGACCTATGCCGGGGTTCTCGATCGCCTGAGCAAACAGGTGATGCGAGAAGGTGTCGCTCTCGCGGTAGTCGCGGCACTGCGTCCCGAGGAGAGGGCGGCAGGCCTGCGAAGCATCGAAAACCCCAGGACCGATGAGCTGTTGATGGAGGGCATGGAGGCCTGGGCAGCGGTGAGACTTGCCCTACCGGGGAACGAGAGCGAGCGAGCACGGACTGCGCTCCTGAAGGTCGTCGACGCGAGCCGCCAGTGCACAGAGTGGCGGAACTCTCTCCGGAGGATCACGCCGGGCATCGACCCTGCTCTGCACCGCGCAGCTTTCGAAGCGTCAAGCGCTGCGAGCAACACGGCGCTGAGCGCCTATCTGGATTCGGCGAGGCAGTACCTCGATTCGCGAGGTGCGGAAGTCGTCGCCACGCCAACTGTCCCCTGGTGGCAGGTGTGGAGGTGGCACCGCCCCTGGCGATAGGAGCCAAGAATGAGGCGCCTCTGGAGGCGATTCCAGAGGCGCCCCAGGGTTGGTCAGCAGATCACCGACCAGACACCCACGGCCAGGTCGCGTTGCGGCCGGCGTCGAGCAGCGGGATCAGGGCGAACGCGACGTCGCTGAGCCCGCCCAGGGTGTGCCGGTTCGCGATGCCGGACGGCATGGCGCCCGGCTTGTAGCCCGCCATGTTCCACATGTAGACCGGGACGTGCTTGGGGATCAGGTCGTCGATCGCAGTCTCGCGCATCCCGCCGTACGAGAGCATGTTGGACGGCAGGTAGCCGGGCCGGGTCTGCTCGTCGGTGACGATGACAACCCGGTCGTGGCCCGCGTAGTGCTGCTTCACGGCCTTCGGGATGTCCGTGCCGCCGTCCTGGCCGAAAGCCTCAACGAGGCGCAGCACGCTGCCGCCCTTCGGCACCGTGATCTCGCGGCTCTTGCCGCCGAACTCGACCAGCGTCGGGGCGGCGGCGCGCAGCGCGAGGGCGGACCCGAACACGGCGGCCTGCTCGGCGAGGGGGATCTCCGACTGGTTCGGCGTGGAGTAGCCGTAGCCGGGGAACATCGACGGGGACCGGTCGACGAGGATCAGGGTGCGGCCGGGCAGAGCGGGCACGTTGGCCAGGGACGCGGTGAGGGCCTTCTCTAGGGCGTGGCCCCAGCGCAGCGACGGGACGTGCTTGTACCCGGCCCAGAAGCGGAACGGGAACATGCGGGACCGGGCGACCTCTGCCGGGTCCGCGATCCGGGAGGCGACCTGCTCGGCGACCTCGTCGGAGACCCCGGCCTGGTCGAAGTTGCGGAGGTTGCGGACGAGAGCCATCAGGCCCATTGACGGGATGACGGCCTCCCACGCGACTGCGTCCATCGGGCCCTGCAGCCAGCCGGCCACGGCTTCCCAGGTCATGCCCGCGTCCTTCAGCACCGTGGGCGCGTTGGGCAGGGCGAGGAACGAGCGGCGCTCGCCGACGGGCATGGTCATCAGGAACGCGCGGGTCTGGAGGACCTGCAGGGACTCGGGGATGTCGTCGCCGCGGCCGTGCCGCCGGTCGATGGCGTGCTTGAACAGGTCGCCCTGCCAGACGGCGGAGGGCGAGGGATGGGTCAGCTCGATGACGTCGCCGAACCGGTAGCCCTTGCTGTCGGTGTCGTACTTCAGCAGGGCGCGCTCGGTGTAGAGACGGCCGAGGGCGTCCTCGATGCCGCGCTTGACGGGCTGCGGGATGTTGCGGCCGTAGTGGCTGGTCCAGTAGGCGAGGAACTCGCCGGGCTCGTCAGGGCGCTGGAGCACGGAGGCGATGACCTGGCGGGAGTAGCCGTCGAGCTTGCGCAGGCGGCGCTCGGCGGTGAACTCGGCGGCGCCGACGAGGGCGGCGGTCCGCATGTTTCCCGCGGTGCGCAGCCAGCTGAGGAAGGCGGAGGTCCATGCCGGGTCCTCGGCGGCGAGCTTGCGGACGAGCCGCTGGTACCGGTCGTCGCGGTCGCTGGCGTTCTCGTAGAAGGTGTCGGTCGTGACCTTGTGGGACACGGCGAGGAGGAAGAGCTCCGACTTGTCGTCGCGGAGGTGTCCGGTCGCGCCCTCGTGGGTGCGGGTGGTCTGCCCGGTGGTGGTCACGGGCGAGGTGCCGGATGCGCGGGCGGTGCGGGTATTGAAGCGGGACAAAGGAAAACCCCTCGCGAAGGAGGGGAGGCTCAGCAGTGGGACGCCCGAGATCGGAGTCGGCGGCGGTGTTTCGTACTGATGCTCTACCAGGCTGAGCTACCGGCCAGACGTTGCTGGCCGGACGGGATTCGAACCCGTGACCGTCAGTTTCCCATGAAGTATCCGCTGCCTGCGCACCGGGCGCCCCGATGCTGTGGCCTCCCGAGATCAGAAGCGGACTGCGGCGTGAACTTTTCCAAAGAAGTAGCCGTGGCCCTGCGCACCGGGAGGTGCAACGCATGAAGTTGTGAGTCCAGAGATCGAGGTCGGCTGAGGCAACGTACGCGCTCTGGGCCGCTGAGCTACCGCCGGACGAACCGGCGGCCGGGATTCGAACCCGGGTCACGCCTTTACAAGAGGAAGTAACCCCGGCCTGCGCACCTGGACAACTCCGAAGGTAGCGGCTGACGGTGGCGCGGTTCTACTTGATATCGCGGGAATACCACAGGTGTGGCATCCCGTCAGGTCAGCTGACTGCCTTCGTTCGGGTCACGGGGAAGCCAACCCGTCGGCTGATCTCTCGCGCGCCGGGTTATCACGCTGACTGATCAGGTGGAATGGAAGCACTGGGTACCGGCGGTTGTGTTGCGCGACCGGTGCGGCAATCTCTCTGTCCGTGAGCCGGGTCACAGAAGGCCAGCGGACTGCGGCGGGTGCGGGCCAGAGCATCGGCCATGTGGCGTGCGGCAGGACCGGTGGGGTTGGCTCCCGGCGGTCAACTGTCCATGCAAGGAGTGTCAGGTGCTCGACAGTGAAGCTCGTCATCGTGCCAGAGATCTCTTCCGTCGCTTCCGCGGACGTCACGATGTGCAGCCTGGCCGCAGCGATGTGCAGGTGAAGGTCGCCCGTGTGATGGCCGTGCCCGGCCCATACGAGGCTGAGCGGGGGTGGCGTCTGATGTTCCATGACATAGCGCCGCATCTCCGGAGTGGATGCGGGACGCGGCGTCGGGTCGTCGCCCGGTCGGCCGGCGAACTCGTTGACGAAGCTCTTCATCACCGTCCAGGTCGCAAGGTCGGTTGCTTGAAGAGGATCAAGAAGGCAAGGCTCGCTGCGCATCATGCCCAGGATGATCGGCTTCACGTGCGCGTCGAGGCGGCTCATCCACCCCGTGTTGCAGGACCTGCAGACCTCTCGAACACGCAGGTTGAGCAGTGGCTGCTTGCTGTGGCGGGTGGTCGCCGGGTCGACCGTGACCGTGCCCGGGGCTCGATGTGTGAACCCGTGCTCCTGGGTAGTTCGCAGCGGTGATCGGGCGGTCGTGTGGCCGGCTATCCATTCTGACCAGAGGTGCTCCTGGGATATGGGGCTGGCCTGGCCGCAGAAGATGCACAGCTTCTTGGGTTTGGACACGCTTGTTCCTCTGGCCTGTCGATATGCACGGTCGCTCAGTCGCTCGGGTCGGCCTTGCGATAGCTGCGGCGAGCTGCAATGGCGGTTTCGACGGTAGCGCCGGACCAGGTGTTGGCGCGGCTGCTTTTGCCCTCCGGGGGTGGCCAGGTGCCCTTGGACAGGGCGGCACGGATGTTCGCGGAGGTGAAGCCGGTGGCGGCCTCGATCTCGATGGCGGTGTACTGCCGACCGGGGAGCAGCCCGGCGGGTGGTCTGGTGTTGCGGGTGTCGTGCCAGGTGTCGACGGCGGCGGGGTCGTAGACGAGCCAGCGGCCGCGTTTGCCTGTGGGCTGGGGCCAGTCGGGGTGGCGGGTCCAGTTCTTCTGCACGGTGGTTCGGTGGACGTCGTAGCGGGCGGCGATCTCTTCGACGGTCTCGCCCTCGGCCGGTTGTTCTACCATGGTGTTCCTGCCCTTCTGGGCGGGTTGTGACCGGCGGGGTTTCGCGACACCCCTTGGGTGAGAGCTTCGGCTCGGCCCCGCCGGTCTGTTGTGTTTCTGGGGGATGGGGGAGGCCCCGGCTGGGTGCCGGGGCCTCGTTGGGTGCTACTCGGTCTCGGCGAGCCAGAACGCGAGGTCGAGGAGCGCGGTCTCCGCGTGGTGGAGGTTGATCCGCGAGGCGAGGAGCCGGATGTCACCCTCCATGTGCGCGCCGAGGGCCGCGAGGTCGACGGCGGCGATCCAGTGGAGGGCGCCGGTGCAGAGCTGCGCCTGGCGGAGCTCCGGCATCGGCTGCTCGTCGGAGATCTCGATGACCCGGGTGACGGCCATGAGGGTGGCCGTGACGTCGGTGTCGAGGTCGTCCGCGAGGGCGATGGGCACCGGGAGGTGGGCGCAGGCGGTGCGCAGGGCCTCGAAGACGACCGCGATGTGGATCATCAGGTCGTGGAGGAAGCGCTCGTTCTCGTCGGACATGGTCTCCGCCTTTCTGGAGTGGGTTGTGAGGAGTCGGGGTTCGCGGCCCCTTGTCCTCTGTGTCTCCAGCTTAGCAGTGGTGCAGTGCAAAGGCAACACTTAATGTGGATGAAAGAGCCCGAACCCACCTACGGGTCCGGGCTCCTGACGTCACGCCAGCCGCCACCCGGAGAGCCGGTCGTCCCGGCCGACCTCGGCCAGCAGCCGCCGACCCGGCAGATCGGCCACTGAGACGCCGACCGCCTCGGCGATCACCGCCGCCGGATACCGCTCGGGCGCGGCCGGGTCCTCCACGTCGGCAACGATCTCCGCCTGGTCACCGACCACCAGCAGGACACGGACACGCACGATCTCTTCGGCCATCGCCGAACCTCCTCCTCGCGGGGCGGGCATCAGGGTGGTGCGGACATGGGCGAGCAGCGCCCGGGTGGCGGCCGGCTCCTGGACAGCCGGCGCCGGTGCGGACCGCAGCTGCGACAGCCGCATCGGCTGGACGGTCGTGGTGGGAACGGTGAGCCTGGTCATGCGGATCATCCTCTCGTGGTGATGCGCCCCGCGCCGGGAAGTCGGGGCGACGGGCGTTGCCGGGCGGGTAGCTCAGTGAGGTAGTTGGAAGGTAGTCGGGAGGTGGTTTTCGCAGGTCAGAATCAGAACTACCCGGCGCGACGGGTCTCCTGGGGCTCCTCGGGGGAGAGCGCCTGCAGGTCAGTCAGGCGGATGCCGACTGACACATCTCCGCCCACCTTCTGGGAGGCCCGGATGGGGATCCTGTGGGACTCGCAGAGGGCCCGGATGTCGGCGATCGTGCAGCGCTCCAGCGGGGGCCGGGTGACGAGCTCGCGGAGGTGGATTCCGGGGCGGTCCCCGATGGCCTGGCGGAGGTGCTGGAGGAACGCTGCGTGGGGGTCCGACGGGACAGCCTCGGCGGGGGCTTCCTCCGTGGCCGGCTCCGCCTCGGCGCGGGCCGGCGTCGGTCGGCTGTGCATCAGCGCGAGCACCACCCACCCGGCCGCCAGAGCGCCCCCGATGGCCCACATGTACCGGTGCAGCACCAGCCAGCCGCCGGCACCCAGCGCCAGAGCGCAGCACACCCCGGGCACGGTGGCGATCCCCGCGGACCGCGCGAGGCGGACGGCCTTGGCGATGACCTCCTTGCGGGAGAGGCGGCGTGCGAGGGCGGCGGAGCCGGACGCGACCGCACTGAGCAGGCCGCGCGGGTGCACATACGGCTTGAGGTCGGGCCGGTCGAAGGCACGCCCGCTGCTGCCCTGCTGCTGCTCGGCCTTGTCGATGAGGCCCTCAACCTTGTCGAGGAAGGCCATCAGTGCACCCCCATCAGGTTCCCGGAGATGCTGGCCACGATGACCGCCGGTGTCGCCCAGATCCCGCCGGCCTGCTGGAAGACGGTGAACGCTGCGACGCCGAGGACTGCGGCCAGACCGGGCTTGAGCTTGGCGCCGTACGCGATGACGGCGAGGAGCAGGGCGACGCCGCCCATGCCGCCGTTGCCGAACGCGCCGCCCGGGCCGGTGAGAGCAGCCGTGACGCCGCCGGTGATGGCGGCAGCGCCGCTCCAGAACGTCGCCGCGATGGAGTAGAAGTACCCGGCGACGTAGCCGGTGATCGCGGCTCCTTCCTGATGGAACCTGATGTTGCCCTTGCCTCGGCACCCGAGGATCAGCACCGTGGTGGCGATCAGGGCGGCGAGCCCGGAGCCGATGACTCCGAAGATCTGTCCGGTCTGCATGCTGAGGTCCTCAGAGGGTGCCGGGGGCATAGAGAGCCAGGGCGAGGAGGGCAGTGCCCAGAGGGACCCGGGCCACGGTGATGTAGGCGAGGCCGAGGACGGTGGCGTCTCCGACGCTCACGCCCTGGCGGAGGTTGTCGTCGATGACCAGGCCCCCGAAAACCATCACCAGGCCGAAACCGACAGCCCACTTGGGACTGGCCTGCCCGATGGTGTGGATGATCCCCGTGTAGGCCGGCCCGAGGTAGCACTGCCAGCCGATGCCGGCCCCGAGGCTCAGGGTGGCCAGGTTCTTGAGGCGGTCGCTCCGTCGTTGCCGCCTGGTCCGGTGGTCGGGTGCGCTGAGCCGGCGGCGCCGGGGGTACAGGCTGAACCGGCGCTCTCGACCTTGGGGCTCGGAAGGCTCCTCCACTGGCGGCTCTGCGATTTCCTCGGGGCAGGCGGGCGCCTCGGGCGTGCTCTCAGCGACGCGTGCGACTCGGATGCGGCGCTGCCGACGGGCGCGCCGGGTCTTGTCGTGCGCTGCGGGCTCGGGCTTCGGCCCCTGCGGCCGGGGCTCGGGCGGAGGCTCGTCATCAGTCAGCGCCCACCGCGGCCAGCTGCGCTCGCGAACGCGCCGGTTCCTGTCGCGCTGCTCCCACTCCGGTTCTGGGGCGACGGTCAGATCGGGGACCTGGGTCAGGTCGTCGACGGTCCGAGCCGAGACCAGCAGGACCGGCTCGGCGATGGACTTGTGCGGGACGGCGGGTGGTCCGGGGATGACGGCTGACGGCTCGATCGGTTGGGCGTCAGGGACAGCGGGCAGCAGGTCGGTCACGGCGGTGCGCCTTCGGGGAGGAGGGTCGGATCAGGGCGAGTACGGGCGGCGGGCGCGTGGCACGTGGCGCAGCGCATACGCCGCACCGGCGGCGGAGACCGGGTAGAGCAGCTGGCAGAGCACCTCGACGATCCGCATCACAGGTAGCCGTTCCGGCCCTTGCCGATCAGCGGGTCCTGCACCGGCAGGGGCTCCTTCGTGGCCTGCTTCGCCGCGGCCTTGCGGTCACGGGCCTGCACCGTGCGGACGTACGAGGCGTCGGCGGCGATGCCGTGCTGTGCCATGACGGCCTCAGCGATGATGCGCGCCGTCGCCCCGTGGCCGAGCAGCGCGGCGGTCTGGCGCACCAGCTCGGCCTTGGCGAGGCCCTGGCCTGCCGCTGCGCCCTGCGGCGCGGGTGCGGCGGGTACCGGGGCGGGTGGCGCGAGAGGCATGGGCGGTGTCGCCGCAGGCGGAGGCGGGAGCTGCGGCGCGGGCGGCACAACGGAGGGCTGTACCGCTGCGGCCGGTGCCGGCCGCGGGGCAGGCACGGCGACGCGCTGCACGGTGATGCGCTCCCCGCCGAGGATGAGCGCCACATCCGTTGCGGTCATCTGCTTGCCATACTGCTGCGCGAGCTCGGCCAGCTCTGCGGGATCCAGGTGCGGGTTCGCGCCAGCCAGCAGCTGGACGGCGTCGACTGGGTCAAGGGAGGCGAACTTCTCGACCAGTACCTCGCGGGCGGTGCGGCGCGGTGCAACGGCGGGAGCCATGGATGACGCGCCGGTGACACGCTCCTCGGCGCTCTTCTTCAGCGCCTTCCCGGCGTGCTCGTGAGCGAGGAGCCAGGTCAGCACGCCGTAGGCCGGCAACCGAAGCGGGGTGTCGCCGCGGGCGGCCCTCGCCCGGTTGCGGGTGCCGGACCAGGCGAGGTGCGACAGGACCAGGAGGCCGAACGTCGGGGTCGCGAAGAAAAGCGCGGCGGGCGTGCCGCCGTGGATCAGCTGGGCGTGGAACACGTTGAGGTAGACGGAGATCCCGGCCATGACGAAAGTCGCGGCCAGCGGGCCGGCCGCGGACAGCGCGGCCCTGACCGCCTCGCTCGCAAGGTAGAGGCAGCCCAGGGCGACGCCGTCGTAGACCAGGGCGGTGGTCACGGCCAGCCACTGGGGCACGCCGAAGAACATGGCGACGTAGTACAGGGACCAGGCGGTGATGCCTGCGGCGGCGGGCGCGATGATGGCCATGGCCAGCCACCAGACGATGCGCTTCACGAGATGAGCCTTCCGAGGGCGTGGTGGGGGCGTGCGGGCACACCGGTGGAGGCCGGGGCGGTGAGGGGATGGCCGCCCCGGCCGGTCTGAGGGGGAGCGTCAGGCGGCGTACGCCAGCTGCTGGGTGAGCCGATGGTCGGCCTTCTGGTCGTCCGCTTCGGCGCAGTCGCCGCACAGCAGGCGCTCGGCGCATTCGCGCAGCTCGCTGAACGGGAAGTCGAAGTGGCAGCCGCGGCACCAGGCCCGGTCCTCTGTGGGCTCGGGCGCGGGCGGTGGGGGCGGCGGGCCCTTGCGCTGGCCTGGGAGCTTCGGCAGCCACCGCTCGTTGTCCCAGTCGCTCACTGGTCATCTCCGTCCGTGGGGTTGGACGCGATGATGTCGATGCCGAGGTCCGGCGCTCCGAACGGCCGCGTCGGCCGGGAGAGCTGGGGGCGGCGGGTGGTCGCAGCCGGGCGGCGGCACGTGGAGTTGCCCGGGTAGAGCGCGCCGGGGGCGCGCGCCGGGAGGGGGCTGGGTCCGGCCGGGATGCTGCCCCGGTCAGGGTCCTGCTGGATACGATCGGGCATGGTCTGCCCTCTCTTGCTTGCTGGCTGGAGGGTGGGCTGGCCCCGGTCGGTGTGTCAGAGCCCGACCGGGGCCGTTCTGTTGTTGAGCGCACGGGGGTCCGTTCGCGTCCGCCGTACAGCGGACGATAGACACCGTACAGCGATCGCTGTACGGTGTCTATCGGAACGCGCTCCCCTGAACGAAGGGAGCAGCCGTGACCGAAGAAGCACACGAGGAAGAGGAGGTGAAGCGCGTGGTTGAGACGGTCGACTCCCTCGAAGCCGTGGAGGACCCGACCGAGCGAGCGCGCCGGGCGGGAGCACTCCTCGCCCAGTGGCCCCTGCAGCACTCGCGCCTGCGGGAAATCAGGCAGGCGGCAGTCGTTGATCTGCGCAATCAGCAGGTCAGCTATCGGACTATCGCGAAGACCCTCGGAATCTCCGTTGCCCGAGTTCAGCAGATTGAGGCCGGTACCCGGGGCAAGGCCAAGGACAAGCCAGCCGACGAATAGTGCCGCACGCGCCCGCATCCAGGCGGGCATCAAGAAGGGCCCGGTGCGCTAACACCGAGCCCTCGAACACCAACCGCGCCCAACCCGGTCTCGACAACCAGGGCGCAGAACTGGAGCACCGCCATCATGGCACCTAACTTCGCCATGCCCAAGAGCGCCCCGGAGCCGGCCGCGCTCACGCCTGCCCTCCCCGACGATGCCGACCTGCCGCTCAAGGCTGTCCGAACCGTCGACGGTATCGTCGCCGCCTACTCGCCGGCCCAGCTCGACCGGCCCGCCGCATGGGGACTGCTGACCGAGCTCGCCGGCACTGCGCTCCGTGACATCACCCCGGCCTGGATGGTGGCGGCGTGAGCCGAATCGCACACTTCGACGGCCCCGGCGCGTCCGACCGTGTCATCCGCTGCGCCGAGAAGGCCGAGGCCGCGGGCTTCGAGCACGTTGAGACGCACTATCACCCCGATTCGAAGCAGTACAGCGTGACCGGCACCATGCCCGCAGTCACCGCGCGTCGCACGCTCGACGAGCTCCTCGGCCGCTGAGCCCCCCGGCCGCCCGGGCCCGTACCCGGGCGGCGTCTGCCACTCCCGTCTCCGCTGCTCGCGCAGCGACGAACGCTGGGGACCACCGCACGTGACCGTGAATACGTCCGCAGCCGGATCCGCCATGCCAGATCCGGCCGAGCTGGATGAACAGATCGAAGTGCAAATCGGCCGACGTGCCCCGTACTCCCAGATCGGTGACTGGGTGCTCATCTCCTGTGTCTCTGACCGGGCCGTGGCCCTGTACTGCCGCCTGGCGATGCACATCAACGTCCAGCGGGGCGACACCGAGGTCTGGCCGGCACTTGATGTGCTGGCTGAGTGGGCTGGGTTCTCCAAGTCGGAGTCGATTACCCCGTACCTCGACGAGCTGGTCGTCATTGGGGCCGTCACCGTTGAGCAGTCGCGTTACTCCAACGGCCTGCGCGCCCGCAACCGTTACGTCATCCATCAGACCCCCGAACCGTCATATGTCGGGCCGCTGGCCGCTTCGGAGTACTACGCGCTGCGTCGCGCCCGGCCGGACGACCTTGCCGCGTGGCAGGGGCAGCGGCGGGCCTGGATTGCCGAGCAGGCGAAGGAGATGGCCCGGTTGCGGAAGGAGGCAGCCAAGCGGCGCCCGCCGAGGAAGAACGGCCAGGCGGCACCCCCGGCTAGCGGGGTACGTACCCCGCTGCAGCGGGGTACGGCGCGACCTGGGCAAACGCCGGACGGAGGCTTGTTTCCGGTACCCCGTTCCAGCGGGGTACGTACCCCGCCCCGGCGGGGGCCGGTACCCCGCCCCACCGGGGTGGAACAAGACGTAGTTCAACAAGACGAAACTCCTCTCTCTCCCCGTCCGTCCCGGGCGGCTCGGAAACCCGCCGCTGTGGACCCGGACGAGAGAGAGAACACGGCACCGGGCAACGACAACAGCAGCGGCCAGGCGCAGCAGGCGGCCGATGCCTGGCAGGCCGCGCGGGGCGGTCGCAAGAACCCTGCGGCGCACCGCACGGTCGCGGCCTCGGCCGGCGAACTCCTCGCTGCGGACTGGGATCTCGCGGACGTCATCGCGCTGGCCGAAGACATGGCCCGGACGCAGCCCGCCTGGCGGGACCTTGGACGGCATGCCGATCACCGGCAACCGCCCGTGCCCGCGCGGCCAGTGGTGGTCCTGCCGGAGTGGTGCGGCGAGTGCGACGGGCCGGAGCCAGCGCGCCGCTGGACGACGCGGGCTGACGGGAGGGTGGGGCGTTGTCCGCGTTGTCACCCGCACGCGGTCCGGGCGGCGTGAGGGAAGTGCCGTGAAACCTCTACCTGGTGGCGCCCTTGCCTGGGACAATTACTGTCATAACGTCAAAAATGGATAACTTGTGACTGCTGGCGAACCCTCCCGGACGACCCCGAGCTGCTGGGTCTCCTCCACCGGCACTTCATCAGGCCCGACGACACCTGGGCCGGAGCGGTCTGCCTCACCGAGGTCACAGCCCCGAACAGCAACCGCCGCGCCGACCTCGTCCACATCGGACTCTGGAACTCCCGCGGCGCGGCGACATCGACGTCTGCGAGCTGAAGACCTCCCGCTCCGACGTCCGCCGCGAGATCGACAATCCCGCCAAGGCAGAGGTGTTTTCGACAGGTAGAGCGAGAGCCACTTGGGCAACGAGATCGAGAGCCATTTGCGAACTCGTGAATTGCTCCTGAGTTGGCGATGCACGGGATCGGCCGCCCCTGCCGCTCGTACCTCGTTCGAGCGACGCAGCGCCAGGCAGGTTCACCGGAGCGGGGACACGGGCGGGCAGTCTGCACATGAGGACAGAAACTGACCTATATGCGGTGCAGACTGGCCCACATGACGACATTCCGCGGCCTCGCAACCATCCGTTACCACGCCGACGACCTGGCCGCCGCGCGTGACTGGTACACCGAAGTCCTGGGCGTGGAGCCGTACTTCGAACGGCCCGAGTACATCGAGTTCCGGCTCGGTGACTACCTGCAGGAGTTCGGCATCTCGCGCACTCCCTCCGCCCCGGCCGGCGTGGTCGCGTACTGGCACGTTGACGACGTCGACGCGGTGATGGCGCGGCTGCTGGAACTCGGCGCGAAGGAGCACGAGCCGCTGCGGAACTACGGCGACTTCCGGGCCGGAGCCGCGCTCGACCCGTTCGGCAACATCCTCGGCGTCATGCACAACCCTCACTACCTGGAGCTGCACACCGAACGCGAATGAGCCGCCCCTGCAGGTTGAGGATGTCCTCGTACCGGTTCCGGCACCTGACGCTCGGCCGACTGGAGTAGTCGGTCTTCGATCACGCCACCCTGCTCAGCGCACGGCCACATCCGGTAGTGCGCTGAGCGGAGTGGCTCCCGATTCACCTGCCCAAGACAGCCTGCCCGCGACGACTGTGGAGGGCTGACCCCATGAGGCCGGAGGCGGCGTCGTAGCCCTTCCGGCACAGCCCTGACTGCCAAGCTGGGGCCCGTCACGGCCAGCGGACCAGATGCGACTGGAGACCCCCATCGCCGATTCACCCGAAAGGGTGAATCGGCGATGGGGGTCTCGGCGATCGGCGCGCCGGCGGAGTGATCACCGAGGGATAGCGCCCGTCAGTAGGTGATGATCATTCGGGCCCCGGGCTTGTCGATGACGTACCCGCCGCCGATCTTGTCGTCCGGCGTCCCGGCCGGGTGGAGCGTGATGGTGGGCCGGACATCCCGCGCCCGGTCCCAGTGGCGGATCTGCTCGCACAGGCGGAAGGCGAGGTGCTGGCCGGCCGGGCCGTGGCCGGTCGCGCCGAGCTCGAAGCGGACGGAGCCTTCGATCTCACGGCGGGTCAGGGTGAGGTAGGCGAGGGAGTCACCCTCGGCCAGGGCGGGGCTGCGGCCGGGGATGGCGGGCTTGCACATGCCGCTGTCGGCGGCGGCCCGGTCGGCGGCGATGCGGCAGGTGGCCGGGTCGGTGGCGCTCAGCCGCAGCCAGACCCCGTCGAAGGACTCGTCGCCTGGGACCGTGACCCCGGAGGCGACGGCGGTCTTCGGCTGGTCGAGGACGCCTCGCAGGACGGCGGGGTCGATCGGCTGGTCGGCGTCGAAGTGCAGCGCGACCAGGCCGTCGGTGTCGATGGTGGCGGTGCGTTCGCCGTCCTGGCCGAGCATGGGGACGAAGCCGCACAGCTCGACCACGTCGGACACCATCCGGTCGCCCTGGCGGTCGAGGCCGAGGCAGCGGGCCTGGCCGCGCCAGCTGAGCGGGACGACGAGGCGGGCGCCGGGTTCCAGCTGGTCCCACCAGGCGGCGGGGACGTCCCAGGCGCCGACGGTGACGATCATCCGGGCGGGGTGTCCGTGCTCGGGGGCGCCGAGGGCGCCGTCGCGGGTGAGCACGGTGATGGCGGTGTTGCCGGTGGCCTCCAGCGCCTTGCGGGCGTGCGCGGTCACGTCCTCGTCGATGTCGAGGGTGACGACCCTGCCGGTGGGGCCGACCAGATGGGCCAGCAGGGCGGCGTTGTAGCCGGTGCCGGCGCCGATCTCCACGACGGTGTCGCCCTTCTCGGGCCGCAGCCACACCAGCATGTCGGCGACCAGCGACGGCACCGAGGCACAGCTGAGCGGCAGGCCGCCGGCCGGATTGGGCTTGATAGTCACGCTCTGGTCGGCGTACGCCTGCTCGGCGGTGGCATCGGGCACGAACTCGTGCCGGGGAACCGCCCGCAGGGCGTCCTCGACCTCTGCGGTGAGCGGGTGGGTGGCCGCGATGCTGTCGACCATCTGGTCCCGCAGCGTGTTCGGCGAGGCGGGGGTGGCGGTGCTCATCAGGGTGGGTGTCCTTCCGTAGCAGGGCGGGCCGCGGTCAGCCGGCCAGAAGCAGGCAGGCGTCCCAACGAGAGGCGGGCGGGGTGGTCACTGTGGTGGTGTGCTGGGCGAGCCGGAGCCCGGCTGTGCCTTCGAGCAGTCCGGCGGCCTCCGGCTGGCCGCCGCCGTGCAGGTAACGGTCCATCAGGGCCCGCAGCCTCGGCAGCTGGCGGGCGAGCCGGTCATCGCGGGCATCCGCGGCAGCCCGCCAGGTGGTCAGCAGGAGCCCGGCCCAGCCGTGGCAGAGGGTGGCGTCGGTGAGGTCGAACAGCTGGGCCGGGTCGCTGACGCACCCGGCGAGGGCATCTTCCGCGAGCTGCTGCCGGTCGGTGTCGTCGAGGGCGAGGCCGGCGAGTTGCTGGGCTCGGGCCTGGCCGGGGGTGCCGTAGCACCAGGACGGCCGCTGCGGGCCGCGCTGGCTGACCGCCCCGGCCTGCCACTCGGCCCGGGAGAGCATGCCCGGCCACCAGGCCCGTGCCCCGGCGCCCTGCCGGTGCCGGTCCAGCCAGGTGCAGATCCAAGCGATCGTGTCGGCCTGGCCGGGCATTCTGATGCCGTGTCTCATCACGGTCGACAGTAGCGCCAAGGGACCGGAAATGCCGTGGGCCAGACCGAGGTTGGCGTGCCCGCCGGGCCAGTGCCGGGACGGCAGGTCGACCGGGCCGTTCGCGCACCACCAGCCGGGCAGCACCTCGCCGTCGACGGTGACCGGGTCGGTGAGGCGAACCAGGTAGGCCAGGACATCCCGCAGCAGGTCGGTGTCGCCGTGACGGGCCAGCTGGTAGGCGCCGAGGCCGGTCAGTCCGCTGACCAGATCCCACTCCCGCAGCTCGGGCAACAGCCCGGCGTCGATGCGGGCGTGGGCGCCTTCCAGGCGGGTGCGGGTGACCTGGTCGACGTGCGGGTCCAGGGCCGCCAGCGCCCGCGCGTAGGAGGGGTTCTGGGCCGTGTTGAGGACGAACGCGACCGCCGGGGCACCGCGGAACAGGCCGTCGTCGGGCAGCGCGGTGACCGGCCGGCGGGTCATCGCCGCCGCCCACCGGTGAGCGTCCGCCCAGGGGATGGTGCCGGAGCGGGCGTACTCGATGTGCTCCAGCGCGGTCCCGGGGGCGCCGTCGGCCAGGGCCTGGCTCCAGCCCGGCTCCGGGTCGACTGCAGGCGGCTGCTGTGCCGCCTTCACCGCTCGCCTCCGATCGCGGCCTGGCGGGCGCGGGCGGCCTGCCGGGCCAGGTGGCGGCAGACCTTCTCACCGCCCGGGTCGAGGCCGACGGCCCGGTTGTGGTGCATGTGCAGCAGGGACTCCAGGACGGCGTCCGCGTCAGCGTCGTCGGGCAGGCTCTGCCGGTAGGCGGCCAGGGCCTTCGCGCGTTCCTCAAAGGCGGCGGCGATCTCAGCCGTCCAGCCCGGCGAGTCCGTGTGCGAGCCGAACCGGACCAGCGGGACGACCTGATCGGTGACGGCCCGGTCCGCTACCGCCGGTGCGACGGGCCGGGCGGCCAGCCAGCCCGTGGCGATGCCAGGTCCGAGGAAGCCTTCGGCGATGTGCACCATGTTCAGCGCGACCAGCGCGCTCGGGTGGACGGTGGCCGGCGGCAGGTGCCGAAGCTGGGCGATCACCAGGCGGGAGTCCGCGGTGAACACCCGCTCGGCGGCCTCCAGCGCCGGGCCGTTGCCGTAGCGGCCGATCTCCGGGGTGTACGTGTCGAGGGACAGGCCACCGGCCAGACCACCGTCTCGCAGCCGCTGACCCCACCGGCCGACCGCTTCCGCGACCTCGCCCTGCCCGCCGTCCGGGACGCGCAGTCGCAGGCGGAGGTGGTCGCTCTCGTTCGGGCTGCGGTAGCGGACGAACCAGCAGGGCGGCTGGTCGAGGGAGGCGAGGAGCTGGGGCAGGTGGGCGGTGATGATCTCGGTGAAGTACTCCGGGTGGGAGGGGATCTTCGCGTTCACCCAGCGGCCGGCCGGGATGCCGGGCAGGGTGCCGTGGGTGCGGGTGTCGATCCTCGGCAGCGACCCGGCCAGCGGCGACGGGGCCCCGGGCCCCGAGCGCGCGAGGGGGACGGCGATCTCGTGCGCGTGCCCGCCGAGCCAGCCGGAGTCCTCGGCGGTGGCGGTCTCGGTGAGGAACGCCTGCCCGGCCTGTTCCAGGTGGGCGGTGAGGATGGCGACGTGCAGCGGCTCGTCCAGGGCCAGCCGCAGGGTGCGGTCGTCGTCGCGCAGTTCCACCACGTCGGGGCACTGCCAGCGGCTCCGCCACCCGGTCAGGTCGGTCAGATCGGCCGGGGTGAGGAGCCAGCGGGCCGGGGCCAGGACGGTCCGGCCGTACCGGACCCGGGGCAGGTACGGCAGGGTGCGGGTGTGCGGGCCCCAGTCGAAGCCGGTCCAGGATGGGGAGAACGCGCGGGTGAGGTGGGCGAGGAACCGGGCGATCGGCGGTGTCTGCTTGTCCAGCGCCAGCGCGTGGAACACCTGCGGCTCGACGATGCGGCGCCGGGAGATGCTGACCAGGTACAGGCGGTCGCGGGTCGCGGTGACCGCGAGGTCGTCCACCGCGATGACCTCCGCCCCGTCGTCCACGGGGCGGTGCTCGCCGAGCGCCATGACGTGCGGCAGGTAGGCGGGGACGCGGGTGACGTTCTCCGAGTGCGGGAACAGCGCTGGGAAGGACAACTGCGCGGGCAGGGCCCCCTCCACCAGGGTCGGCATGCCCCGGTAGACCTCGGCGAGGCCGGCCCCGGTGGCGGTGACGGAGAACCGCGAGGTGAGCGTCCCTGCCGCGCGGGCCGGGGCGACCGTGAGCCGGTAGTCGCCGGAGCGGAGCGCGTCGAGGTCAGCGGCGTGGACGCGGGCGGAGATCTCGACGTGCGGTGCGATGAGCCGGGCGTCGAAGCGCAGGTCACCGGCCAGGGTGTCAATCGTCTCGTCGGTGAGGATGATCTCCCGGCTGCCGTCGGCGAGCGCCCGCCAGGCCAGTGCGAGCAGCCGCTCGTCGCGCTCGTTCGGGCCCCGGGTGGGAGGGGTCATCGTGCTGCCGGGGTACTCGGCTGGGTAGCCGAGTCCGGTGGCGGGGTCGAGGAGTTCGGTTAGCGGGACCAGGCTGCCGGTGCTGTAGCGCTCCCAGAACGCGGAGTGGTAGTTCCGCCAGACCGCGTCGCCGGTCGGCTGGCGGGTCAGCCGCAGCAGGGCACTGGCGGCCCGCTCCAGCTCCCTGACCAGGGCGGTGGGCAGCCGGGCGTCGCAGTCGAGGACCAGGTCCAGGGCCAGCGGCGTCCGCCCGTCCGTCGCCAGGCGGCGCATCCGCTGCCGGATCGCCTCGCGCTCACCGGCCAGATCGCTGCCGGGGTCCGCGTGGTTGTGTCGGTGCAGGTCTTCTTGGATCGCGGCCAGGTCGACCAGGACCGGCGCGGTGGCAGGGAGCATTGCCGCGCCGGCCTGGTGGAGCCGGTCGACGGCGTACGCGAGCGGATCGGTGACGGTCAGCGGAGCGCGGAGACTGGTGATCAGGAAGCCCTGCCGGACGAGCTCGGTCAGCAGCCCGGCGGCCTTGCTCTGCTCCACGCTGGCGGTCTGGGCGAGCTTGTCGGCCAGGGCGGCGAAGCGCGCGGGGGTGGCTGCGGCGTCCTGCACGAAGCGGATCACGCTGGTGCGGCGGATGCTCACCCGGTTCGGGCCGCCCTGGGTGATTTGGAGGCGACCGCCGCGCTGGGTGGCGAGGTTGTTGAACACCACGTCGAGGCGGTCCAGCAGCGCGGGGTCAGCCTCCAACTTGTCGATGACGGCGGACAGCCACTCGGTGTCGGCGCGGGCGACGGGCCGGTGCCCGGTGCCCCAGCGCACGTCCGGGGTGGGCCCGGTGGTGGCGTGGGCGACTCCGGCGAACAGGCCGAACGGGGTGGGGCGTCCGGTGGCTCGCAGGAGGTAGCGGGCGGCGGCGACGGCCGCCCGGCGGACCTGCTTGGGCTTCACCGGCTGGCCGGCCACTATGCCATCAATGCGCTCGGCCAGGCTGGTGCTGGCCTCGCGGATCGCGGCGGCGAAGCCGGCGTCGGACCAGACCTCCTCCATCCAGGTACGGCAGGAGGCCGGATCGGCCGGGTCCGGCCACCAGTCGGGAAGGCTGGTCAGCGGGGCGGCGGCAGCCCGCAGGAGGGCCGTCCCGGAGTGCTGGTAGAGCGAGCGGGCGTTCATCCATTCCTCCGCTGTCGGGGACCGGAAGGTGGGTGCTGGGGCCGGGGACTTCGCGTCCCCGGCCCCGGCGCGGTGCTGTGGATCAGACGGCACTGGCGCAGGAAGACGCGCAGGTCGGGGCGCATCCGTCCGAGGTGCCGCACGCCTTCGGCATGCGGTCGCCGCCGAACTCGGTGGTGACCGTCACGTCGAGGTCGAACGGGTCGGCCTCCAGCGCGTCCTGCGTGAGCACGGTGTTCGCCATGTCGGTACTCCTTCTGGGTCGGTACGGGTTCGGTGCCACCTCCCCGCTGTCGGGGAGGAGTCGGGGGGCCGGCCTCTGGCCTGGCCAGCACGACACACGGGGTCCTGCGACTGGCCGGTGTCTGCTGAGACGCAAAGCCCCGAGACAACCTGACAGGACACATGACGCCGAGCTTTCGCCGACGGACTGTCGGTGCGTCTTCAGGGAACCGCCGGCGGGCGGCAGCCGGTAGGGAGTCGGCGTGAGCTCGCACAGGACGTGCGCTCCTGGCATGCGCTGTGCGCGCTCTGTCGGCCAGTCACGTCCAGCAGTAGCGTGACCGGTCCGTCGAGTTGAGGGGTGTCCTTTGGCTGCGCCGACCGTGCACGCGCGTGAGGTGGGCTCTGTGATCCGTGGGGCCCGGGCTGCGGCCCGGATGACGCAGGCGCAGCTGGGCGAGCTGTGCGGGTACTCCTCGTCGGCGATCAGCCGCGTCGAGGGGGGCCGGTTGCGGCTGGCGCCGGAGACGCTGTTACGTGTCGCTGAGGTGCTGCGCATCGCACCGGAGGAGTTGGGTGTGGCGTCTCACCCGGTGGGGCGACCTGTACTGCGCGGGGCTGCCGGGGCGCAAGGGCCGGCGGCTAGGGTGGCGGGCACGGTGATGGTCGGTCAGGAGGATGCGGTGCGACGCAGGGAACTACTCGCCGGCGTGGTGGGTGTCGGCGCGGCGTTGGTCGCCTCTCCGGCCTCTGCTGTGCCTGTGCAGGCCGCGGTCCCGGCTGATCCAGTTGCGCCGCTGGAGCGGGCGCTGTTCCAGCCGCTGAGCGCGGAGCCTGTTCCGCCGGGCCAGCTGTCGGGGACGCTCGCTGCCGCCCGCGCAGACTTCTCCGCCGCGCGTTACAGAGCGCTGGGTGAGGCGCTGCCGGGGCTCTTGGCCGCCGCTGAGGCGTCGCGTGACGCCGCATCGGGGCTGGCCCGGGAACAGGCTCAGATGGCGGTTGCACGCGGCTACGTGCTGGCTACGGAGCTCGCGGTGAAGCAGCACTCCGATGTGGCGTGGGCTACCGCTGACCGGGCGTTGACCGCGGCGCGGGCGTCCGGTGACCCGGTGGTGATCGGGGAGGCAGCCCGCGTGCTGGCGATCACGATGCGCCGTGCAGGCCGCGCCGGTGCGGCGGTCGACCTGCTGCGCGACACCGCATCGGCACTCGGGGAGCAACGCGGCAGGGCGCCTCGCGCAGTGGAGGCCACGTTGCTGATGACGGCCGCGTACACCGCGGCGTGCAACGGCCGCCGCGGTGACGCGCTGGACCTGATGCGCGGGGCGCAGGACGCCGTGGAGCAGGTGCCGGCCGACGGCCCGGGAAGTGTCCTGTTCACGGTGGACGCAACGGCGGCGCAAGCCGACCTGTACTGGATCGGCGTGCACAACGCACTCGGCACGCCGGACGAGGCCGTGCGCTACGCCGCCCGAATTGACCCGGCGCTGCTGCCGACCGCTGAACGCCGGGCCCGGCTGGGTACGGACGCGGCAAGGATGTGGCACCAGCTGGGGGATCACCGCAGGACGTTCGCCGCCTTGAGGCTGGTGGAGCACGCGGCACCGGAGGAGGTGCGCAGGCCGGCGCTCCGGGCGATGACGGCTGGCCTGCTGTACGGACCGGTGGCGTTGCCCGGGTTGAAGGAGTTCGCACAGCGCACCGGTGTCGCGTAGGCAGGCTAGACACTGCGCCCGCGACGCGCCGCCGACGAGCAGGTCAGCAGGCGCCCCACTGCATCGCGGTGGGGCGCCTCAGCAGTTTCCGGGCCCGGCGCTGGAGGGTCCTTGGGCTCTCTGTTTTCAATCGGCGAGCGGATCGCGGGACGTGCGCGCCTTGACGCTGCAAGTCGATGTAGCTACGTTAATTGCTGTCAGAGCGCAGCAATTAACATGGGAGCTCGATGGACACCGCCACAACATGGCTGCGCCCGGAATTCAAGGGACGCGAGTCCGAACTGATCCAACTAGCTGCAGCCGCAGACCTCGTCGGGGTAACCCGCTCGACGGTATCCAACTGGGCGGCACGCCACGCCAACTTCCCGCGGATCGTCCTGCTCACCGGATCACTGCGCAAGCGCAGCAAGTTCGTCGTCCGCGAGGAGTTCCTCGCCTTCGCCCAGCAGCAGCTGAACAAGCCGCGACGCGGCGGGGGCCGACAGTCGGCCCCGCACAGGCCCAAGGCGGTCATCCGCGCCTCACAGGTCGAGAACCTGGAGCGCCAGGTCGCCCGCCTCACAGAACTGGCCGACCGCCGCGCCCAGGCCGCCGTGCATTCGCGCGCCGCCCTGCACACCGCCCGGCAGAAGCTCCAGGACGCCCGGGCCGCGCTCGCCGCAGAGGTCGAAGCCGTCCAGAAGATCATCCGCCCCGCCGACTGAAGGAGAACCGGCCATCAACGCCCAGCGGCAAGCAGCGCGGGCGTGTTCGTCTCGCCGTCGCGATTCCTGCGGGCGGCGGCCCGATGAACGTTCGCCTCGAACCCCGGCCGCGACCGTTGAGCGCGCCCGCACCGTTTGCGAGCACTGCCTTGAGGAGTACGAGGCAGACGAGCTGACCCGGATCACAACGGCGACCGGACCTGCAAGGACTGCCTGAGCTCGTAGAGGGCCAGCCCGACACCGCCGGCGGCTTCACCTTCGCCTACGCCCGCTGACCCGCCCTCAGCCCACCAACCTTCGCACCACCACCGATCGGAGACGGAAGTGGCCCAGAACATCGCCGAGTGCGGCACCTGCGGAGAGACGAACTTCTGCAACTGGTACGGCAAGGACGCCCCGAAGGACAGCTACGGGCGCATCGACCGCGACTACATGGACAGCAACCCCGTGGCGTACTGCTCCGAGGAGTGCCGCGACAAGGCCGATGCTGGCCCCACCACCCCGGAGGACACCGTGGCCACCAATCAGATCCCTACCGACCTCTCCGATCTGATCGCCTTGCTCAACGCCACCCCCGCCAACGAGCGCCAGCAGATCAGCGACCGCCTCGCCGCACAGCTCGGAGACCAGGAGCGCTCCTACAAGCTGTTCGACGAGGCCGAGACCGTGGTCCGGAACGACGAGCAGATCGAGGTGCTGCGCGGCGAACTCGGCGGCGCCATCGGCGAGGCCCTGATGAGCATCCGTGAGGCCGAGGGCCTGATCGACCGCCTGGCCAGCAACGGGGTCTACGACATCGAGTACGCCGAGAGCGTGGCGGCCGCCGACCTGCGCCACGTGGTGGCCGAAGCCTCGCGTGCCATGAGGATCGCCCAGGCCCTTCAGTCGCACATCGAGCGCTGACCCCACCCCCAGAACGGCCCGGCTGTTCGTGACCTGCCCGCACTGCCGGGCCGCACCACCCGAAGGAGCCACACCATGACCTACCGCCGCCTCAAGGGTCAGACGAAACCCCTCGGCATTGCGTGGGACGACACCACCCGCCTGTGGTTCTGGGACTGCCGGATCTGCCCCGGCATTCCCACCGTCGGCCACGCCAGCACCCAGGCCGCCGCGCTCACTGCCGCATTGGGCCACGCCAAAGCCAGCGCCCGCCACCAGAGCCCGGTGTGCCGCTGCGACGAGCCCGACGCCGACCCGTACGAGTGCGAGGCCGGCGACTGCACCGGTTACTTCTCCGAGCTCAACCCGCACGGTTCTTCGCGCCCCGTCGATGTGCCCAGTGCGAAGGTCTCCCGCACCTGCCCCGTGTGCGGCTGGCGGACCTCCGTCTGGCACGTCGACGACGGGTCGGCCGAAGCCGAGCTGCATGGCCACGTGACCCGCGCCCACCACGGCAGTTACGAGAAGGCGAGCACCAGCGCATGAGCCAGTCCCAACCGACCGGTTTCTGCCCCGTCTGCAAGCGCCCCTTCCGTCTCCGCGTGAACGGCACCGTCTGGAACCACACCGGGTACGGGGCTGCCCAGGTCGGGTACCGGACGCCGAGCTGCCCCGGCTCTGGCAAGGCCCCCGACATCCAGCACCTCACCCCGGAGCGCGAGCAGGAGATCGACGAGCTCCTCACCGAGACCGACGAGTTGCTCAATGGGCTGGAACAGGCCTTCGCCATCCGCCAGCACATCGCCGGGATGAAGGCGCACTGGTCGCTGACCGGCCCGGACGGCACCAGCCCGACGTGAACGACCTGGATGACCTGGTCAACGCCTGACCGGCCGCAACGCCAAGCCAGCCCAACTACAAGGAGCACCCAATGACCCAGCCCCTCGACCTCGACGCGATCGAGGCCCGGCACGAGTACTACCTGGCGCGCCGCAGCAGCCGGTCGTGCCCGGCCCACCCCAGTGCGGACGACGTGCTCGCGCTGGCCGCTGAGATCCGCCGGCTCCGCGCACAGCTCGCCGGTCGCCGCGACCAGGTCCTCACCGAAGCCGCTGTGCATCTGGAGCGCATCGCGGATGAGACCGAGGCCCAGGTTGCTGCGCACTATGGCCGGGCCTCGGGAATCGGGCCCGGCTCCGCCGACATGGTCCGCGAGGCTGCCCGATCGGTACGCAGCCTCGCCGCCCTCGCCACCTCCCCGTCTGTCTGAGAGGCCGCCATGACCACCACCCCGCAGCCAGAGACCGGCATGGACCCGCGCCTGGCCGAGGACCTCAACGAGCTCTTCGAAATCCACGAGCTCAGCCCCGGTGACCGCCTCGACCGCAATGCCATTGAGCAGCTCGCCGAGCACCTCCGCGACCACGCCGCCCGCACCCACCCCCACCACTACTACTACGAGCAGGACGAGTACCCCGTCGTCATCGAGGTGACCGAGCGGCGCATCATCTGGGTCGAGGCCGACTCCGCCGACGAGGCTGTCAAGGCTGTGCGGAATGACGGCTCCTGGTACGAGCGGATCCCCTCCGGCGAACCGGCCATTGACGGCTGGCACGAGGTGCGCCCGCCTCACCCGCACGAGCTGCAGCACGACATCCACGGCAACCAGGGCCCGGCCGGCCCGGCACCGCAGTGCCAGGAATGCAAGGAACGCCCCTACGGGCCAGGGCTCCTACTGACCGCCCATACCGAGAACTGCACTGCGGCTGAAGCCCTGAAGAGTGCCCGATGACCATCACCCTGCCGGAGCCCCATCGCATCCAGCGCCGCCGAGTCAAGGGTTGGCGTGCCCCTGAAGGAGTGGTGTACGTCGGCCGTGGCACGAAGTGGGGCAACCCCTGGGCCTACCGCACCCCCAGCGCGCTCGCCCGCGTTCCCGCCCTTGACGGAGCGCCCTGGGAGCACGAGGGCCGCATCAAGGCTCCGAAGATGCACCACGCCTACTGCCACCCGGACGGGCGCACTACCCATCACTTCGTCCGCCACATGACCCGCGCCGAGTGCGTCGAGATGTACCGGCAGGCACTCACCGCCCCGACCGACAAGGTCCACGTCTGGCATGGGACCGGGCTTCCGTGGCTCACCGCGGAGGACGTGTCCCGCGAGCTCGCCGGGCGGGACCTCATGTGCTGGTGTCCGCCAACAGCTGCCTGTCACGCGGACGTCCTGCTCGAACTCGCGAACCCCGCCCCGACCGCGTTGGAGGACTGACCCATGGCCTATGACTACGAGCGCATCGCCAACGAGTTCGCCGGCCCCAACGCGCAGGACATGGTCCGCGCTGTTGCCGAGAACCTGCACTACAACGAGTCGATGCACATGCATGAGCAGATCGAGGCCACCGAACCCTGCTCATACTGCTGGCTCCGCGCCGGCCGTTCCGTCCGAGTCATGCGGCAGTTCGAAAGCCAGCCCACCCCCGCCTCCTCCCCGTCTGTCTGAGAGGCCGCCATGAAGATCATCCTCGACGTTCCCGAATACGACTGGTCCGGAAACGGACACCCCGAGGACACCGACACCGAGTGCGGTATCTGCCACGACCCGATCGAAGGCGCCTCTGTCAAGCTCCCCTGGATCCGTGGCGGCCACGTCTGCGCCGACGAAGGCAGCACCTGCCTGCCAGCGGCGGTCAAGTACCTGGAGTCCCAGGGGGCCGGCGCATGGCTGTACATCGCCGAGGGCGTGGCGAAGGCCCCGCATCGGCACACGGCGGCCACGATCCGCGCCGTCATCCAGAACCTCGCCAAGGCCGCCGCTTCGTCTCCCCTGGGGGCTGAGATGACCACCACCCCGCTGCACCTGGAGCCGAACGCCTGCGGGACCTGTCGCCAGCACGCCGACAACGGCCGGCCCGCCAGCCACCCCGAGTGTGTCCAGCGCGCCACGCTGCTCCCCGCGCCGGACGCCCCGGGCCACGAGGAACTGGGCGAGCTCACCGACGAGCAGAAGGCCGCCCTGCCCGCCCGCTTCCACACCCCGGTCTGGGAGGGCAACGCCACCCCGAACGCGTGGCTGTGCGCGGTCTGCTGGGGCGACGGCTGGGTCACCCAGTGGCCTTGCGAGACCGCCGCCAGGCACGGCGCCGAGGTATTCACCCCCGAGCACCACGCCGAGCAGGCCCGCGATCGATTGGCCGCCGAGTTGGGCCGGGTCCGTGCCGAACTCGCCACCGTCGCCGGATCTTCGAAGGCTTCGGCCGCATCCTCGCCACCAGCTCCCGGGACTGGGCCGCCTACTCCGCCGACGCCTGGCTGTGGGCCGTGATTTGCAGCTGGGACTGCGAGCAGACCGAGCACGACGATATCTGCACCCACAGCGCGATGGAGGAGACGGCCCAACTGCACGGCTGGGACGAGCCGACCGTCGCCAAGGCCCGCCGTTACCGCGCGGTCGTCCGATCCATCCTCGCCGCTTCCCCGTCTGCCTGACACCCGGAAGGGACCCGCCGGTGCTCACTACCGCTGACGCCGCCTGGATCCGCCAGCACTCGTGGACCCAGGGCATGCGCGAGACCTACGCCGAGGTCCCCGAGGTCTACACCGCCTGCGCCTGCCGGTGGGGCGCCTCCGGCCACTGCGAGCACGGCCGACACAACAGGTGCCACACCACCGGCCGGCCCGTTCCCGCAGCTGTCGTCTGCCGGACCGACGGCGAGACCCCCGTTCCCGGCCGGCCCGCGCTGTGGTTGACCGGCCGGGACTGCCGGTGGCAGTGCCCGTGCGGCTGCCATGTCCCCGGCGGGCTGTGAGATCGCCCCGGTCGAGCTGGGAGGCGCCCAGCAGTTTGACCTCTTCGCCGCCACCATGTCCACCGGAGAGCCCGATGCCGATTCGCCCCGAGAACCGTAGCCGCTACCCGGCTGACTGGCCGGCCATCAGCCACCGCATCCGGTTCGAACGTGCGGCGGGCCGCTGCGAGTGCCTCGGAGAATGCGGACGCGGTACGCACACCGGCCGCTGCCCGAACCTCAACGGCGGCGACGCGTACGGCACCGGCTCCCGGGTGGTGCTCACCGTCGCGCACCTCGACCACACCCCCGAGAACTGCGACCCCGCCAACCTCCGCGCCATGTGCCAGGGCTGCCACCTGCACTACGACCGCGACCACCACCGCGAAACGGCAGCCCGGACCCGCGCCGCAGCGCTCGCAGCAGCCGGCCAACTCGCCTTCCCCGTCGACTGAACAGGGACACGCGTGAGCGTTCGGACCGCCCGCGAGCGCTTCGAAGTGGACCGAGCACAGGCGCTGGGAAACCGTCCCCCGACTGACCCCCACCCTGGAAGGATCGACTGCATGACGACCCGCGTGTTCCCCCTCGCCGACATCCTGTCCGTCACCACCGAGAAGCTCCTCTCCCGGCGCCGCATGGACGGAGTCGCGGACCTGCTGAACTGGATGACCGGCGACCGCCTGGAGATCTGGCAGATGCTCCGCGCCAGTGACGAGTGCGAGGCGGCGCTCGTCCAGCAGCATCCGTTCCTCGCCGGTCTGAAGCCGCCGCAGGCTCCGGATCGGGCTGAGCTGTACGCCTGGCTGGTCGAGGCCGAGCGTGTGCACGGGGAGCAGCTGGAGGTGGCCGCGCTGACCAACTGGGTGAGTCAGGACCCGGCCGTCGAGCTGTTGGACCGGATCCACCTGGCGAAGCTGGCCGTGCAGGAGTGCCCGTGAGCATCCGCCCCCAAGACCTGCCCGAACTCCGAGCCGCACTGCTCGACTGGACCAGAAGGCACGGCTCCGACTACTTCAAGTCCTGCGTCCAGGACGGAGCACAGCGGCTCTTCTTCCCTGCCGATCCTCAGACTGCAGGGCACTGGTTCGCCAACACCGACGCTGATCGTCTTGCGAAGGCAGACCTGTACTGGGTGTCTGCCGAGATGACGGAGCTGTGCGTAGCTGCTGCAAAGAGCATGCCCGAGTGGGAGCTTGCGCCGGAGGATGTTCCCTCCCAGCAGGGCTTCATCCTCTTCGAGGGGCTGGCCTCACTCAGGCCGGACTATCCGTCGACGGCCTTCTCGTGGGGCCCATGCCCGCGGCTTGCCGCTCAGGCGACGCTGAAGGGCGGTGCTGGCCTCTGGCTGAGCGCCTACACGGATGTGGCTGCGGCGTACGAGCTTGCTGGCGTCGCATTGGACTCGATGCGGGTTCCGATGGCGCCGTTGATGTACGCAGGGGAGTCCCTTGCGGCATATGGCCATCGCGAGGCCGGTGACGTCAGCATCAACACTGTCGACGGCGACGAGGTCGTCTCCGATGACGACGAGCTCCTGACGAGCAGGGTGGGCTCGCTCGCACTCATCAAGACCGCGTGGCTCCTCTTGCAACAGGGCCTCGTTGATGTGTCTGAGCTTCAGCCTGACCGGGCCACTGTGAAGCGGCTGCGCCGGGCCGGCCATGCTGAGGACCTGACAGCCACTCGGGTGATCGACCTTCGTCACCGCACGACTGGGACGGGAGCGTCAGCCGATCGAGAGTTCCGTCACCAGTGGATCGTGAAGGGGCACTGGCGTCAGCAGTGGTACCCGTCCCGCGAGGTGCACCGTCCGGTGTGGACCGCCCCGCACGTGAAGGGCCCCGAGGGTGCTCCGCTTATCGGCGGCGAGAAGGTCTACGCCTGGAAGCGCTGACAGAACGCAGCTGCGCCCCGCGGTTGTTCACGGCGGGGCGCTGTTGTGTCACTGCTGGGGCCACTGTCCGGTGCCGCTCCACGTCGGGCCGGCGGGTGGCTGCCCGGGGTGCTGCGGCGGGGGCGGGTATGCGCCCTGTGGCGGCCCGTAGCCCGGGGGTGGCCCTCCGGGTCCAGGCGGGCCCTGATAGCCCGCGTACGGTGGCGCCACATGGCCGCTTGAGGTCGTCACGGTCTTGCGGCCCATCGCCGCAGCGATCGGCCAGCCAGTGATCGCCCAGATCCCGCACGTGATGATGCTGAGGAAGACGTGCAGGCCGTGGTTCGCGCCGCGCTTGACGACCTGACGCTGCGGCGGCGGTGGAGGGTAGGACACTCGTGGTTCCCCTGCTCGTGCGAAACGGATGGGGAGCAGCGTGACAGGGGCATGTGATGGTGTGTGGGGGAGTTGCCGAGCCGTTACGTCGCGTTGCCGATGTTCATCAGTTGCCGCGGAGCCTCCGGTTCGCGCGCTCTGCAGCTTCGGACGCGGCATTGGCCTTCGCCACGTAGTCCTCCACCTCAGTCCTGAGTGCCTCGTTGTGCTCGGCCGTCAGGGCATTGATGGCCGCGACCGCCGCGCTGATCGCCTCTAGATCTGCGGCGAACCAAGCTTGAACGTCTGGGTCGCCTCCCTGCTCGGCCGGGTCGATGCCCTCAGCTGTGACGCGGATCCTGAACTGCTCGACGTCTCCCTTCGGAAGGTTCGACAGCTCAGGGGCGCTTGCCTGGAAGCCATCTGCGAGGCGGTGCTCAAGCAGGTCTCCGGTGCCCGTGAACGGGATGGTCATTGAGAACTCCAGGCTGTCGCCTTTGGCGGCCGCACGATACTGCGCATCGCCGAGCGTGATGGGTGTGAGCGTGTACGCGGTGACGGCGTTGCCGGCGGGTCTCTGGTGGCGGCGGACTTCGTCGACCGCCTTCTTCCTGAGGCTGGCAAGTTCGGTCTTCAGGTTGCTGCTGCTGAAGAGGCGTCCGGTCATCGTGGCGCTCCTGACGCTCGGGTCTTCAGGATCTCGCCAGGCTGGCCAGCGCGCATGTTCTCGAAGGCTGTGAGCAGGCTCGGCGGCGGTCAGCAGTCAGCCCCCGCGTTGTGGCGGGGCTCGGGTTACGGGCCGTCGGGTTCGGCGGGTGGCGTCGCGGCGGCCCGCTAAGGCTCGACCCAGACGCAGGCGCCATCTCCTCGGCAGGTTTCACAGCGGTAGCGGGCAACCACGACCTTGCCTCGGCGGAGCTCTTCCTTGGCCCCTCCAGGGCCGATCATGAAGTCGGGAAACTGAACGTCCCGCCAGGCGACCTTGAATCTTTCGGACTCCTCGCACGCCGGACAGGGCCACCACCGCTCCGAAGACCCGGGCATCGCATTGCGCCTCCGTCTCGTTGCGTCGTGCCGACTATCAGCGTGCACTGGGTCGAGCCGTCCCGCACGTCGCGCGCCGGCCACTACCCCTTGGGCCCCTTGCCGTCGCGGATCTTGGCGATGTACTCGCGGGTGAAGCCGGAGTGTCGTGCGATGCGGGACGGGCCGCCGCTGGCGACGAGACCGTGCCGCTCGACCACCGTGCGGTGCTGCGCATGTTCGCCGACCAGCTCGGCCGGGCGTACGACTGGCGCCGCATCGAAGAGCTGGAGCAGGAGAACCCGGACGCTGTCGCCCGCCACATGGAGGCCGCCGAGGAACTATGGCCATGGCTACGAAGGGCAACGACCGGGACCGGCACGCCGCGTTCCAGCGCGGCTACGACCGCGGGAAGACCAACGGCGAGGAGCGGGCCCGCAAGGACAACGCGGTGGCCAGCGCGCACATCGCGCTGGCCACCGAACTTCGCATCCCCTGCCCGGAACCCGCCGAGCCTGGCCGGCCGAAGGGCGCCTCGCAGCTGCGACCGGAGCCGTGGATCGTGCGGAAGAACGCCTCCGGCCAGCCCAAGGGCTGGGAAGACGGCTGGCTGATCCTCAACCCGAACCTTCAGCCCGGCGACCACGTGTGGACCGACAGGGCGTGGGTGTACCGCGGGGAGCTGTCGCGGAACGCCGTCTACCGGTGGGACCGTGGCGAGCCCGTCACCGAGGCGCAGCGCCTCGCCGTCGAGGAGACCGCACGCTTCGAAGCGTGGCTCGCGGAAATGCGCGAGAAGGCAGAGCAGCGGTGACCTACCGGCGCCAGGGACGATCCTCCGCTCGCTCGGCCGGCTGCTCACCGCGCAGATTGCGGGCGATCCGGAGAGCCGCAATTCCGAGGAGCACGGTCAGCGCCAGGTCAAGCCAGTCCACACCCTTCGTGAGTGCATTGACGACGCCGCCCACACTCAGACAGGCAAGGAACAGGGCGCAGATCCACAGCAGGGTTCGCTTCATGCGGACGGATGATAGTCAGGTCCGATGCGTTGAGGAGCAGTTGTGACCGAGCAGCCTGCATTGACCCGGCACCGTGCCAATGCTCCTACCATCGATGAGCGACCAGCCCGAGGCGCTTCCTCTGCCGAGACTCAGGAGCAGCTGGCAGTGCATGTCAGGTGTCGTCGCTGCCGTCGGCCGCTTCATGACCCGGAGAGCCGACTGCTGCGCCTTGGCAGGTACTGCGAGCACCGAGACGCACAGACGCGGCGCTATGACGTCGAGCAGGACGTGCTACCAGGACTCTGAGACATGGTGAATACGGCCTGGAGACGGGTCCTCGGGCCGAAGGCCGGCGCAGTGGACGTCAGGCCTTCGCGGCGAGTTCCCGAAGCCTCGCTGCCGCCTCGTGCCTGATGCCGCGCGCGGAAACGGCGCCCACGATCTCGTCGATGTCCAGGATGCCCTGCTGCTTCAAACCCGCCAGGATTCTCTTGGCGTCCCGCTTGCCGTAGTTGTCGACGTAGCCGTTGTTTCCGCACATGTGCAGATCCTCGACCGCTTCGGCCAACCGGGCGTCGAGCGGTGCTATCGCCCCGTCCGGATCCAGAAGGTTGATTGCGCCCACTCCGCGGGCCCACGCGCTCAACGGATACAAGTTTCGGCTCTCCACTACGGCGAGTGAGGAGTTGCGAGCGAGGTGGACGGCGAGATCCATGGCCTTCGGGACCGGCACGAACGCCAAGGTCGGTCGCTCGCCTGCGATCTGAGCAGAACTCCGTGGCGTCACGTGGTCATACCCTCCGAGGCGTGCCAGGACGGCGGGGTAGCTGGGGGAGTTGAAGGCGTTCGTGACGAGCACTGCCAAGGCGTTCTCTGCCTCGCATCGATCCGCTACCCACTCGGCTGCGAGCGCCAGGGCCTCTTCCCATGGCCGGTGGGGGTCATCGTCCGGTACCCAGGCTGCCTGATAGGTCACTTCCATGTGGGTCGCCTCACCGTTGTGCGGCCATCAGTGGTGGAACCCGGCCCGGTCGGCGCCAGCGGGGCCACCCTTGGTGAGTCGCTCGATGGAGTTACGCATGTCGCGGGCGAGTAGGTCGATCTCGTCGCGTGTGATGCCGTGTCGGATCAGAACCCGCTGGATCACAGTCTCCTGCTGGTCAGGTGGAAGCGGGTACGACGGGACCTGCCAGCCGCGCATGCGGAGCTGGTCGGAGAGGTCGTACAGCGTGAACCCGCAGTTGTCCGGGTCGGCGAGTTTGTACGAGACCGCTGGGAGCCCGCCCACCCCGTTGTAGAGGAGGGTGAACGGCCCCATCGCGGCGATCTCGCCCGCCAGGTACTGCGCCGTGTCCGCGCAGGCCTGCTGGACGCGTCGGTATCCGCCGCGTCCAAGGCGCAGGAACGTGTAGTACTGCGCGACGATGGCGCCGCCCGGGCGAGAGAAGTTCAGCGCGAAAGTCGGGATGTCACCGCCCAGGTAGTCAACCCGGAAGACCAGTTCCTCGGGGAGCAGGTCTGCGGTGCGCCAGATCGCCCAGCCCACGCCGAGTGGCGCCAGGCCGTACTTGTGGCCCGACACGTTGATGGACGCCACCCGTTCCAGGCGGAAGTCCCAGACCACGTCGGGGTGCAGGAATGGGGCGATGAACCCGCCGCTCGCGGCGTCCACGTGAATGGGGATGTCGAGCCCTGTCTCCGCCTGGAGGCGGTCCAGCTCGGCGGCGATCTCTGCGACGGGTTCGTAGTCACAGGTGAAGGTCACCCCCAGGATGGCCACCACACCGATGGTGTTCTCGTCGACGTACTCCTTCAGCTGGTGAGCTCGCAAGCCGGTCGCGCCCGGTTCCAGTGGCACTTGCCGCACCTCAACGTCGAAGTAGCGGCCGAACTTCTCCCAGCAGATCTGCACCGGCCCCATGACGATGTTCGGCCGTTCGGTCGACTTGCCCTCCTTGCGGCGCCGCTCACGCCACCGCCACTTGAGGGCCAGCCCGCCGAGCATGGCGGCTTCGCTGGACCCGGTGGTCGAGCACCCCACTGCCCGGGTGTCGCCGCTGCTACCGGCCGGCGCGTGCCACAGATCGGCCAGGATGTTCACGCACCGCGATTCGATCTCGGCGGACTGCGGATACTCATCCTTGTCGATCATGTTCTTGTCGAGGCACTCGTCCATCAGCCGGCGGACCTCGTCGTCCGTCCAGGTCGTGCAGAACGTCGCAAGGTTCTGCGCCGCATTGCCGTCCAGCAGCAGCTCGTTGTGGATCAGCGCGTAGACAACCTCGGGCAGCGAGTGCTCGTCGGGCAGTCGGTGCTTGGGAAGCACCTGCTCGCTCAACGGTGTCGCGAAGACGTCTGTCGTCCAGTCAGCCGCCTGCTGGTCCTTCGCCGCGTGCAGAGCCACCAGCGTTCCCTTCGTCGAGAGATCGGTCCGAATCGGACGATACGTGGACAAGGTGGTGCGCGAAACCGGACAGTTCCGCCGCCCGTCGCAGCGTCAGTACGCGACAGCTGCCAGATCGACGAAGGCGCCCGCGTCCGGCTGCCGTGCCTCGGCGCCGTCGAGCGCCGTCACGGTGCCGTGTTCGTCCGGGAGCAGCAGCTCAGCGGACCGGCCGAGGCCACCGCCCCTCCCGGCCGTGCGCACCGCGACCCTGCGGGACTGAAGCTGGCCGAATCCGTCGCCGAGGCCCGTCCATCCGTGTGATTCGACCTCCAGGCGCAGCTGCGCACCGGGCCAGTGCGCCGGGGTGAGGACGGCGCACCGGTGCTGGCGAAGCCTCGCGGAGAGGCGGCGCGCGAGGGTGGGGGTCAGTGGAGTAGTCGGGGTGAGGAGGATCAGGTCCACCACTGGGGCGAGGGCCGAGAACACCTCCGCCCAGTGCTCGCCCGGATCGTCGACGAGCATCAGATGCTGAAGATCCATGCCGTAGCCGGCCAGGGCACCCAGCCCGAGCTCTGGCATGCCGATCACTGCGGCCCAGCCGCGGCACTCGGCCGTCAGCGCGGCCAGCAGCCCGAGATCGCTGACCTCCGTGACTGTGCCGGGGCGAAGGCCGCCGTCGGGGAGCAGCCCGGCGAGTTCCGGCAGGACGGGGATCGTCTGCACCGCTCCCTCGCGGGCCCGCGCCGCGGGGCTGGTCAGTTCGAGAAGACCGGCGAGGCGCTCCTCCGGGCCGGCGCTCATCGCCGCTCCTCGGTGAGCGGGCCGGGCGGGTTGTTCACCTGTGGCATGACGGGCTGCAGTGCTGCGCCCTTGTGGCTGACCCAGATCTCCTCGTCGAGGCTGGGCTGCAGGCGTGCGGCCCAGTAGCCGGGCTTGAGCTGGAGCCAGCCGGTGAGCACGGTGCCGTACCAGACCCCGCCCCTGCGTACCCATACGGCGATGAGGTCGGGGATGACCTCGCCGGCTGCGGCCGCGAGGTCCTTGTCCGGCACCGTGGTGATGTCGCGCCAGTCGGCCCGGGCGGGCGTGGCGGCGAACGGTGACGGAGGGCGGCGCATACTTCCTATTATTCGAACGGTTAATCGAATTGCAAGGCGTTGGCACAGGTCACGGACACCACCGGCTGCGACTTTTCGAGATGCATGGCACTTGGTCGAGATGGTTGTCACCCTCGGTGAGACGGAGGCAGTACGGTCATCGGGTGAACCCCCTGCACCGACTACTCGCTCTCCGGGCTGTGCATCCGGGTGGCCGTGACGGACGCTGTGGCGGTTCAGCGTGCTGCCAACGCGCTGTCCCTTCCTCCGCGTATCGCCTGGGCTGGGCACTCGGTGGTGACTGGTGACATGTGGGAGGTGCCGCGCGAAGGGCGTTTGACCATCACCATCGAGAGTTTCAAGCCGGGCCTACGGCAGGGCATCGAGTCAGATCCCGCAGGGCGGGCTCTCTCTCCTGGATGGGACTCTCCTCGCCCGGATGCACATGTGGGGCGACGAAGAGCTGTCCGACTCGATGACCTACCCCTACGTCTCGCCCGGGCAAGATCCTCACCTGCAACGTCTACCAGCAGACCCGCGGCGGCCGATACGCACCCCGAACGGAACGCTGGGGTGACTGGGCTGGGATGTGGATCGAGGAACCGTCTGCCAGCGAGCGGGCCTACCACTGCAACCATGGCGATACAAACCCCCCCACGATTCGAGGACCTGGTCTACCGCCTCACGGTGGACTGACGTTCTTCGTTGGCGCTTGGGCCTGATGGCGGCCCTGCGAAGCGGATCGTGACCATCACCGCCTCAACGCCCGGACGGAGTGGGACCAGCCACCGTTGCGTGTGTGACCGTCAGGTCGTTGAGTGCCTTGGTGTGCGGCCCGGGTGGGAGCTCGGAAATCGCCTCTTGGGCCTGCGCGGCGTGCCGGTCCGCGATCGCACGGGCCCGGGAGATCGCGCCAGTGCGTTCCAGCAGGGCGCGCAGCTGCCGGTGAGCCTTGTGATGATCGGCCTCGGTCAGCAGCACCCGGCGCAGGGTGCGACACGTGCTGCTGTCCGTGGCTTCCAGCGCGAGGAGGATGGGGAGGGTGGGGCGCCGGTTGCGGATGTCGCTGTCGCCAGGCTTGTTGCCGAGGTCGTGATCGTTGCTGTAGGGCAGGAGGTCGTCGCGGATCTGGAAGGCCAGGCCCAGGTGCTCGCCGAAGACGCTCAGCAGCGCTGCCTGTTCGGTGGTTGCGTCCGCAAGGATGGCACCTACCCGGCACGCAGCTGACAGGAGGACGGCGGTCTTGCGGCGGGCCATCTCCATGTAGGCGGCGATACCCCCGTCGAGGTCACCGGCCATCGCAAGCTCGTCGGCAGCCCCACGGCAGGTCTCGACGCCGGCGCGGGCCTGGATGTCGAGTGCTGCAGCTATTTGGCGATCGCTTGCCCCGCGTTTTTGGCAATCGGCAAGGGCGGTGAACCAGCTGAAGTACAGGGCGTTTCCGGCGATGATCGCTTGTTCGAGGCCAAAGGCCGCGTGGACGGCAGGCTGACCGCGGCGGGTGGCGTCGCGGTCGATGATGTCATCGTGGAGCAGACTTCCCACGTGGGCGCACTCGAAGCCGATCGCTGCGGGCAGAACCTGGCGCAAGTCGCCGCCGAGCGCCAGCGCGGAGTGCGCAACCAACAGGGGCCGCAGCAGCTTTCCGGAGGGGATGAGCGCGTACCGGTGCACGGCATCAAGGCCGGTGGCATCGGCTGGCCACCGAGAGGCGAACTCGGCGGCCAGCGCGACGCGAACCGCGTCCGCGGCAGGTGGGTCGGCAGCTGGCGCGCTGTCGGCGCGCTGACAAGATATCTGGTCGAATCCGGTCACGTTCGGGCCCCTCTCTCGGCCCGCCTCCAGCCCTGAAAGGGGAAGCGGAGGGAAAGCGTCACAATGAGCGGTCGTCCCACATCCAGGCGATCGCCGGGGTCGCGGAAGCCGCCGTGGTGGAGGCGGCCGGCGTGCCGGTCCACAGGCACGAGCGGTCGATCGGGGCCGCGACACCTTCAGCGGCGTACCGCGCACCGAGCATGTCAACGCTCCAGTCCAGATTGGCTCGGACGACGTGCTGCAAGGTGTCGAGGAAGCGGTGCAGGTCCCGACTCAGCGCCGAGTCGATCTGCTCGCGAAGACGCAGGTAACGCGCCAGAGCTTGGTCGCGTAGGGCGATGGCCTCGGCCAGTGCCTGCTGAGGTGTCAGGGAGTACTCAGCTGCCAGGACGTCGAGAATTCCGGGGTCACGTCCGTTGTGAGCGACGGCTTCGGCGGCCCAAGAGAAGAGATCGTTGTCGGTAGCGGTGACCAGAGCGATGAGGTCGACCAGCGCACGCACCGCGATCGAGTCGCGTTCCCGGCCAGGCAACTCCGGGCCGAGGACCAACTCGACGGCGGTGAAGGACACCGCTGCGCCGACGGAGTTCAGCCGGGTGATGAGGAAGTCGTCCAGAGAGGGCGTGTGGGAGCGGGAGCGGTATGCAATCTGCTCAGCGGTGGCGGTCATCCAGCGTCGGTGGCCCTGCGCCCAACGTGCGAGCTGTGTCGGGGTGGCATGTGTGGCGAAGCGGCGGGTGATGTCCTGGAGTGCACCGATCAGAGGGTGCCCCTGCGCGATCCGGTCATCCAGTGACTCGGTGGCGTGCACCAGTCGGGCGGCCAGCGGAAGGAAGGCGGTCGGGTCTGTGCTGGTCGGGCCGCGGTCCGCGTAAGTGTCGTCCAAGGCGAAGCCCCAGTAGACCCAGCGGGCAAGGGTTTCCAGCCGGTCAGGGTCAGCCGCCGGCATGCACCGGGAAACGAAGATCCCCGACCGGGAGGCCAGGGTGCGCGCGAGAAGATGCTGGTCCTCCACGTACTGACCTTCGACCAACCAGGCGGCTGCCCGTCGGTCGACATCCTTGGCATCGGGGTGGACTGCCGGCTCGAACGGGCAGAACACCCTGGGCAAAATGAACGGTGCTGGTGAGCTACCCACAGGGGGATCCTCTCCGCCGTGCGGCGACCACCTGCCCACACGGCACACGAACGACGTCATGTACGCGACATCAGTTGAGCAGGGTGCCAGCCAGCGGCGCACCTGGCTTGCAGAAGCACGCCACCGGCGCACGGGTGCGAGTCGCTCACACGGTGCGCCCCCACAACCGCCCCTGGAACGGTTTGATCTCCGCCCCGCCAGAGAAGCCGGGCCAACTGGTCGACCGCAAACGAACTCCGGAGTTGGTGACAACCGGACCGAAAATCTGGACCAGATGACAACAAACCTGACTATCTGGTGCCAACCAAAGCGATCAAACCGGCCGTAGGACCCAGCTCAGACCACCAGCCCCGTGCCATGTAGCTCGCAAAGTCGCACCGGCTCTGGAAGGCGCGTGCGCGCGCAGTTGACGTGCCCGTGACCCAGCCCGCCCGGCCGCGTTGCCCAGCCGTGAACATCGACCTCCACGCCGCAGCCGACCGGGCCGCCACGCTCTGCACGTGCGGCGCCGCAGCCAGCCGCTGCGCCGACTGCCACGGAACGGGCTGGCACCCCGGCTCCGCGCTGCCCCGCACCGAATGCCCGGCCTGCCGCGGGATCGGAGGCGAGCGCCCGCACGACTGGGAATGCGAGGGCCTTCACGTGCCACTGATCGCCGACAACTCCGCCGCGCTGCAACCGGGCGGCTCGCTGCACGGTCATGGCCACTGACGCAGACAGGCGCGGCACCCCCGCACCCATGCACTGGGCATTCGTGGTGCGCGAGTCCGCCACCGAGGTGCCCTTCGCCGAAGCGATTGCCGAAGTCGACCCGTCCCTTCATACCCAGCTGCGCGACGATGCCCGGGACAGCGGCTTCACCCGGGCGGCCGGCGAGCCACCGCCGGCCAGCGCGGCCTTGCACGTGCACGCTGGTCACTTGCTCAAGCTTGTCCTGGTCGGCGGCCTCCAGGTGTGGGAGCTGGACCCGCCTGCCCCGCTCTCACCCGGCTGGCTGGCCGCCGCCCGGGTACGCGACAGCGCAGTCGTCGTGATCGTGCCACCCGGGACCTGGCCACCGGACCTACCGGACATGGCACCTGCTGCCCGTGTGGAAGCGTTCACCGACAGGCTGGAGAAGGCCCGCGAGGCCGGCCATGTACTGCACGCCACGGCGCGCCTCCTCTCTGGCTGACGGCCGCCGAGGTAGCGGGCCCACGGCTGGTCACGACCCCCGGGGCTTCCTGGCCGGCGCCTTCCTCGCGGTGGTCTTCCTGCCCCGCGCCGATCCGGTCTTCGGATGCTCCTGTTCGGCGCGCTTGACCGCCGCCTCCAGCACGGCCATCAGGTCAGGCACACCCCCGGCGGGCGGCAGCACCCTGGCCTCCGGCAGGTGCGGGGCCGGCAGTCCGGCCAGTTTCGCCTCCACGACCTCTTTCAGCGCCACGGTGTACTCGTCCCTCTCCAGGGACGGGTCGAAATCGGAGCTGATCGTGTCCATGAGCTGCCTGGCAAGCGCGACCTCCTCCGGACGGAGCTCAGGTGTCGCCGGGGCGATGCCCTCGGTGGGGCGCACCTCGTCTGGCCAGAGGAGCGTGACCATCGAGATGACGTCATCGCGGACCCGCAGCACCACCAGGTTGTCGCGTGTGCGCAGCGCCGTCCGGGCGATCGCGACCTGCCCGGACTGGGTCAGGGCCTCGCGGAGCAGCGCGTACGGCCGCGCGGCGGCCTGGTCCGCGCCGAGGTAGTACGCCTTGTCGTAGTGCAGGACGTCGACGCGTTCCTCCGGCAGGAAGCCGAGCACCCTGATCTCGCGGGTGTCCGGTGTCGGGAGGGACTCCAGGTCCTCGCGGGTGAGGATCAGGGTGTCCCCGGACGGCAGCTCGTAGCCGCGGACGATGTCACCGTCGGGGACCTCGACTTCCTCGGCCGAGCAGACTTTCTTCTGCCGGATCCGGGCGCCGTCCTTCACGTGGACCATGTGCAGGGGCACCTGGTGCCGGGACGTGGCGGCGTACACCGAGACCGGTATCGACACCAGCGAGAATGTGATCATTTTGCGGGCGATCGCAGAAGACGGCACGGGACCCTCCGGGCAGGTCATCCCCCTGGTCACAGCACATCCCACCCCGGCAGGCGGCGCCACCCGTACGCCGCCCGTCCATACCGGCGGCATGACACCGCCCGCGGCCACGCCGGCCCCGCGCCCCGCCCTCGCCGAGCCCGCCCAGCAGGACCCGCGGCAGCTCACCGACCAGCTCAAGCGTGCCCTCCCCGGCACAGACTCCGGACAGGTGGCAGTCGCCGCCTTCAACTCCTCGACCTAGTCCACGCGTTCACCACAGACCTGTCACCCCCTGGGCGTAGCGTGCACGCCACGCGCACGCACCCTGGGGGACGGCATGACCACTACGCCCGCGAGCCCGGCCCTCCCGAGACCGCGGTGGGCCAGACCCCCGGGCGCCCCCGCCCAGCAGCTCTGGCGGCCGGCCACAGCCCCGCACCTGGCGCTCGCCGCCCTGTTCCTCGCGGCGTACACCCTGATCGCCGTGCTCCGCTACCAGCGGTTCGGCTCCCCGTCGTACGACCTCGGGATCTTCACCGAAGCGGTCAAGGCCTACGCCCACCTCCGGGCGCCGATCGTCCCCATCAAGGGCGAGGGTTTCAACCTCCTCGGCGACCACTTCAGCCCGATCCTCGCTCTCCTCGCGCCCGCGTTCCGGCTCTTCCCCACACCCGTCACGTTGCTCTTCGCCCAGGCCTGCCTGTTCGCCTGGTCCACCGGCATCGTCTCCGACACCGCGGCACGCCTCCTCGGCCGCAACCGCGGCCTGTGCATCGGCGCAGCGTACGGACTGTCCTTCGGCCTCCAGCGGGCGGCCGACGCCGAGTTCCACGAGATCGCCTTCGCCGTCCCCCTTCTCGCCATCAGCTGCCGGCAACTCCTCCTCCGACGCTGGCACCGCGCCGCCTGGTGGGCGCTGCCGCTGCTCCTCGTCAAAGAGGACCTCGGGCTGACCGTCGCCACCGTTGGCGTGCTCCTCCTCTGGCAGGGGCGTCGCTGGTGGACAGGAACGATCCTCCTCGCGGCGGGCCTGGCCGGCACCGCCGCCGCCGTCTGGTGGCTCATCCCGCACTTCAACCCACAGCACCACTTCGACTACTGGTCCAAGGCGCCGCACCACGGCTGGTGGCAGGCGATCTGGCAGCCCCTCAGCCGACTGGAAGCGTGGAAGACCGTCGCCTGGACCACAGGCATCACCGGCCTTCTCGCCCTGCGCTCACCCCTTGCGGTCCTCGCCGCCCCGACGCTGGTCTGGCGGCTCACCTCCACCAACGAGGCATTCTGGGGCACCGGCTGGCACTACTCCGCGCCCCTCATGCCCATCGCGTTCCTCGCCGCCGCGGACGCCGCCGACCGCCTCGGACAGACCAGCCGGCCATGGCTACGGCAACTCGCCGACCGCACCGTCACCGCCCTGCCCGCCGTAGCGCTCGCCTGCTCCGCCGGCATGACGTACGGCGTCGGCGACCTCGCCCGCGCCGACGCCTGGTCCAGCGGCCCCCGTGCAGCCACCATGCGCGACGCGCTGCACCTCGTCCCGGACGGCGTACGCGTCGAGTCCGTCAACTCCACCCTCGCCTCTCTCGCAGCCCGCACCGACACCTACTGGGTCGGCGGCAGCAAGACCCGCCCACCGGACTACCTCCTCCTCGACCTGCAGGGCTGGGGCGACGGCATCAAAGACCCGGCAGCGTACGGGGCGCAACTCCACCCCGGCGCCACCTACGAACTGCTCCTGAACCGTGACCACGTCGCGGTGCTGCGCCTGCAGCCCTGACGTGCAGGCGTTCCGGGAGCCATGCCACGGAGCCAGCAGGTCCGCGCACGGCGGGGCTTTGCGGAGACCTGCCGGCCGGGAGTTCAGGACTCGGTTGGCTTCTCCGGGTCGGTCAGCGCCTGGGTAAAAGACTGCTCGACGCCGAGACCCCGGAGCAGTCGGCCGACGAGGCGGTTCGCGACGGCGGCGGGGGACTCGTTGATCTCGGCCCACGCTGCGCTCGTGGGCTGTGCGTACGAGTCCTGGGTGTACCGAGTGGTCTCGCCCCAACTGCTCCAACGGTTACTCACCCACGGGCGTCGCCCTCCAAGTCTGGTGGCACCCACGGCCAGGGACCAGCCGCCCCGGTAAGCCGCCTCGTCGGCTGCGGCGAGCGTCAACTGGAGGAGACGACGGGTGAGGCTGACTGCGACCGCAGGGAACAGCATCTGCTCCCCCTCGCTGTCGTCGGAGAACCGGGTGAAGTACAGTCGCAGACCACCGTCTTCGAGGACCTGAAGCTCGACGACGTGCTCATCCGTGCTACTGCCCGTAGGCGTGTGAATCCGGCCTTCGCCGAGGTTCGATGTCGCCCGTGCGGCACCGCCGGCCCGGCGAAAGCCGTTGCCGGCGTCGGTCAGATCCGGCGCGATCTGCGCTCCGGCGAGCGCGTCGTTGAGTTCGGTGGTGTACGCGCGGTCGATGAACTCCGCCAGCCGCATGTTCCAGCCCGGCCCGCTGGTGAGCTTGAGCAGCATGTCGTGTTGACCTGAGAGTGGCTGCGCGACGATGAATAGGTGGGACTGCGAGCCATAAGTGGCGAGCGGGTCCTGGTCGATCTCGCGCTGGAGCAGAGCGAGAACATCGTCCTCAGCGACCCGGCGGCGGGCGTGGAGTCGGGCGACCTCAGCGTCGGTAAGCACATGCTTCTGCTTGTCGTGCCGTCCGTGGTAGCGCCCATCCACCATGTGCGGTGCCTGCGGATTCGCTGGTACCTGCACCACGAGGTAGCCGACGGCCTTATCCGTGTCGGTCGGGATCTCTGCGGTCACGACGTTGAGTGGGGGGTCGGGGATCGTCCGGGCAACCGAGTTGACCTTCTCAGCAAGGCCGTCGAGCGATTGCGGGGCGAGGCTGAAAGTGCGCGCGGCCTTGTCCTCCGCGATGCCAATGATCAGCGTGCCACCCTCGTTGGCGAACGACGCGAGATCCCGCGCCAGCTCCTTGTTGTCGCCCTTGGTGACGAGCTCCTTCTTCGCGTCGAAGTAGTTCGACTCCTCGATCAGGCCGCCGTCGATCGCCGCCTGAAGGTCGGCTTCGGTCCGGGGCATCCAGCGGGGAGTGTCTGACGAGAGGTAGATCGGTGGCGTCACGCGCATCCTCACTCTTCGATCGACAGGCGCTGCTTACTGACAGCAGCAAGGGAAGTATCGTCCTACTTCCCTCGCGTGGCGTGTCAGTTTTCGCCGAGCCCGCAATGCTGCCGAGGGTCGTGACTGTCTGCTGCGGCCACGCGGGCGCCTCGAATGGGTCGTCCTCCACGCTGGTGCACGATCTGCGTGAGGTACTCGCTGGTCATCGCGGGGCCCCCATCACGATTCCGTCGAGGGCTCGGATGGTCGGACACCGCCACCGCACGCTGTTGCTGTCCGCGTCCCTGCATTCCTCGCAGCATGTTCCGGCCACGTCCGGCCGGTGCAGCGCGCGTACGGCGTCGATGCGCCGTCGAGCCTTGCGAAGCGCATTCTCCGCGCCACGGAGATGACGGGTCGCATAGTCCCGCTCCTCGACCAGGATCCGGACGGCGGCGCGCAGCAGGCCTGCCTCATCCGGGGTGAGACGCCGGCTGTCGACCTGACCGAGGAGCTCACCGAGTCGGCCCTCGGTCACCTTGTGGGCTCCTCTGCGATCTCGGACTGCGGGGCTTCGGTGACGGTGAACAGGAGCGGCCAGCCGAGGCGGTGGAATGCCTCCTTGAGCTGGGAGACCGTGGCGTTCTCGATGGTGCGGACGATGCGGACGATGCGGTCGACGGGGTCGGTGGCGGGCTGGGGCCTGCCGTTCACGCCGCGGGCTCCTCGAACTGGTGGGTGATGGCGGCGAATTGGGTGGCTTCGTCGTCGGTGAGTGGAGTCTCGGGCGCGGGCCCGTCGTCGTCGGCGGTGCGGCAGAGTGCCGCAACGAGGAGGCAGATCGGCAGCAAGGCGGCGCAGGCGAGCAGGACCCACGCGGAGGCACTCACTGGCCACCTCGCACGGCGTGCAGGCCGAGCGCGTGCCGGACCCCGTCGTACTTCGCGTTGGCGTTGCTCATCCGCTGGATCTGGAAGTCCACGGGCAGTCCGGTCCGCAGACGGCCGAGTTCGGAGATTGCCGCGCACAGCAGCGACCAGCGGCCGTCCATGCGTGCGGGCGCGTCGTGGTCGGGGAACAGGTGGTCGAACTCGTCGTCGGGGAGGATGAGCCGCACGTCGACGTCACGCCACTGCTTGCCGGTCGCGGACGAGCCGACCAGCATCGGGAGGTGACCGAATGCGTCCTCGATCTCCCGGCCGAACGCTTCGAGGTGGAGGTGGGCGGGCATGCCGACGCCGATGATGCCGATCCCGGGGCGTGCGCTCACTCCGTCACCTCGCCGAGGATCTGCCGGGCCACCGCGAGGGCACTGTCGATGAACTGGTTCGGCCAGGTGAGCGCTGCGGCGTTGGCGGCCGCCACGTCCAGCCAGTCAGCGAGGGCGAGCCCGACACCGGGGTTCATCAGGGCGATCCACTGGGCGAACTCCGGCGTTTCGGCGTCGGCGACGTACCGCGTGGTTACGCCGAAGCCCGAGCTGTCGTCGTGCTGTTGGTAGGCGACGATGCAGGGGCATCCGCCGGTCTCGTTGTCGGCGCACTCTTCAACGTGCCAGGGCTGGTCGAGGCCCGGGTCAGGAGCAGTGATGGCGGTTGCTCGCTCCCTGAGGAGCTTCGCGGCGGTGGTGAGGGTCTCGGCGGGGCTTAGGTCGGGCATCGTGCTCCTTCGGGTGGTGGCCCGCCGCGCGGGTACGGCAGCCGGACGGGCGTCAGAGGTTGTCTTGAGGTTGCGAGGGCCTGCACGTGCCAGGCTGGCTCGACGGCTACTACTTGGGGGTGTGGGATGGACGGCGGCGGACACGATGGCGGTCACCACGGAGGTCACCACCACGGCGGGTTCGGTGGTCACCACCACCACAGCGACGACAGCGCCGGCGGGATCCTCAGCCGCAGCCACCACCATGGCGGCCAGTGGCCGAGCAAGCGCGGATGGCTAGTCGTGGCGATCTTCGTGCTGCTGGCCTTTGCCCTCGTGTTCCTCGCGGCTTAGCTGGCGAGCCTCATTGGCGGCGAACAGGTCGAGCTGGAGGTCCGCGCCGCGCTCCGGCTGGGGCTCGCTCAGCTGCGACTCGGTGGCCGGGGGAACCTCGTCCTCGTCCTGGGCATGGCGGGCTCTCTCCTGCGCCAGCCGGGCGCGGCCCGCGTCGGTCAGCAGAAGCTCGCCGTGGCCGTCGGCGAGCAGCCCGCCCCAGATCATCTGGACGGTGGTGTTGCTGACGCCGTGGACCGGGTACTGGACGGGGTCGTAGTGCAGGCGGCCTTCCTCGGCGGCGAGCAGCTGGCCGTACGCCCACCCGCTGACGGGCCGGGTGTCGGGCCACGGGTCGTCCCAGAGGCTCATCGTTCGTTCCTTCCGAGGGGGTGTCTGAGTGCCTGGCGCCGGACGGGGCGTCAGACGGGTACGAAGAGGGAGAGCTGCACCGGAGGCCCGGCCGGCCCGGGAGCCGAGGCGGCCGGTGCCAGACCGGCCTCACCCGCCACATGCCAGGCCGCCATGGCCTCGGCGTCCTCCTGGGTCGGACACCACGAGTCGTCCGTGAGCGGGACGCGCGTGATGATCCGGTTGCAGCAGCTGACCCACCACTCGCCGACGTGGGTGTAGGTGCTCTGCTGGACCAGCGGGGCGTGCTCCACGGCGGGTCCTTCCGGGGTGTCAGGCAGACGGGGAAGCGGCGGGGGCGGCGAGCTTGAGCGGCTCAGCCTTCTGGCCAGAGCCAGGGCATCGGCGCTCGTAGTCGTCGCGGTGCACGGGCAGCCGGCCGCGCTTCGTCAGCTCGAAGATCCCGACCTCGCCAGCGGGGCACTTCCTGCCCTCGTGGCAGATGGCCATGCCGACTGCCCAGGCGCCTGCCTCGGGCACGAACCCGGATTCCATGAGTGCACGATCGGCGCTCCGCTTTGCGGCGTAGGGGCTCTCGGGCGGGAGCGGAGGGAAGCTCAGGACGGGTGTGCCGTAGCTCGCCAGGCGCTCGCGGGCGGCATCGCGCTCGGCCTGGACGGTGGCGAGTTCGGCGCGGACCCGGCCCAACTCGGCCTCGGAGCGCTGCCGCGCCTCGTGCGGGGTGAGCGCGCCGGGGGCGTGCCGCTGGACGACGAGGGTGTATGTCTCCGGGGATTCGGCGATCTTGACGTCGAATTCCAGCTTCGTCTCGGTGTAGTTCGGGGCGTCACCGAGCAGGGTCTTGGCCATCGCGACGTAGGCGGCGGCCATCTCGCGGCCCATGGCGAGGTCCATCTCCCAGCGGCCAGCGCGGAAGTCGGCGTACTTGATGCCGAGCTGCTTCTCCTGGTTCTTGATCCACCGCTTGCGGGCCTTCTCGTCGCGGCCGTCCAGCTCGGCGAGAAGCTCATCGCGTTCGGCGGCGAGGCGGTCCAACTCGGGATGCACCACGGCAAGGACGGCGTTCACGGTCTCGGGCAGCACGGAGTCCGGGTCGGCCTCGGCGTACCGGAGGCCGTGGCCGACAGCGGCCACGATCCGGTCGGCGAGCTGCCCGCCGGTGAGCGGGGTGGTGGTCATCGCTTCTTCTCCTGGTGTGCGGTGCAGTGGTGTCGGCAGCCCTCGCAGGGGCAGCAGCAGCCGCTTCCTTCGCCAGGGCAGATGTTGTAGCTCGGGCCGGAGTGCGTGAGCGCCGCGAGGAAGCGACGCCACCAGGAGGGCGGGGTGGTGGTCATCTCAGCCCTCCAGGGCAGACGAGGCGGGGGTGCTCATCTCGGAGCGCAGGACAGCGGTATCGGTCAGGGCGTTCAGTGCGGTGACCGGCGGGCACGGCCACAGGACGCTGTACGGCGCCCACTCCGGGCCGTCGCCCTCCTCGTCCTTGCAGTACCCACACACCCGGCCGAGGAAGGAGCGGGAGCACAGGTAGCCGTCCTCGCCGTCCATGGAGTGGTCGTTGTCGTACTCGTTCGACCCGTCGCTCTCGGTGCCGTCGTCCACGCAGTCGCAGTCGTCGGCGTACTTGAACACCTCAACGGGCTGGTGGTTGTAGCGGACGATCAGGTCGGGGTAGGTGGCCTCGATGTGCAGCCGGAAGCGCTTCGCCATCTCGGCGGCCGTCTCGTTGTTGTACGTGAGGGGGCTCATCCACAGGGCGTGGCGCATCGCTCCCTCGGCACGGAGCGCGCGGCGCTTCCACTGCTCGGCAGTCAGTTCGGCGGGCGTAGGGGTGGTGGTCATCTCAGCCCTCCCGGGCAGACGGGTCAAGGCGGCGGCGCAGCGTCCACTGGTGGCGGCAGGAGCGGTTGCTGCACACTGCGCGCGTCCGGGTGATCCCGACGTCGTTGGTGACGGTCTGGTATTCGTCCTCTGGGTCCGGGTACTGCGGCCGAACGACACCGTCGGCGTCAACCACGGCCGGGCCCCAGTCGATGAGCCCGACGGTGTCCTCGGCGACGGCGCACGGGCTGCCGCAGCGAGTGCACGCGACCGGCCGAGCGGCGGGCTGCGGGGTGGTGGTCATGGCGTCTCTCCGGCAGTCAGGAAGGTGGCGGGGGCACAGCTGGGGCGGAAGCCGCCGGGCGCCGTGAACGACCAGCCGTCCGAAGGCGGGGAAGGGGGCAGGAGGATGAGCAGCCGTCTCATGAAGGCGTCACCTCGAAGGCCAGCACCAGGTCGTCGCCGTCCTGCGCCATCGTGATGGAGCTCAGGCTGACCCCGTTGGCCTTGGCGGTTCGCTCGGCGATCACATGGAGGGCGGGCAGGTCCCGGACGGAGACGGGCAGTTTCGTGCGGATCTGGACCGTGACCGGGCCCAGGGAACCGCTCACAGTGCGGTCTCGGCGGTGGGAACGGGCTCGTAGGTGACCGCGAAGACGTCCTCCGCGCATGGATAGAACTCGCCCCGGATGCCCTTGATGATCCAGTGCCCGGTGTAGACGCCGACCCACGTGGAGTGCAGCTCGTCGTACACCTGGGCTGTCTGCTCGGGGTCTTCGATCCGGTCGGTGGGCTCGATGACGTCGAAGACCGCCGGTCCGGTGAAGGCGATCACCTCGGCGAGGTTTCCCCCGGTCCACTGGATGGCGTCGATCACGACGGGCCGCTTCCGGAACCGCCCCGGCCCCCAGGGCAACTCGGGGAGGGGCGCAGCGGGGGCCGGGTACTGGTCGGGCATGCGGGGTCTCCACGGGTTCGGGTTGCCTGCCGGCGGCAGGTCAGGGGTCAGGCAGTGGCGTGCAGGCCACACGCGGCGAGGAGTTCGTCCACCTCGTCATCGGACAGGCGGGCGGGGCGGGGCAGAGCGTCGAGTCCGTCACCGATCCCGTCGGCGAGGCCCCGGAGGCGGGCGGCGCGCTCGGGTGAGCGGCGCTCCGCCCGGTCCGCGGCGGCGAGGAGGGCCTCGACCAGGTCGGCGGCCTCGGCCGCGGTGTCGAGTTCGATGGCGAGGCAGATCACGTGCTGCTCCTCGGCTCGGGCTGGTTCGGCGCGGTCAGCCCGCGCTGGTTCGGCGGGGCGGGCGGTGGAACACGGCCCGGACACGGCGCAGCGTGCGGCGTGCGAGGCCGGGCCGCACGCCGTATCCGCGGCGGCCGGCGATGCGGTGTTCCGCCTCGACGAGCTCGGGGTGCTGCATCTCGTCCAGGTCGTGGAGCTGGGCGGGGCCGGCGAGCGGGGAGGCGGCGAGTTCTTCGGCTGTCATGACGGGTCCTCTCGGAGGGAGTGAGGATGGTGCGTCGGTGAAGGCCAGGCGCCGGGGGCTTGGCCCATGGTGGCGCGATCGGCGCCTGTTCTGTCAGCGGAGGTGCGGTCGGTAACACCATCGGGCGCCCGGCCGCGAAGTGATCACGCTTGGCTGCGGGGCTTGTTGGCTCGCGCGGCGCGCAGCCGGCGCCGGTGTCGGCGCCAGGCGCGGGCGTCCGGATGGATCCACCACCCGACGCCCGCGAACACCAGCGGAGCGAGAAGAGCGAGGACTTGGACGGTGGTCACCTCGGCGAGCCGCAGCTGCTGCAGTCGGCCCGGGCCGAGACGTTCAGCTGCCCGCAGGGGCACGTCCACGCGGTGCGGTTCTTCGCCCGGGCCCGCTGGGCGTCGGCGCTGGCAGCCCTGCAGGCCTCGCACGCCGTCTCCTTGCGGTACAGGTGTCGGCGGTAGCCCGCCAGCGTTCCGTGCGGGATCTCGGTGCGGCGGCTCGGCATCGGTTTTGACGTCTGCTTCTTGGTGCGCTTGTCCTCGGCGTTGGCTGCCTTGCACGCTTCGCACGGCGGGTCGTTGTGCCGAAGGTGCCGCAGATAGGCAGCCGGGGTGCCGTGCGTAGCGAGCTTCCGGTTGCCGATGCCACGTCGCAGCCCGACGGCGTACAGCAGCTGCTCAGCTTCCATTTCGGACAGCTCCGGGGACTCGCTCATGACTCACCGTCCGAGTCGTACTCGTCCTGGACCGGCACCGGCACCACGAGGTAGCCGGTCTGCTCCTCGGTGCCGTCGGGACGGCGCAGCCACAGTTCGTGCGGGGCGTCGTCGGCGACATGCACCCACTCCAGGGTCGTCAACAGCCCTGCCTGGAGGGAGGAGTCGCGAAGGTCCGTCTCGCAGTGCTCGCGGCCGGGGCCCGCCGTGGTGTAGGTACCGAGGGGGACGCCGTCCAGCTCGGCCCGCCACACCGTCAACTCGGCGGGCTGGTCCATGGTGCCGTCGGGGTCGATCAGGGACAGGGCAAGCGCCTCGCGGAGGTCGTCGTCGAGGAGCAGGTCGACGGGGCTGCTTCCGTCGAGGGTGGCGCAGCTGACGACGGTGTCCTGACCGGGCTCGGTGGTGACCAGGCGGTCCCAGCGGACACGCAGCCGCTCAGCCGTGCCAGGGCCGGCCGGGATGCTGGTAGCCGGGAGTTCGATGATGCCGGCCGTGGTGAGCTGCGCTCGGAGCCGCTCGATCTCGTGGAGGGCGGTGCCGAGAGCAGCTGAGGCGATCTCGTCGGCGACGCTCGCCGGGATCTGACCGGAGTACAGGCGCTGGAGACACGCCCGGGCATCGCGGCGGGCGAGGTCGGTGATGTCGCCGGTGGACGCCGCGACCTGGCCGGCTCGTTCCTCACGCTCCTGGCGCAGCCGATCGACCAGCTCGCGCTCCATGCTGACGCTCAGCCGGGCATCGTGGCGACCGTGCGCGAGGTACCCGACGAGGGTGTCCTTCGCCTGGTGGAAGTAGAAGCGGCGGCCTTCGCGTTCGGCGATCCGGTCCCACACCTCGCGCTGCTCGTCGGGCAGGTCCCCGAACCAGAACTGGTCGCGGTGGTTGTGCTCGCTGCGTCCGACCCCGCCGATCGCCTCGCACGAGGCCATCCAGAAAGCCTCGGCGGCGGAGCTGGCCACGCCGGACTCCTCCAGGGCCAGCGCGCGGTCATCGAGGCCGGTGGGCATCGGCAGGTACTCGGGCTCTTGGATCTTCATGAGGTCTCTCCTCGGAGGGGAAGGGGTCGTCCGGCGGTGGGTGCCGGGCGTCCGGGGCGGGTCAGACGCCGCCCGGGACTGGGCCGGTGTACCCGGTGTTGTTGTCCAGGACGGCGGCCGTCAGCGACTTCGACAAGCACTCGGCCAAGTGGCCACGGGCCTGGGCGTGCTGGAGCGTGGGCCACTTGGCGGTTCGCTGGAAGTCGGCCAAGGCGTCGAGGAGTAGCTCCATCAGGTCTTCGCCGGCCGGCAGGCCGCGCGGGATGGTGGCGAGGGTGGCGTGCACCTGGGCTTCAGCCAGGTTGCGCATGGCCTCCGGGCTGGTGCCGTCGTTGTGCTCGGGGAAGCCCAGTGATTCGGCCACCAGGCGCTCGGCCTCGCGGTGGTGCCAGATGCTGGCGGACATCAGTCGTTCTCCTTCTCGGAGTCGGCCGGGCAGCCGGTGGCCGGGCGCAGCTGCGCCCATGCGGCGAGGATGGCGGGCAGCGCGGAGTACCAGACGCCGGTGTCCCACAGGCCCGGCCAGTAGGTGCCGCCGCTCGCGCAGGCCTGCGGCCAGGTGTCGCAGCCGCACTGGCCCGCGTGCTGGTAGGCATTGAGGGCCTCGTCCGCGACGTCCCCGAGCAGCTGCTGCTCGGCATCCGTCAGAGCGACCGGCTCCGGAGGGGTGGGCCGGGCGCCGACCACGTTAGTCCCGTCGGGGTGTTGGATGTCGACGCCCCGGTGAGACCAGCGGACCCGGTACGTCCCATCGGGCAGGTCGGCGGTGAGTGCCTTCAGGCCACCCGGGCCGGAGAGGCTGAAGAGCCGGCCGACACGGCAGCGGGCGGGGCAGCCGTCGGGGTGGGCGAGGGCCGCCCTGGTGATGTCGATCGCCAGGCCATGCCAGGGCCCGGCGGTGAGGTGGTCGAGGTCGGTCAACGGGACTCCAGGGTCAGTTATAGGCGTACGCGCGCCACTCGGCGTCGTCGTCAAGGTCGGCGAAGGTGAGGCGGCAGTCATCGCAGTACGGGTCGCCGTTGAGCCCGGGGAGTAGCTCGTCCTCGTCGTCCCAACCGCAGGCCGTGCAAACGGGCTTGCCCTCGGGGTCCGGCTTGGCCACCAGGGCGGCGACGACGGCGAGGCCGACCACCGTGATCTCGACCGCGAGCCACACCAGGTACTGGCTGAGGGTGATGGTCACGGCGTCTCCTGCGAGAGGTGCGGGTGGTGTGGTCAGGGGGTGGACGGCCCGTCGGGGGCCAGGCCGCCCGTTAGGGGGTCAGGCGCGCAGCACGTAGTAGAGGTTTGAGTGGACGCGCACGATGTAGCGTTCGCCGCGTCTCTTGACCAGGCGGGCGCTGCGGTGGCTGGTGAGCGCGTTCCAGGCTTCGGCCGGATCGGCGTGGACGAGCGTGCCGGTGGACCGGTCGTACCGCTCGCAACTGGTGAGCTCCTCCCGGAGCTTGGCGATGATCCCGGTGCTGGTGCGGGCGATGGTCGTCTCCACAGTGGGTCCTCCGGTGTGCTGAGTGGGTGTGGGCGGGGCCGAGGGTGCAGCCCCGCCCGGTTGGTGGTTCAGCGGCCGCCGGTGGCGCGGGTTATGGACTTGCGGCGGACGCAGCGGGGCGTGTGCCTGAGGTCGCCCCAGGGGTCGAGGAGCCGGAACCGGAAGTCGGAGACGCCGTACGCGTCGCGGAGCTTGCAGTTGTGGCAGTCGCACGGCGTGGCGATGTACAGGCCGTGGAAGTCGGTGAGGCTGCCGTGGTAGCTGACGAGGTCACCGGGCTCGATGAGGTCGAGGGCACGGAACAGGCTGTCGGCGGTGCTCATGGCGGGGGCTCCTCTCGGGTGGGGTGGCGGCGCGGAAGCGAGTCGGTGGGCCAGGGAAGGGGGTTGGCCCGGGTCGCGTGTCCGCGCCGCCGGTTTGTGGGCCGCTCAGGCGGTCTCCGAGAAGAGAGCGGCGGCGACGGGCCGGGTGGCCTTGTACGACCAGAGACCGGCGATCAGGGCCTTGTCGTCGGGGGCGTACACGTACACGTGGATCCAGCGGCCGGTGGTGCGGTGCTGGACCCAGGCCTTGAGCGGGTCGCGGCCGTGTGTGGCGCGGTAGGCCTTGACGACGTGGCGGCCGTACCAGGACTGCTGGCCGTCGGGGAGGTCGATGAAGAGGCGGTCGAGCATCTCGCTGGTGCGGATGAGCCAGCCGATGGCGAGGGCGTCGTTGATGGTCCGGCCGTTGAGTGCGGCGTACCAGGCGGCGCGGGTGTTCTGGACGGCCGTGCGGACGGCGGCGGTCATGCGGCGGATGGCGTTTCGGGCGGTGGCGTTCACGGCGTCTCCCTGGAGGTTCGGGGGGCTTCGTCCGCCGCCCTTGTGACTCCAGTATGTAGCCCTACATGTAGGCATGGCAATAGCCCTACGCGTAGTGTTCCAAGATTCTTTGTGGCCCCCGGACTGCGACTGGACCGCCCTACGGCGCAGCCCTACCCGTAGCGCTCCGAGTGTGCGACCATCGCCCTCATGACCTCGCCATCCACCGAGACGCCGCCGACGGACCCGGCAGAACGGGCCAAGATCTTTGCCCGCTACCGACAGGCACTCAAGACCGAGCGCGAACTCAAGCCACTCGTCCGCGTCATGGCCGCCCAGGACCTCAAGGCCGGCACCGCCACCGTGGCTGAACTCGCCCGCAGCACCGGCATGACCGCGGAAGTGTTCCGCCGAATGGCTCGCGACCTCGAAGTACCAGTCGACCCGCGCTACGAGGAGCGCGCGGCCGCCAGCCGCAAGAAGCCGGCAGCCGAAGACTGAACCGTCGGGCCATGCACGCCGCCCGGTCACGCCGCGCGGCGTTTTCGCATGCCCGCGCCCAGTCACCCCTCGGCCCCGCACGCCCGGCACGCGAACCCCTCGGGGGGAAGGTCGGAGCACTGCCAGCAGGCGGGCTCGGCCAACAGCACCTCCGGGCCGACCTGCAGCACTGCCGCGAACGCGATCAGCAGATCGACGCTCATCGCCGGATGTCCGCCGCTGCCCGACACGCCGGTCTCCAGGCGTGTGACGTTCTGCGTGGAGATCGGCATACCGAGGGCCGTCATCTCCTGAGCGAGCTGCGCCGCGGTCATCCCGGCGCGGCGCCGCAGCCGCCGCACGTTGGCCCCGGCGCGGCGCGACACTGCGGTACCTTCCGGGGTCTTCTGGTGCCCCGTCACTGCTGCGCTCCGGTGGGCAGGGCGCGGAGCAGCGCGTCGATCCCGTTGCGGGCCTCGGTGAGGCGGGTACGGAGCTGCGTGGTTGGAGCGGGGAGGACGGGTGCGAGGGCGGGCAGTTCACCGTCGCCCAGGAGGTCGAACAGGCTGAGGCCGAGGGCCTGTGCGATGGCGATCAGGATGTGCAGTTGCGGGCGCTGGTGGCCGGCCTCGATGTTGCCCACGGAGGCGCGCGTCAGGCCGATCGCGCGGGCGAGCTGCTGCTGGGTGAAGCCGCGTGCCTCCCGGCTCTCCTTGGTGCGCTGCCCGATCCGCTCGTACAGGTTGACGATGATGGTGTTCGCCGCGGCCACGCCGAGGTCGGTCATGCCGTCACCGGCCCGGTCGCCTCGATGAGGCTCTGCAGGGGTTCGGCGGCGCCGAGCCACACGAGCAGCGACAGGAACGCGTGAGCGTCCGGGGAGCCGCCGTTCTTCAGCCGGTTGAACGTCGATGGGGAAAGGCCGGTCTCCCGGCCGACCCGGTTCCACGAGAGGCCTCGCTCCTTGCGGTGTTCGTCGAGACGGCGGTGCAGTTCGGTGCAGTTCACCTGGTGGGTGCTCATGACTTTTCCTCAGGGTCGTGGATGCGAGTCGGCCCGGCCGGGCCATCCATGTGAAGGCCGCACACCGGCAGCCAGTGGCGCCAGCCGCGGTACAGGCGCCAGCCGACCGACGGCGAGTTGCAGCCGCCGCCGTCGCAGGAGCGCCCGCCTGCCGGCTCAGCGGGTGGTTCGGGGCGGATGACTGTCCCGGCGGGCCTCGTACTGTCCGCGCCGCGGACCTCGCCGGTCGGCCGCTGGCCGGAGCCCGGGCACACAGCGGTGCCCCTGTTGTGGCGGCGGATCGTCCCGGCGGCGGTGACGTGCCGGGTCCGCCCGCAGCCGGGACAGCTCGTCGCTCTCACCGGCCGGCCGCCGAGTCCCGCACGATGAGGTGGGCGACATGCGTCGGAACGCCGACGCGTTCGAACTCCTCCGCCAGGAGCCGCCCGAGCTCATCCTCATGTGCTTCGAGGAGCCGCCGAAGCGCGCCGCCAATCGCGGCTCTGACGTCACGCACGGGCATGCCGCCGAAGCCTGCCGGGCGGGCCTGGCCGGCGCCCGCACCGGTGCGCAGCGAGGCGAGCAGGGCATCGGCCTCCTCGCGGCGCTCCAGGACGGTTGCCCTCACGACAAGCGCGCGACGGCGCCAGTCCAGGGCCCGCGGTGACACCTCGCCCTTGTGCCTGGCGAGTTGCAGCTTCAGGTCGGTCTCCATGTCCTGCAGGGCTGCCACCCACCGCAGAAGGTTGACCGGGGCGCGCAGCGCCGCTGCCTGCGGGCCCGTCGCCCTCGCGTGGACGTCGTCCCCGACCAGCGCCTGGAACTCCACGGCGTCCAGTCCCGCGACCAGCGCGGTCACCTCGGGCACCTCCACCGGAACAGGCCGAACCGGGCGGCCCGGGCGGCTCGTCAGGTGCGCCCAGCCGCACGGGCAGGTGTAGGCGCGCAGCTCGACCTCCGGCTTGTAGGCCCGGTTGGCGAGCGAGGCCAGCGCTACCGCCTCGGTGGCGAACTGCGTCTTCCACGCGGTCGGGCACTCCGGCTCGCTCACGACGCCTCCCGTCGCCGCTGCGCCGCTGACCGTGCCGCGCGCCGCGCACACCAGGCGCACCGGTCCCGCCCCGGCGCGCGCCTCGCTCCGCAGGAGGAGCAGCCGCCGACTGCGGGCCCGGCCTCCAGCCTCGCCGCGAGGTGCCGCGCGTCCTCCGGCGTCGCGCCGGTCTTCGGCGTCAGCTCCGGCCGTGAGCGCGCGCGGGCCGCAGACGGGAGCATCGCCGCGACCTCCCGCGCCAGCTGGTCGACCGCCTGCACCGGAACATCCCGTGCGAACTGCTCGGCCCAGTCCAGGACGAGGTCACGCACAGCGCTCTGCCGCGCCGTCAGCAGCACCGCCGGCGCGCTCACGCGGCAGCCGCCCGACGCCGGCAGTCCGCGGCGAGCCGCGCGGGAAGACCGCGGCCGGCCAGCGCGTCCGTCTCGCACCGGACGCACCCGCAGATGACCGGCTCGGGCACCGCGTAGCGCGAGACGCGCAGCTGCCCGCTGCGGATCGCCGCGCCGACCATGCCGGCCTGGGTGCGCACGCCGAGCCGGGCGCCGATCCGCGCCAGAGCCTCCTTCACCGCGGTCTCCGTCGTCCCCAGGGCGGCGGCTGCGCCTCGGCGGCCGCCGCCCTGGGCAATCACCGTGAGAACGCGGCGCTCGACCGGTGTGAGCGGGGTCCCAGCGGGCGGAAGTTGCTGACGGGTCATGCGGGGGTCCTTCCAGGGGCGGGTGAGCGGGCGGGACGGGAGTGGCTCTGTGCGGCGAGCTACGGGGCCTGTGCCGGGCGTGTCGGCCCTGCTGGTTCTCCCGGGTCCGGTGGCTGCGGCGGGGGCCGTGTACGGCCCGAGCGGCTGTTCTCGTGAGGAGGCGGTCACGGGCCGGTGTCCGTGGTGAGCCGGGTGGGCAGTCCGGCGGCTTCGTAGCGGGTGGCGTGGGCCTGGTGGAGGAGTCGGCCGGAGGCTGCGCGGCAGGGTTGGCCGGGTGGTGTGTGGCAGTGGGGGCAGGTGACTTGCAGGGCGGGGGGTTTGTTGCGGCGGATCGTTTCGCGGAGGGAGGGCGGGCATGGTTCTCCCTGTGAGGCGGGTGTCATGAGGCGTCCTGGTCGAGTCCTGCTGCGCGGGTCCGGGCGAGGTCGGTGCGGCTGGGGTGTGGGTCGGCGTGTCTGCGGGGTTTGTCGGAGCGTCCGCTGGTGCAGGGCCGGCCGGGGTGTGCTTTGCATTTGGGGCAGGGGACGGCGAGGGCGTTGGCGACGCCGGGGATGGCGCGGGGTGGTGTGGTGCCGATGGCGGCGAGGGCCATCTGGAGTCGTCCGAGGGGTCCGGCTTCGAGTTCGAGGGGGCGTCGGTCGGTGGGGAGTGCTTGTTGGGTGGTGCGGGTGCCGAGGCGGCCGTCGCCTGCTGCGCGGAGGAGTTCGCGTCGGTTGGTGACGGAGTCGATGGGGCTTTCGGTGGGGTCGCCGTCGTAGAGGACGTTGGCGGCTTCGATGCGTGCGGCGCGGATCCGCCGGATCTCGGTGATGATTTCGGAGGGTGCGACGAAGGCTTGGCGGCTGGCGACTGCGGCGGCGGCTTGGCGGGCGTCGGTGAGCTGGTAGCGGCCGAGGAGGTCGTGCCAGGCGTTGGGGGTGTATTCGTCGAAGCGTTGCTGGGGGCAGAGTGCTTTGACGTAGCGGGCGAGTTGGACGGTCTCCTGGGGGGTCACGGGCGGGTCACCTCCTGGGTGGCGGCGTTGGCGCGTTGCATGGCGCGGTGGAACAGGTCGTCGTCGTCGGTGCCGGTGCGGGCGTACGGCTGCTGGGCGGGGGCCGGGTCGGGTTCGTCGTCGTAGGCGCCCTTGTTGAGCCACGTCGCGGGGAGCTTCGTGAACTGCGGGTCGCATCCGGCGCGGTAGGCGGCGTACTGGGTCGCGGCTTCGATGAGCTGCTCGGCGGTGGCGCCGCGCTTCAGGGCGGCCTTCCATGCCTTGGTGGCGTCGAGCTTTGCCTTGCGGCGCGGGTACGCGGCCCAGAACCGGTCGAAGTCGAGGTCGGCTGTTCCCTTCGTGCGCGTTGCAGGTGGCTTCAACGGGTCGTGTTGCACAAGAGAGGTACCTGTTTCTCTTCTCTTCTCTTCTCTTCTCTTTAGGGGTGTGACATTGGTGTGAGTCACACGTGAGTCACGCGTGACATCGGCGTGACGGCCGTCCGCTGGGGGCGGCTTGTCACTGCTGCTGCTGTCGTCACCGGAGGGGTTGTCACTGTCGGTGTTGTCGGCGGGTGGTGTGCGGGCGCGGCGTTCGCGGCTGCGGCGCTGGCGGTCCGCTGCGCGCTGCCGCTTGTCTGCGGCTTCCTTCTGTGTCTCGTTCCACCGCTGCCAGCTGCGGATCTGCCAGCCGCCTTCGACGGGGGTCCACAGTTCCCACTCGACGAGGGAGGCAATGGATTCGCGGACCTGCGGCAGGCCGACGCTGATCACGGGCATGTCGTAGTCGGGGAGGAGGCCCTCACTCTGTGTGCGCTTGGAGTAGGCGAGTGCCCGGATGTAGAGGAGTTCGGCGGCGGGGCCGGCCCGCCGGATGCCTTCGTCCGTGACGTAGTTGACGTCCAGGGGGACGTACAGGCCGGGGGGCTTCATGCAGTGTCCTCGGGGTTGCCGCAGGGGGTGTCACGCGTGACGTGACGGGGTCTGTCACGCGTGACACGGGTTCTGTTGGAGGGCCGTTTTGTGACGTCACATCGCTGTCACAGGGCATGTCACGCGTCTGTCACGCGTGACACCGGTTCAGTGCGGGAGGGCGTGCGCCCGGTCTGGGTGGTGACCCGGGTGGTCGCCGGTCACTGCTTGGCCATCGCGTCGGCGGCAGTGGCAACGGTGGACAGCAGCCAGATCCCCAGCCAGAGGCCGAACCAGATGCGGATCCAGGCGGGGGCGTGGCCGGTGATGAGGACGTAGGCGGCGGGCGGGATCTCGGTGGCGAACGCGAGGAGACGCGCGCCCGCGGACAGGGACTTGGCCATGAAGGCCTTTCGGGGTTGGGGCTCGGCCGTGTCGCGGCCGGGCGGCAGGGCTCAGGGGGCTGAGGGGGCGAGGACCCGCCCCGGTCGGGCCGGTCGCGTGGCCAGCCAGTGCGCGATCTCACGGCACACGGTGAACGCGATGGCGACGATGGCGGTCTGCAGGGCGTCGGGCATGATCTGCAGTTCGAGGCTGTTCGCGGGCGCGACCAGGAGGGCGAGCACAGCGAGAGGGCCCATCACGACGACCGGCAGGTCCAGGGCAACGGACAGGTTCGCCCAGAGCGGCCGCACGTGCAGCGGGATGACGGGCCGCAGGTCGTCGGCCGCCGTGTCCGCGAGAGAGCGGCGGGTGATGATGCCGACCACCGCGATGGCCACGAGGGCCGTCGCGATAAAGAACAGCAGGGTGGACAGCTGGTGGAAGGCGAGCACCAGGAACATGACGGCGCCGAGCGTGGTGATGACGGCGTGGAGCGGCCGGCACCAGCGGTGGGGGCACTGCCGGGTTGCCGTGTGCTGCTGCAGGGAGCGCTTCACTGGACGATCCCGGCGGTCCGGGCAGCGGCGAGCCACTGCGGGTACTCGTCGAGGAGCCGGTCGTACAGGTCGGCGTCTGTGAGTTGGCGCGGGTCGGGGCCGGCCGCGCAGAACCCGGCGTTGTCGACGACCCGCCCCCTGAGCTGGTTGAGGGTGCGCAGGAACGTGAACTCGATGGAGTCCTGGCTGCCGAACCCGACGAACTGCCAGAAGATCGGCATGGCGGCGGATTCGTGGAGCAGCTCGGCGGTCTCGTCCTGGTCGGAGCAGGCGCCGTCGGTCTGGAAGATCACGAACGCGGGGGTGGCCTGTCCGCGGTGCGCGTCGATGACGCGTCGCATGGCCGGCGCGTACCTGGTGCCGCCCCACTTGACGTTGCCGGACCTGCGCAGCGCGTCGATGATGCCGTGGTGCGCGCCGATGCGGGCGTCCTGCGGCTTGTAGGCGGTGTCGTTGAAGAACACGACGGGGACGGTGCCGTCGTCGTCGAGGTTGACGGCCAGGCCGAGGGCCTGCTCGGCGAGGTTCTGGACGGTGCCCTGGTCGTAGTACCACTGCATCGACCCGGAGTGGTCGAGGACCAGGTACACGGCGGCGCGTTCGCTGCCCAGCCCGCGCTTGGTGAGGCTGACCCCGGCGGTCTTGACGAGGCTGACGAGGTCGGGTGCGTGCTCGGCGACGGTGTCGGCGGTGACCGGCGTGGTGCTGGAGGGGGTGCTGGTGTTGCGACGGGCGAAGATGCCCATGGGCTGTTCCTCTGTTTCGGAGGGTCAGCCGGCGGCGCGGGCGCGCCGCCGGAGCTTTCGGTCCGTGGCGGCGGCCCGCACCGCGTCACGGCACGGCTGGCAGGTCGGTGTGCCGAGCTGCGTGTGGTCGTAGTAGCCGCCGGCGCTGCCACATCTGCCCGTCCAGTCGGGCAGCGCCTCCGGGTCACCGATGCGGTCCTCGTCCCAGGCAAGCGGCGGCGCCCAGCGGTTCGCCCGGGCGATGCGCTGGATGCGGCGGGAGTCGACCGCGCGCACCGCCAGATCGGCCGGGCGGGCATCCCACAGCCGGTCGTAGGCTTCGGCGATCCGCTCGGCCGTCGACGCCGCAACCTGCCGCTCCGGGTTGCGGAGCAGCAGGTAGAGGCCGCTCACGGAGAGGCCCGCTGCGTGGGCGATGACCGAGATGGGGAAGCCGAGGCTCGCGAGGGCCTGCACCTTGCGGCGGCTCGCCGTGGCCGGGACCGACTTGCGGCTCGCGGGCGGCCCGGCGGCGGGGAGCCGGACCGCGAGCAGCGCCTCGGCGGTTGCAGGCCGCACGCGCCGCGTCGGAGCGCCGCGGCCGTTGCCGACGGTCAGGTTCCGCACCACCTGCCCCGGCACGGCGGACTGGCGGCTGATCCAGGCCCGGGTCAGACCAGAGGCCAGCAGCTGCCGCAGGTGCTCCCGGACGGGCTGGGCGTCGACGAGCGGCTGCCAGCGCCCGTATGCGACCTGCCGCCGCTTGTTGGCCTTCCAGCGGGCGGCCGCGGTGGTGCACTCGCGGCAGCGGCAGCGGCGCACGGTGTACGTCGAGAGACGGCCGTGCACCAGGGCGGGGCCCGGGTGTGGTGTTTCAGTGGTCACGGCGGTGCCTCTCGGACGTACGGGGGCGGTTCAGGCGGACGGGATGACGGCGGCTGGGGAGGCCGCGCTGGCCGCGCGTTTGACGCGCTTGCACGCGCGGCACCAACGGATGCCGTCCTCCCGGTAGCTGGCGTGGACCGCCAGGTCGTGTCCGCGCCGGCAGTGCGTCACGCGCGGGTTCCTGCCGAGGACGGCCGCGAGGGCCTTGCGGTCGCGGTTGCGGGTCGCGGTGTCGTCGACGTGGCTCGGTTCGACGCACAGCCGCACACCGCATTCGGCTTTCGCGGTGCCGTCCGGCCAGTGCCCGGTGCGGACCTTGAACGCGATCCGGTGAGCGGTGTAGGTGTCGCGCCGGTACCGCATGACCGGGCTGCCCTGCTTGGTCGTCGCGCCGTCCCACATCAGGTGCCCGCCGGCGCCCGGCACGGTCCTTACGCGCCAGCTCTCCACGAGTGAGAGCCCGGCGGGGAAACGCCCCCGTGTCGACGGCAGGCCCATGCCGGCCCGGACCGTGGCCACCCGCTTGGCGTTGATGCCGAGCTCGCGGGCGATGGCCCGGTTCGAACGGCCCGCCGCGAGGAGCGCCCGCACGTGCTCCAGGGACTGTGAGTTCACGATCACGCCGCTGCCCGCCACTTCTTCTTCCAGCGGAGAACCGTGCGCTCGGAGACCCCGACCTTCTCGGCGGCCGCCCCGACAGTGAGGCGGTGCTCCTCGACGAGGATCCGCGCGAGGTCGAAGCGGAAACCGTCGACCGCCGCCGGCTTGTCCTGCACGAGGCGAAGGGCGACGACCGGGTCGACGCCCTGGGTACCGGTGGCAGGCGGGGCGTCGAGGTCGTCGTCGAGCAGCTGCGACGGGTGCGGCCAGCCCTCCCGCTCGGCGCGCCGCAGCGACCGCACCGACGTGCCGGGCACCGCGGACAGGGCCGTGTAGGCGGCCGCGACGCGGTCCGCCGTGCGGCGGGAGAGCGTCACCATGTTCCCGGTGACGATCTGCCGCATCAGCGACGGATCACAGGGTGCCGTCGCGGCGATGAGCTTCAGCGTGTGCCCGGCGGCCACCAGAGCCCGCGCGCGGCGGATCGTGCCGAGCGCGGGCACGGACTGCTGGGGTGCGACGACGTCGACAATGCGCACGGCCGCGATCCGCTCGGCGGTCTTGCGGTGGACACGCCGGTAATGGCCGTTGCGCAGGCGTGAGAGCGTGGCGTGGCTGCACCCAGTCACCTCCTGCAGACGCGCCCAGCTAGCGCCACTGTCGAAGAGAACCAGGAGGCGCTCCTGCACCGGGCCGGCGGGCACGGTGTAGGAGCGGCCCGACGCCTGGGCGTAGTACCGCCGCGCGTTGTAGCGGCGGCGCGCCACGTTGCACGCGTCGCAGTGGCAGCCGGGGACGTTCCCGGAGGGGCGGCCCACCGCGCGGGCATACGTACCGCACGGCGGCAGAGGGCTGCTGCTCACGCCGCCTCCCCGTGAGCGTGCAGCTCGGTGACGATGTCGTCGATACCGATCAGCCCGAGCTTGAATCCGATGGCCACGGCGCTCGCCCGGTCCGACGCCCCGATGCGCTCATTCAGGAGCCGGATATGCACCTTGAGGGTGTTCTCGGTGACATTCAGCCGCTCGGCGAGCTGCTTGGTGGAGAGCCCGTTCGCGACCCCGATCAGGATCCGCCGCTGCTGGTCACTCACCCCGTAGGCGCATGCCCGGCGAGGCCGGTCCGGGCCGAGCTCGACCCGCGCCGCCTTCACGGCGGCGGACGCGAGGATCTCCACCTGGCGCACCGTCAACGGCATGTCCTGCTCCTCGGCGGCCCGCAGCAGCGCACCCGTCACCCGGTGCTGCATCAGCGAGTAGCCGCGCGGCGGAGTCGTCTTCATCGCGCACCCCCGGCCAGCGCCAGCTGCGGAGCGTCGGCCGCACCCCAGCCACCGGGGTGGCTCTCGGCGGGCACGTGGATCACCTTGATGAACGGGATCTCGATGGTGTCCGCAAGCGCCGCGTCCAGGCGGCCCTGCAGCTCGGCGACCTCGTCGGCGAGGCGACGGCGTTCCACCCGCAACTGCGCGTTGTCCAGACGGACGTCCATCAGATTCCGGTACTGATCGGTGATCAGGTCATCGGCCGCCGCGAGCCGGATCCGCAGCACAGCGCAGGCCTGCCGGGCGGCGTCCCGCTCGACGGTCAGGGCGGGGATCCGGTCGGCGGCACGTCTGCGGCCACGGCCACGCAGGAAGATGTTGAGGTTCACACCGGGCTCCAGAGGCTGGTGGTCGAGCACTGCTGGCAGGTCACGGACCCGTCGCGGTGCTGGTGGTGGGGCTGCTCCCCGCCGCAGGGACCCGCGCAGGGCGCGAACCGCTGGGCGTACAGCCATTGGCCGGCCGGGACCGGGCGCATCCGCTTCGCCCGCCGCACCGCACGCACCGCCGGCAGGACGATGCACACGGCGGCCAGGACAAGCGCGAGGCCCGTCAGCGCCGGGGCGTTCACGCGGCCACCGCCGGGGACTGCTGTGCGAGCTTCTCGTTCGCGAGGTCCAGGGCCGCCCGCGCCTCGGCGAGCATCAGGTCGGTGGCCTCCGAGGCGCTCTGGTACCGCAGGATCTGCTCCTGCTGCGACTCCACGAGGGCGTTCGCCTGCCGCAGCTCCCGCCGCAGGCGCTCCGTTTCCGGAGTGGGCACCGCCGGGCGGATCGCCCGGTCGGCGGCAAACCGCGGGTCCGACAGCACCTCGTCCTGCTCGGCAACGAGGCGCCGCAGCCGGCCGATCTCACCGAGGTAGCGGGCCGCACCCCGGGCGAGCCTGCCGATCCGGACGGCGTGATCAACGGCCTCCGCCGACCAGGCGTCCGCCATGCTCGCGCTCATCGCCCGGTGCGTGACGAGCCACCGGGCACTGTCACGCTCCTCGACGGCCTTACTGAGCTGGCCTTCGAGCCGGGCGCAGCGCGCCTGCAGGCGCTTGATGCGGTTCTGCTTGGTGAACAACACGGAGGGCTCCGATCAGGCGGCGTGGAGGGTGGCGGGTCGGTCGTCCAGAAGGCCCCGCCGTACGGCGATGGCGACGGCCTGGACGGTGGTGCGCGCGCCGAGCCGCCTGCGGGCGGACAGCGCATGGTCGTTGACGGTCTCCCGCGCGAGGTGCTGCTCCCCGGCGACCTCGGCGGGCGTCAGCCCGTCGGCGAGAGCGGCCAGTACGCGGCGCTCGGCGGGGGAGAGCTGGCCGGGCGGAGTCGGGTGGCGTCCCATCACGCAGCCTCCGATCCGGCCGCGACCGGCACGCTCCGGTCACCGGCATCGAGCAGGCCGAGCTCGTAGCCCCGGGCGACGGCGTGCGGGCTGGTGCGGGCGTTCAGTCGCCGCCGCATGGTCACGGCCTGGGTCCGGACGGTCTCCGGGGACACGCAGTGGCGTCGCGCGATCTGTGCCAGGGTCAGGCCCTCGGCGAGGCCCTGCAGAACGCGCAGCTCGGCCCCGAAGATCCGCACCCCGGGGGCGGTGACGGTGACGGCCCTCATCGCGGGTCCCCCGTCCCGTGCTCGCTGGCGCGTCGCCGCGCCTCGGCCTGCAGGGCGGCGGCGCGCTCCGCCAGGCGGTTGATCGGGCCGACGGCAGAGACTGCCTGCTGCGGGAGGACCAGCTCGATGTCGAGGCCGGACCCGCAGAGGATCAGCGCCAGCGGCATACCGTCGACCGACCGCGCGCGGATCTGCGCATCCGCGTCGAGCTGCAGCCGCAGGCGCGAGTTGGGGGCGCTCACGAGGCGACCTCCACAGGGAGGGCCTTCAGCGGCCAGGCGCCGTCGATGACCGCGCCAGGATCCTTCTCGGACTCCCGCAGGTGGGTCTGGAAGTCGGCCGCCCAGCGCCGGTGCCACAGCTGCTGGGCGTCGATCAGCTCGGCCGCGCTCATGGCGCCGAGCTGCGGGTACCGGGCGAACAGCGCCTCTGCGACATGCACGGCGGCCGTGGCGTCGGCCTCGGCTGTGTGCCACTCCTGCGGCGCCACCCCGTAGTGCTCGGCGACGTCCTTCAGCTTCCGCGAACCGCGCCGGTACCGGTCCAGCTGCCGGTCGATGACCAGCGGATCGATCAGGCGCAGCGCTGCCCCGTCCACCCTGGACATGACGGTCGGCAGGCCGTGGCGGATCAGCTCGCGGTCAAGAATCGTGAAGTCGAACGGCAGATTGAAGGCGATGACCGGCATGTCCCAGGCGACGGCGGCGACCAGCTTGTCCGCGATGTCGGACAGTGCGGCCGCCGGGTCCTGGCCGGCCAGCGCCATCTCCGTGGTGACGCCGTGGACGTTGCTCGCCTCCACCGGGATCGGCACGCCCGGGTTGATGAGGTAGGTGACGGTGGCGTCCTCGACACCGCCACCGGTGAACACGAGAGCGGCGGTGACGATGCGGTCGCGCTCCACGTCCGTGCCGGTGGTCTCCGTGTCGAAGCCGACCTTGCGGATCGTCCAGAAGGCGGTCACAGCTCCCCCTCGGTGACCTCGATACGGGTGACGCCGTCCCGCTCAGTGAGCTCCACCCGCCCGGTGACGGCGTCGAGCCCCCGGCTCGGCAGGGTCAGCTCGGGCGTGGCGAGCATGCCGGTCAGGAGATAGACGATGACGGCGCACAGCCGGGCGTTCTCCTGCTCCAGAGCGACGGCCGCCGTCCGGGCCCGCTCCAGCGCCTCGGCCTGTTCGTCGACGGGCACGCCCATGAACCGCGCCCAGACGTTGCGGCCGCCACGGATCTCCGCCTCGAACGAGCCACGCGGCAGGTAGGCGGGCAGCTTCCCGGTGCGGATGTTCGAGGCGACGGTCTTCGCCGTGGCCAGCGTCGGGTAGGTCCGCACCGGGTGCCAGACCTCGGGCTCTGCGCGGCAGGCCGCCGCGTGGGGCCTGTGCTTCTGGTAGGGGCGGGGGGATTCGATGGTGCTCATCTCGGGTCCTTGTCCGGGAGGGGCGGAACAGCAGGAGCGGCCATGTCAGGGGTGGTACTCATCCGGTCGCATCGGGGTCGTCGGGCCAGCCCGGGTCGTCGATCTCCTCGATGACCTCGGCGTCGATCGCACCGTCCTCATCCGGGACCGGCTGCGGCTCGGCAGTGCGCCGAGCGGGCCGCACGGACTCCGCCTCGACCTCTTCGCATCGGGCCTTCAGCAGCGCTGCCAGGGCATCGGTCAGCTCGCCCGCCCGGAACGCCCTGCGCCAGGTGTCCTGCAGATCGTCGATCGTCAGCGCGCACGCCGCCTCGGCCACCCAGTCAGTGCGAGCCGCCTCAAGGGCCAGGCGAGGAGCAGCCGACGGGTCCAGGGCGACAGCTGTCGGCAGCGGCCCGGTCAGGGCCTGACGCGGGGTCACACCCCGCAGCTCCACCGCAACGACGGGGAAGTTCTTCGTCTGCCCGTTCGCGACCCGCTTGCGCTGCTCGATCCGCAGCGTCACCGGAATCAGACCCCGGCCGCCCGTGCCCGACAGCACCATGTCGACAGTGCCGCCCCACTCACTGGCGGCGTAGAAACTGTGGGTCTCAGCACGCCACGTACCCATGTCCGGCATGTCCGGGAGGACCACCCGCAGCCGCGAAGTCACCGAACACACAACGCCCTTGGGCTGCAGGTGCCAGTCGGGACCGAACTGCCGCGCGCACAGGCACGACTTGCGGGTCAGCTGCTCCGTCTCACCGTCACAGCGGCGCAGACAACCGCCCGCGTTCCACATCTCGTTGTACTGCGACAGCGGATCGCCCGGAGGCAGCAGCGCATCAATGGACCGCCGCTCGGTGACGACCCTGTACTGCTCTGGGCCGCTGCCCTGCGGCTGCCACGGCTCGACCGTCCCGCCCCACACCTCTGCGGCCTCGTCGAGGTAGTGCCGGGCATGGGAGGTGAGCACCCACGTCTCGGACTTCACCGGCACCGGCCTCTTGCCCGGGTCCTTGTGCGGGACACTCCAGCCGGTGCGGAGCCTGCCCAGCTCACGGGCCTCCCGCTGGACATTGGAGATACGCGCACCCATCTCAGGCCGCCTTCGCGAGTTCAGGCTCACCCGTCACGGGCGGCGTAACGACGGGGTACGAGTACGGCGCAGCGTGATGCCAATGCGCGTTGATCAGAGCGCCCCGGAAAGCACGGTGCGCTTCGCGGTCGCCCGGCATCTCGACCAGGGCACGGGAACGGCGCCGCAGGTTCAGCACCCCTGTCCGCTCGATCGGCGGCACCGGCGCGTCCGTGTCGTCCGGGAGGAGCACGTGCTCGCAGAACCGAAGCGCGGCGAGTTGCTGCGCGAACTCCGGGTACACCGACTTCGCGGGCCGCGTCGCCGACGTCTTGTAGTCGATGAGCCACAGCTCGCGGCGGCCGCCCGGCCCGGTCGGCAGCCAGATCATCAGGTCGGCGGTGCCCGCGTACCCGAGCCTGCGGTGCACGCACGTGATCTCCGTGGCGACGACATCGCGTTCGAAGTCGACACCCCACTCGGCGAACCACTTGTCGAGCTGACGCCCGTACGGCTCGACCTCCAGATCGGCAGCGAACGGCGCACCCAGGACACGGGCCTGCGCCCGGGCATGGACCCGCGTGCCGAGATCCGCAGCGTGCTCGCGGACATCACGGTGCACACGCTTCAGGTCAGCAGTCAGCCCCTCCCGGTCGACCACCGCGCGGCGCACGATCTCCACGCGGTTCTCCAGCATCCAGTTGACCGTCAGCTTTACCGCCCAGGGCATCAGCGCGGCCTTGGCGACCGAGGTGCCGAGCACGTTTGTCACGCTCACCAGGTCCGGGCCACCGGCCGGGTCGGTGTAGTACCGCCCCCGGTCGGTGTCGTGTGCGTGCTTGGGGTCCGTCACCGGCTGCTCCCGTTCTTCTGGCGGGGAAGGGAGTAGCCGTGCCGCTTCCAGAGCGCCGCCTCGGCGCGCTGCTTCGCGGCGGCGCGCCGCTCACGGATCTCCAGGACCACGGCGGCGACAGCGCACAGGCCCAGGAGCAGCGCGGCGGAGATCCACCACAGCTCGGCGTTGTGGCTCATGCGGCGACCGCCTCACGGACCGGGCTGTGGCCGGCGACGTCTGCGGCCGCGTCCATCAGCTCCGGGTACGCGCTGAGGTCGGAAGTCGCGATCAGGTTGACCTGCACGCCACGCCACGCGACGACCAGACACTGGGCCACGCGCTGCTTGCCGTCGGCGGCCGTGAACAGGTCCGGGGACAGCGGCCTGCCGTTCAGGGCTGCGGCGTACGCGGCGAGCGTGGGGCGCGCATTGTCCGTCGCGATGGCGCCGGTGAGCGCGGCCGAGGTGCTCGCCAGGGTCCAACTCACGGGCGGCAGCTCGTAGTCGCGGAGCAGTTCCACCAGCGCGAGGGCCTGTTCGAGTTGCGCACTGCCATGGGTAGGCTGGGGCTTCAAGGCCCGCCTCCTTCTGACTGGATGATCGGTGGGTCGGGGCCGTCCCTCGGGTCGCAAGCCAGGGGCGGCCCACCGGGCTCTACGCCGCGAGTGGTGTCGCTTCGCGACTGGTGGCCATCGCGCGTTCCATGGCCGGGGCCAGCACGGGGCGCAGGACGTCGATGAGTTCGGGGGGCGGCGGCGGCACGGCTGCTACCTGCCGGTGAATTTCGGCCACTGTCGCGGCTCCGAGGATGCGCAGCCGCTCCTCGCGGGTCATGCGGCCTGCCGCTCGCAGACGAAGTCGTCCAGGGGGAGGCCGTAGGCGTCGGCGATGCGCTTGACTGTCTTCAGCGTCGGCTCGGTGTCACCCTTAAGCAGGCGGCTGACGTGGCCTCTGTCGAGGCCGGTACGAGCGGCGATGAGGCTCGTGCTCGAATCGCCGGCCTCCTTCGCGGTCTTGTCGAAGAAGGCGTTGTCGAAGTTGGGCATAGTTCACCTCCCGGGCTTTGCCACTGGGGTTGCTGCTGCCTGACAGCAACCATAGCCCAGAGTGCTGCGCTTTGACAGCAGATTTGCTGCGCGAGTTTCCGCAGGTGAACGGGTAGACCACTGGGACATCAGAACCAGCTGGATGTGTACACGCGGATCACTGGCCTGAGCAGTACTGTTGTCAGCTGACAGCAGCGTTCCCCGGCGCTACCCTTCCGAGCTATGGATGGTGCCCAGCACATGGACACAGGACCCCAAGCCCTCGCCGCCTACGTGCGCCGACATGCCCCCGCGGCCGGCTACCGACTCGACGAGTGGGGCGAGCCCGCGCGCCTCGCGCGCGACTCCCAGATGGACACCGGAACGCTCACCCGCCTCCTCAAGGGCGAGCGCATCCCCCGCCCCGCCCTGCTCTGGCCGCTCTCCACCGCCCTCCAGCGCCCATACCTGGAGATGCTCGTTGAATCCGGCACCATTCCACCGGAAGCAGTCGCGCATATGCCAGAAAGCCCAGTAGCATCACAGCCCATCACTGCTGATGCACTCGCAAACCAATGGGGCGTCACAACCGCAGCCGGACGCGAGTACATTCGAGAAACCCTCGACCGCGTACGCCTGCTCGCCCAGCAAAACCCCGGCGAGCCGGAAGAGGGGGGCAGCACCGCACACGGATGAGGAGAGCGCACGTGAACTACCGCGCAGGACTGGCCGTAGCAGCAACTGCACTGCTCGCCGCCGCACTCCTCTATCCCGCCCCTGTCGCCGCCGGAGCCATCCTGGGCGCCGCCGTCCTTCACCTGCGCCACCGCGCCATGGCCACTGCCGACGACGCCCAACTCCAGGACGCCCGGAACGCCCTCGACAACTCGCGACGCCAGTACGAAGCCGCCTTCCTCACGCTCACCAGCCAACGCGAGCGCATGCGCGTCAACATGGAGGAGAAGCTCGTCAGCCAGATCGCCGCCCTCAACGGCCAGCACCAGCACGAGCTGGCCATCGCCAAAGCCGACGCCTTCGAGGACGGCGTGAAGGCCGTCCTCCTCAACCAGCTGGGCACACCCACGGACGAGCGACCCGACGCCGACGCCGACGTGATCTCCATCGCCACCCGGCGCCGCTGACGCCCTACTCGGTCGCCGCTTCAACCAGCTCCAGGGCGGGAGCCTTCGGCCACTCCTCAAACCCCGGCTGCCCCTTGAAGATCAGCCCCACTCTCCCGGTGAGACCCAGCTGATAACGGCCCGCCTTCTGCGCCTTACGTAGCTCAACCCTCACGCAACGCTGGATGACGTGCCGCCGCTGCTCCGTGTCCAGCTCGGCATTCCACATCAGATCAAGGACTTCCATCGGGTGCCCGATCAAGCCGTCGATCAGAGGATCACCGACCGACAGCTGGGCGTTGAGCCGGTTCTCGGCCGCCACGATCAGCGGGTGAAGGTTCTGCTCCAATGTCGCCAGCGACGCGACCGAGAGCAGCGGCATTCCCGTGGCCGGGCTGAACTGCGTTGCCTGCGCCCGGGCCTCTTCCAGCTGAGTGCGCATCGCCGCGATCTTGGTGCGCTCCGCCGCGATGGTCGCCTGTACCACTGTCCTTCGAAACACCAGCGCCGCGTCCGGGGACGACAGCCAGTTCAGCACCGCCTCCTCGACGTAGGCATCCAGGGCCTCCTGGCTGATGGAGACATCCCCCCGGTACTCGCAGGTGTAGGTCGGCTTGAGCAGAGTCCCCTTCACCGTGCGGCCGTTCACCACGCGATCTCGCTGCTGTCGACCGTTCACGTAACGAAGCTTGTTGATCTTCGCACTGGGATCGGCCCGGCACAGTGCGCACAGAGCGATGCCCGAGAGCATGTGAGAGGTCCCGCCATCTCGGTTCGTGTTCCGATCCGGATCCCCGAGGAGCAGCTGAACCCGGTGAAACACGGTCTCGTCGACGATCCGGGGCCAGACAGCCTTGTACTCCGAGCCGCGGTTCGTCCGGATGCCGAGGTAGGACCGGTTCGTCAGGATCACGCGCAGGCCAGCGCGCGTCATCGTGGGCCGGAACGTCTGCACGTACCGCAGCGTCGCTCTGAGACTCTTGCCCTGGTCGATCATGTCGAAGGCGGTCCTCACGACGTCCGCGTGGTCCGGGTGCTCCTCCTGCCCCACGAGGTGGCCGTCATCGGGGTCGTAGCGGCGCTTGTACCCGAATGGCACGATTCCGTGAGGGCGCCCGCGCTTCGCATTGAGCCGCGCAGTCCGGTCGGCGCGGGCGATGATCGCCTCGGCTTCCTCCTCGGACTGGAGGGCGTCGCGGGTGAACTCCTTGCGGTCGGACGGCACCCGCATGTCGTAGATGCGCCCGTCGTAGCACAGCAGCACGCCCGTGCGCTCGCAGACGTCACGCAGCTTGACCGAGACCTCCAGCGTGCGGGACACCCGCGAGCGCTCGGCATACACGACCACGTCGATCAGGCCGGCCTCCATGTCGGCGACCAGCCGTTCGAAGTTTTTCCGGACCTTTCGGGCCTTCCGGGAGGCCGAGAGGTCGCGGTCCTCGTAGTAGTCGTGGATCGTCCAGCCGCGGTCCTCGCACTCCAGCTCCCCGACGGTGAACTGGTCCCTGATGGACCTTCCCTGCTTCTTCGGATCGTGTGAGGCGCGGCCGTACAGAGCTGCGCGCAGCTGCGAGAGCGCCTCGGACCGGGGGAGGGGGATCACGTTTCCCATGGTCAGTCACGATAGGGGCCGACGGACGTTCATGGCCCCCGTTTACGTAACAAGAGACCGAACTTGTGGCCGGAGGTGTTGATCGAGGAGACCCGGGGCAGCCGGAAGTCCCAGAGCAGGTCGGGGTCGATGAAGGGCGCAACCATCGCCCCTGACGCCCCGTCGACGTGCACCGGCACGTCGAGGCCCGTGCGCTGCTGCAGCTCGTCCAGGGCCGCACAGATCTCCGCGATCGGCTCGTAGGAGCCGTCGAAGGTCGAGCCGAGGATCCCGACCACGCCGATGGTGTTCTCGTCGCAGAGGGCCACCGCCTGCTCGGCGCCCAGGTGGAAGCGCTCGCCCTCCATCGGCGCCAGCCTCGGCTCGACCTCCCAGAAGTTGCAGAACTTGTCCCAGCAGACCTGCACGTTCACGCCCATCACCAGGTTGGGGCGGGCGCCCGCCGCGTACCGCTCGGGGTTGCGCCGCATCCAGCGCCGCTTGAGCGCGAGCCCGGCCAGCATGCACGCCTCGCTGGACCCGGTGGTCGAGCAGCCCACCGCCGATTCCGGATCGGGGACGTGCCAGAGGTCGGCGAGCATCGACACGCAGCGCCGCTCCAGTTCGGCCGTCTGCGGGTACTCGTCCTTGTCGATCATGTTCTTGTCGAAGCACTCGGCCATCAGCCGGTCGGCCTCCTCCTCCATCGAGGTGGTGACGAAGGTGGCCAGGTTGAGCTTGGCGTTGCCGTCCAGCATGAGCTCGTCGTGGATCAGCCGGTACGCGGTGGTGGCCAGGATCGGGCCGTCCGCGAGCCGGTGCACCGGCGGGGCCAGGGCCATCGCCTCCGCAGCTGCCAGCAGCGGATTGAGAGCCAGCCGGCGGTCCCCGCCCGTTCCCTGATGCAGCGCCATGTCCGGACATCCCTTCGCTCACCTCACGGATGTCCCACGCTGCCACCGGTCGCCCGGTGACGCATTCCCAGAGCGCCGTTCAGGCCTTGGTCTCCGGGTGCACCTGCTCCCGTACGGTGGCGAACTGCTGGCGCACCGCCTTGCCGACGGCGAGGTCGTGCTCCTGGTCGGGGGTGATGGTCACGGCCTCGGGCAGCTCCCACTGCGGCGGCTCGGCGGTGCCGGCCAGCGCCCAGGCGGCCTGCCGGGCCGCACCACGCGAGGCGTAGTCGCCGGCCGGCGGTATCACCACGGGGAGGCCGAACAGCAGCGGCGCGATCTCCCGTACGGCGGGCAGCCGCCCGGCCGCGCCCAGCAGGAAGACCCGGCGCACCGTGACGCCCTTGGTGCGCAGCACGTCCAGGGCGTCCGCGACATTGCAGAGCATGCCCTCGACGGCGGCCCTCGCGAGGTGCTGAGGGGCCATCGACTCGGCCCGCAGGCCCGTCAGGGTGCCCGCCGCGTGCGGCAGCTTGGGCGTCCGCTCGCCGTCCAGGTACGGGAGCAGCACCAGCCCGTACGCGCCGGGGGAGGACTGGAGGGCCAGCTCGCTCAGCCCGGCCAGGTCGCAGCCCAGCAGGCCGGCCATCGAGCGCAGCACCTGGGCGGCGTTGAGGGTGCCGACCATCGGGAGGTGGTGGCCGGTCGCGTCGGCGAACGAGGAGATGGCGCCGGAGGTGTCGACCACGGCCTGGTCGTGCACCGCGAAGATGGTGCCGTTGCCGCCGATCGAGACCACCGCGTCGCCGGGGCCGAGCCCGAGGCCCAGCGCGGCCGCCATGTTGTCACCGGTACCGGCGGAGATCAGCAGGCCCTCGGGGGTGTGCCCGGCGGGCTCGGAGGGGCCGAGCACGTCCGGAAGCCGCAGCTCGTGGCCGAGCGCGAGCTTCACCAGGTCCTGGCGGTACTCGCCGGTGACCGGCGACCAGTAGCCCGTGCCGGAGGCGTCGCCGCGGTCGGTGGTCCGGCGCTTGGGGTGGCCGAGCAGCTGCCAGACCAGCCAGTCGTGCGGCAGCAGCACCTCGGCGATCCGCTTCGCCGAGGCGGGCTCGTACTCGGCCAGCCAGCGCAGCTTGGCGATGGTGTACGTCGGGGCGGGGACGGAGCCGATCGCCTGGACCCACGGCTCCGGGCCGCCGAGCGCGTCGATCAGGGCGGCGGCGGCGCCCGCCGAGCGCGGGTCGTTCCACAGCAGCGCCGGGCGGACCAGGACCCCGCCCGCGTCCAGCCCGATCAGACCGTGCTGCTGGGCGGAGACGCCGATCGCCCGGACGCCCTCCAGCAGGCCGCCGGTGGCCGCGTCGCCGAGCGAGTGCAGCCAGGCCTGCGGGTCGACCTCGGTGGTCCGGCCGTCGGCGCCCTCGGGCAGCGGATGGGGTGCCTTGCCGTCGCGCAGCACGGCGCCGGTGTCGGCGTCGCACGCGACGATCCTGGTGCGAGTGGTCGAGCTGTCGATGCCCGCGACGATGGCCATATCGAGATCATGCCTCAGCGGGTGGCCGGGATGGAGCCGGGCGACACAAGTGTTGCCCACTCGGTACTGGTGAGTACTCCCCGCGTCCCGGCCGGCCCGCCGGGGTCACGGACGGACCGTGCCCCAACTGTCGTCCTCGGCGTGCTGGCGGTTGAAGTACGAGACCCGGTCGGTCAGCGCGTTCGGCAGCTTGTCGCCGACCTTGTCGGCCACCGCGCCCGCGGCCTTTCCGGCCACCGCGCCCGCCTGGTGCTTGGCCTTGCCGGCGGCGTCCTGCACCCGGGGGTTCTCGGCGATCTGGCGGGCGGTCTTGGCGATCTGCTCGTAGCGCTGCCGGCCGGCCCGGGCGCCCAGGACGTACCCGATCCCGACTCCCACGATCAAGGTCAGCTTCCACATGCTCGGCTTCCACCCTTCCTTGCGGTCTCCACCGCGTTGCCCTACCCGTCCTGCCCGGCGGTGAACCGCCCGGGCGGTGGCGGGTCCGGGCCGGCCGTGCCCCGCCGTGCCACCAGCATCCCCGCCCGCCCCGGCCGTCGCGCGCCGGGCGCGCCGAGAGGGTCGGGGGTCGGGCCGGAGGGACGGGGAAGGGGAAAGCGATTGGCGGACCACCCCCCTGAGTGCGCTAATGTATGTCCCGCAGCGAGCGCCGAAGGCCCGGGAGGATCCGGGGCCCAGGCGGAAGCTCAATCCCGCATAGCTCAATTGGCAGAGCAGCCGGCTGTTAACCGGCAGGTTTTTGGTTCGAGTCCAAATGCGGGAGCGCGGACAGGCTGGTAAGGCCCGTCCTGCACCGCGTGAGCGATCCCCCATAGCTCAATTGGCAGAGCAGCCGACTGTTAATCGGCAGGTTATTGGTTCGAGTCCAATTGGGGGAGCTTCACCGGCAGTTCAGGTGAGTAGCGCAGAGCGAAGGCCCTCCGGTCGCCGGAGGGCCTTCGTGTTTTCCGGGCCCGCCGGCCCTAGGCGGTGGCCTTCCGGTACAGCTCGGTGACCCGGCCGTCGAAGGTGATGCTGTACGAGGTCCGGTCGGTGTCCCCGCCCTGCTGGTAGCCGCCGATCACGCCCACCACCTTGCCCGTCCCGGTGAGCCAGGGGCTGCCGCTGGTGCCGTTGGTGTAGCCGAGGCAGTCGAAGCGCTCCTGGGTGGCGCTGAACTGGCTGGTCCGGCCGGCACAGGTGATCGGTACCTGACTCTCGTTCGGGTAGCCGGTGACGGAGACCGGCAGGCCGAAGCCCTGGTCGGTGCCGAGCGGGTTGCCGCCGAGCACGTCCTCGATCTGCCGGCCCTCCACCGCGTCGACGGTGAGGAAGGCGACGTCGTACTCGGGGTCCTCGCTCTCCGTCCAGCGGGGGTCGACGGTGATCGAGGTGAGCGGCCAACTGCCGTACGGGGCCCGGCCGTCGCGGAAGCCCGGGGCGAACACCAGGTTGTCCAGCCGGCCGAGGGTGGAGGTGTAGACGCAGTGGGCGGCGGTCACCAGCAGATTGCGGCGCGGGCTGTCGACGATGCTGGCGGTGCAGGCCCGGGGGCCGTCGAGGGCGCCCACGAAGAGCGCGCCGATCCGGTCGCTCCTGCCGTCGGGCGGAGCGGGGCGGGAGGACGGCGTGTTGTCCGCCTGCCCGGAGCCGGGTGCGCAGGCCGTGACGGCGAGCGGTGAGACGGCCAGCAGCGCAGCGGCCAGAGCGCCGAGGTGCCGTACGCGTGCCATCCGGTGGTCTCTCTTCTCCCGCAGTGCCGCCTCCGCAGGGCGGGCCCGGAACCAAGATCTACCAGGCGGGACGCCGGGTGCGCCAGGCCCTGCCCGGCCGATCTTGTCGGACGGGGCTCAACCTGTGGCCCGGTCGTAGAGCGCCTGGACCTGGTCACCGAAGTAGCTGCTGTACGAGGTGTCCGCGGTGTCCCCGCCCTGCTGGTAGCCGCCGATCACGCCGACCACGGTGCCCGTGCGGGTGCTCGGGTCGAAGTCGGTGATCCACGGGCTGCCGCTGGTGCCGCCGGTGTAGTCGGGGCAGTCGATGCGCAGCTGGGTGGGGCTCTGCTCGGTGGTCCGGTTGCTGCAGGTGATCGGGACCTCGCCGCTGCTCGGGTAGCCCGTCACCTTCACCGGCAGCTGGTACCCCTTGCCGGTGCCGAGCTTGTTCGCGCCGAGCACCTGCTGGACCTGCCGGCCGTTCTGCCGCTGGACGATCGCGAAGGCGACGTCCATGTCCTGGTTGCCGTGGTCCTTCCAGCTCTGGTCGACGGTGATCGAGACGAGCGGCCAGACGCCGCTCGGCGTCTCGCCGTTGCGGTAGCCGGGGACGAACACCAGATCGCCGTGCTGGCCCGTCAACGGGTCGTAGACGCAGTGCGCGGCGGTGATGATCAGATTCTGCCCGGCGCTGTCGACGACGCTGGCGGTGCAGAAGTGGTCGCCGTCCGAGTTGTGGGTGAAGACCGCGCCGACCAGGCCGTTGAGGACGGTGGGCTTGGCGGTACGGGTGGTGCCGACGTGCTTGGCGACCGCGGCGAGGATGCGGTCCTTGGTCCAGCCGTGGGCGGGGGAGCTCCGGCTGGTGGTGGGGCTGCCGGTCGACGTACCCGAAGAGGATCCGCAGCCGGTCGCCGCCGTCAGGGCGAGGGCCGCCGCCGTGATCACCCACCTGCTCCGTCCGCGCACCGTCACCGCCCTGGAACTCGACCGCCGGGTCCATCGGGCTTCCAGCCTCACCCGGAGGTGTCGGGCACCGCCACAGCGGCTGGCCCGGACGGGGAGAGGGGCTCGCCGGCCTCCTCGGATGCGCCCCCGGCGCGCACCGGAGCTGATCGACCGGCTATGCTGCCGGGGACGGCCCTGAGGGGCCGTCTGCTGCTGCACCGGCCGGGTCGGCCCGGCTGCGCGGCGAACCGGGGCGGTAGCTCAGCCGGTTAGAGCAGGGGACTCATAATCCCTTGGTCGTGGGTTCGAGTCCCACCCGCCCCACCTCGGCAAGTCTCAGCAGATCATCAGATATATCGCCTCTGACCTGCGGAAACGCCTGCATTACTGACGAGAACAGTAGCCCACAAGGCGACGCGGAGCCTCTTCGCCACGCCGGGTTTCACCCGTCTGGGAACATGCTGGGAACATCGTTTTGACGAAGGCCTCTGTGGCCCAGTGTGCTAGGCGTGCTGGGAACGATGAGGGCCCGCAGGTAGCTACCTGCGGGCCCTTCGGCGTGTCTGCGCAAAGTACTACGCCGCGACGAGTTCGTTCCCAGCGGCTTCGGTGATCCGCGTGGTGCGCGGGACGGTTGCGAGGGTGGCCTCTGCTGCGGCTTGTTCCAGCTGGGGCAGGACGCTGGTGTAAGTGTCGGCCGTGATCTGGAAGGACGAGTGGCCGAGCTGTACCTGGATGCCCTTCATGTCGACGCCAGCAAGCCGTGCCAGGGATGCCGCGAGGTGACGAAGGTCATGCAGGCGGGTCGGCGGCAGGTCAGCCTTCTCCACCAGCCGCTTGAACCGCGCGGTCAGGTAGTCCGGGTGGTAGCCCTCGCCGTCCTCTTTCGTGAAGACGAGGCCACTGTCGATCCACGCCTTCCCGGCGGCGAGGCAGCGAGCCTTGTCGGCCGCTTGGCGAAGCTTGCGGAGCCGGAACAGAGCTGCGTTCTCCTGGTCGATGGAGATGGTCCGCTCGCTGTCGGCCTTCGGGTCTTCGCCGTAGACCTTGTAAGCGACGGAGACGACCTGCTGGCTAATCGTCACGGACAGGTTGTCGAGGTCGACTTCGCTCCAGGGTAGGGCGCAGCACTCTCCGCGGCGAGGTCCCCTGAACGCCTTGAAGTGCCAGAGATCGAAGAGGGCGTCATCTACGTACCTGTCGAGGAACTGGCCGGCGAGCTGGGGAGTCCAGATCATTACCGGGCTGGGGACTTCTCCGGTCTCGCGCCAGCGCGCGACGCGCTGCGGCGTCCACACGATGGGTCGGGGCGGCTTGATGCTCGGGAGGGTGACAAGAGCGGCCCAGTTGCGAGTCATTTCGAGCGCGGCGACCGCGTCGTTCATCGCGGACGACAGGGTGGCCTTGATCTTGTGCTGGGTGGGGATGTCGGTGATCCGCTTGAGCTGTCGCCGTTCTGTCTTCAACTGGTCCCTGGCTTCGTGCCACACCTGTCGGACCTCGGCACGTTCGTGTTTCGGTGCTGCGTGCCAGGCACGGCGCTTGGCTTCGCAGTCCTCTGCGAGGGCCTCGACGAGGGCTCGGTGCACGGCTCGCTGCTCGTTCTCGTCGTTGATCCAGCCGAACATGGCGTCGAGGTGATGCTTGCGTATGTCCTTCCGCAGCACGTGTCCCATCGAGGGCTTGATGTAGAGGCGAATGTGCCGTGTGTACGGGTCGACAGTGCTCCGCGCGAGGTCTGACTTGCCGTCGATCCAGCGGTCCATGTACTCGCCGAAGGTCTCCTTGGACAGCACGTCGACGCCGACCTGGGCCTGTGCCCAGACTTCGGCGCACTTGTCGGCGGCCTCTTTCTGGGTGGCGAAGCCGCCCTCCTTCGCGCGCTGCCGCTTTTCCCCCGGTTTCGCAGGTAGCTCGATGGCATAGGTCCAGCTGCCGTGCGTCCGCTTCTTGAGCTGTGGGCAGCTGGTCTCCAGATACCCGATCTTCTGTGTCCCGTCTGGGAGGAGGACCGGCTTGCCCTTGTTGGGCCCGCTCTTGTGCACCATCGGCCCCCGGCAGGCGCATCGCTTGTAGGTCTTCTCCTCGAACACCCGCAGTGTCCCCTTACGTCACCCGTTCGCCCGCCAGCCCTTGAGATGGCCCGCGTTGCGTCTCTTGATCACTGACCCTCACAATGCTGTGCGGGCTGTAAGACACGTCTGTATGCTGCGAGGACGCTGGCGTGGGGGAGACAACGGCGGTATGTGATGGCTGACATCAGCGCGACGAACGCTGGACAGTCGAGGGCCACATCGCAGGGCATGAGCGAGGAAGAACTGCTCGCTTTGCCCACGGCGGTAAGCGTGCCGACGGCGGCGCGCGCACTAGGTATCGGCGTCAACAAGGCGTACGAGTTGATCAAGTTGGGGCAGTTCCCGGTGAGGCTGCTCACCCTCGGAGAGACCTACAAGGTGCCGACAGCTTCGCTGCGGCGGGTGCTCGGTGTTGAGGTGCACACGCAAGATTCACCGGCCTGAACGTCGTGAACCGTCACGGTTTGTCCTCTTCCTTCGTTTGCCCCATTGCAATAGTGTCACCTAACTTTGTCTAGCAAGGGTTGTCCTGCCGGGGTCGGCAACGGGGCGTGGAAGGGCAGACATGCCGAGGATGTACGGATTCGCCGACGCGGCGCGGACGCGCCTGGTCGAGCAGGAGGCGGCTGTGCTGCGCGTTGCAGCCAGTCGCCGCCTCGCAGAACAGCCCTACCCGGCCATCACGGACTGGATGGCCGCCGAAGGGCACCTGACGACGATGGGGAAGCTCTGGCGGCCAGCACGTCTTGCGGAGATCTTGGCCAACCCGGCCGTCGCAGGACTGGTGCGGGAGGATGACGGCACGCTGGTTGAGACCGGCGGTCTGGGCGCAATCACGCGCGAGGTGTTCGAGGATCTGGAGCGGCTGAACGCTTCGAAGCGGCCAGCCGAAGGACGCTCCGACGACAGGGACTACCTCCTTACCGGCGAACTGTCCGCCGATTCCGTCTGCGGACTGTGCGGAATGCCGATTGGCGCCTCACCGTCCAACAGTGGGGCGCGCGGGTATCGCTGCATGCCCAGCACTCGGCAGCACCCAGGAGGTTGCGGCAAGGTGCGGCTCAACGCGGACCTCGGTGAGGCGTACGTGGCTGAGCACGTTCTCGCGGAGCTCATGAAGCCGGAGGTGCGGGCCGTAGTTGAGTCGGCCCGAGAAAGCATCGAGGCGGAGGCCAAGCCCTTGCGGAGGCGGCTCGCCGAGAACAAGAAGGCCCGTCGACTGCTCTCGACGCGCTACGGGCAGTCGGAGCAGGTCGCACGCAGAACCGCTCCCGATGCCGAGGGGCCGGTCGCCCAGGTCGAGGCGGCCAACAATGAGCTTCTGCGCCAGTTGAGGGCTGCTGAACAGGAGCTGGATGCACAGATCCGGCGGGACTCCAGCCGCCTGACCTTCATCGAGCAGCTCGCCTTGCTGCCCCGGGCCGAGGTGCCCGACCTGATTCGCTGGTGGGGTCACGCGCCCTTGCGGTCGCAGAAGGCCCTGGTTGGCGCGATGTTGGAGAGGGTGGCGCTCTACCCCGCCGGTAGGGGGTCGCGGACCGTGGACGGCGACAGGGTCGCCCTGAGGTGGCGGCAATGGGACCAGGAAGCCGCCCGGCGCGCAGAGTGAGCGCCGGGCAGTTCCGGTGTCAGCGGCGTACGACGGCTCGGCGGCTGCCCGCGATGGTGACGCAGAGTCCGATCACGACGAAGAGGACACCGACGCCGGCCAGGGGCGACGAGACAGCCTGCTCAGTCCCCAGTGCCCAAGGGTGAGATACCTGAACGGCGATCAGGTATCCGCCCTTGCTGATGCTGTAGGCGACGCAGGACGCTCCGCCGAGTGCGACCAGGGTCAGTCCGACTGCCGCCATCTGGCGGTCACGCCACGAGTGGACGGCCATCCCCGCTGACAGTACGGAGATCTCCAGGCCCGCGATGGCAAGGAAGCCAAGGTAGGTCAGCAGGTACGCCACGATGGGCAGGTTGTGAGCACTGTCCGTGGTGAACGGGAGGCCAGGATCGTTCGCTGTCCTGAACTGGAACGTCAGCGCGGTGACGACGCTGGCCACGAGCACGACGCGAGCCCACACCCCGCTGGAGACGTACGGCTTCTCGTACATCCAGTCGACGATCATGATTTGAAGGCATGCGCAGAACAGGACGGCGCACAGGTGCGCCACCAACTTTGCCCCGTTTCCCACCCCCGTGGCCCTGTTGAAGACGTCGGCAACCACAGGGACGGCGGTCAGCGATCCGATGAAGCACACGACGACCGCCAAGGCTCGCGACCACCGAGCCACCCGGTAGGTGGGCTGGTCACGCAGTCGGTAGGCATAGCGAAAGCAGATCGCCGCCCCGATCGCTGTCGCCAGGGAGCAGACGCCGAAGATGAGCCCGTCCACGGGGGTTCACAATCCTTCCAGGTCCTCGGCCGCCCTCTGTGCGGCCTCAGCGAAGCTAAGCCGGCGCCGAGGCCGGCCTTGGCGTGGTTGATCGACACCGGCAGGCGGTACCGGGATCTCGGCTACGGAGTCGGCCAGGCCGCGCCTGCGCCGGATCGCCTTCACCGTTTCTATGACTTCAGTGATGTCCTCTACTTCGAGGTCCTGCATCAACCGGACCGCGGTCCGTGCCAAGGGCTGGCTCTCGAAGACCTCGAGCGCCGGCAGGTCTTTGCAGCCGGGCAGCAGGTAGGCAGCCGGAGCCTCGAACGCCCTGGCAAGTGCGGTGAGCGTAGCCGACGTGGGGTTGGTGTTCTTGCCGTTTATCAGGTCGTTGACCTGCGTGTGTGAGATCGCGGGGCGCAGGTAGCCGGGAGCGGTCGACCGGTTCGAGATGTCCCGTGCGCTCGGGATGTGGCCGTCGGGTTCCCGGCGAAGCCTCAGCAGCAGTTGGAGCTTGCCGGCGAGTGTCGGCCCATCCCCCTCCGGCGTTTGAGCACCTGTCATGATCCGTCCCCCACACTGGCCCCATTGCCCATGAGCGGCGCGCCTCTGTCCCCCTTTGGCGCCCGATCGTCCCTGTACGACAACCTTATGGGATCTACTTGACACTTAAATCACGCGGGGCGCAAGATCCTTACTTCCGGGAGGGACGTGTGGCGGGATCGTGAGGTCCGCGCCGCGCTGAATGCTGCCGGTGTCCGTGCGGGGGCGCCGGCGATCAGGGGGAGGTTGTCTCGTGGTCGAGTTGGACGCCGGGCGCATCACTGCGCTCGCAGCCGAGCCGCCGAACGTGCTTCGGCGTGGGGGGTGTGGCGGCGTGGGAGTCCGCAAACAGGCGGAGCAGGTCCTGGCGGCGCTCGCGATCGCAGTCGTGGGCGAAGTCGACAGTGAGGAGCGCGTCGAGGCGCCGTAGGCGCTTTCCGCGCCAACAAAGATAGGTGACACGGTTGATCCCGTTGTGTTAGCTTCATTGGGCTGATCGGGCACTGCAGCCGCAGGAGTCCCGCACCCAGCACGTGCAGCGCCAAGCATCACCAAGCTCTCCTCGCGGGCGGTCGACCCCCCGCGCCCCGCCCGCGAGGAGTCACCGCGAAATCGCGGGTCGGCTTGAGATCTGCCGCTGTGTCCGAACCAGGCCCGCCCCCGACTCGTTCGCGGGGCGGGCCTTCGTCTAGGTAGACGCGCGAGGGGCGCCGTGGTTGCTTCACCGGCTGAAACTGCCGACTTTGACTTGTACTCCCGTCTGATCGCCGAGCGATACGGCCCCCTGTCCCGGCTGCTCGCCGAGGCGCACCCTGCTGGCCCCCCGCCGGCATCCCGTCCCCAAGTGACGGACCTCCCGGGTCCGGACCCTGACGCTGAGGCTCACCGGGCTGCGCTGGATGCCGCACTCTGCCGCCGAAGGAGGTCGACTGGTGGTCGCTGACTACCCCCGCCCGGCCTTTCCTCGGCCGCCCGAGCCCTGGAGCCGGGTGTGCCCGGCCTGCTGCTGTGTCGTCGTCGGCGCAGCTGAGGCGTATCGCCGGCACGCCGAGGTTGGCGAATGTCGAAAGCCGCCGGAATTTACGGCAATTGAATTCCCGAATTAATTCGAGGCAATTATTTGCATTAGAGGTGAATGCGATTAAGATATAAGTATCAAGAAATTGAAAGCCACCGGAAAGTCCGGGGCTGGCGGAAAGGGCAGAAAATGTTCAAGCAGATCGAGCTCGACCAGATCACTGCGAACCCCGAGCAGCCGCGCAAGTTCTTCGACGCGGAGAAGCACCAGGAGCTGGTCCAGTCGATCAAGCAGGTCGGCGTTCTGCAGGCCGTCGCCGTCCGCCCGGTCGAGGGGCAGGGGGCTCCCTACATGCTCGTCATGGGCGAGCGCCGCTGGCGCGCCGCCCAGGATGCGGGCCTGACCTCCGTTCCTGCGCGGGTCATCGAGAACATGGACGACCAGGAGGCGTACATCCTCGCCATCACCGAGAACGTGGTGCGCGCGGACATGACCATCCTGGAGGAGGCCGGTGCGTACGCCGACCTGGCTGCCCTCGGCTGGGACGCCAAGAAGATCGCGGACAAGTTCGGGAAGAGCGAGACCCACATCAAGTGGCGGCTCGGCCTGCTCACCCTGCGCCCCGAGGTCGCCACGATGGTGGACGAGAAGAAGATCAAGCCCAACCTGGCGTGGCACATCGCCCAGTGCAGCCCGCAGCACCAGATCATCGTCGCCAACCGTTACGTGCGCGGCGACTTCGACAGCGAGGCCGACGCAGCCAACTTTGCCCAGGGGCTGCGCATGGCCGAGCAGCAGACCTCGCTGATCACCGAGGAGGCCCCGTCGGTCGAGGATCAGGAGAAGAGGAAGAAGGAGAAGGCGAAGGCGGCGGACAAGCTCACCAGGGTCGAGGCGATCCTGCCCCTCCTGGAGGAGCTGACCAAGCACAAGCCGGAGGACCTGGCGACGATCCTCGGGACCGAGCTCGGCCGGTACGTGCGCGAGATCGACAGGCTGGTCAACCGGGCCACCCTCGCGCGCCGGATCCTGCGCCAGGCGAACGGTCTCGCCGAAGCCAGGGAGACGGTGGCGGCGACGGCCCGTAAGGCCACTGCGGCCGACATCGCCAAGCAGGAGCCTGAGGCCCCCGCGCAGGCTGCGGCCAGGGCCAACGCTCCCAAGTCCGTGGCGCCTCGGGTCCGCAAGCTGGCAGCTCCGGCCCCGAAGCCGCAGGCGCCTGGCACCAAGGCGCCCGCCAAGCCCGCTGAGCCGGTCAAGGCGTGACATCGGGAGGGCGGGCGGCTGCTGGCCGCCCGCCCTCCCCGGCTGTGACGGTTCGAAAATGCCAGGGAATTCCCGCAGGACTCGCTGGCGAATATTGCATGTGTGGGATGGCTGATTGAGTCGGCCGCCCATATGGCGGCGGGACTCCACCTCCCACGGGCCAGAAAGGAAGGGTCGGCGAGATGCTGACATTGTTCACCGCGCGGTTCCAGATGTTCCGCCCCGTTCAGGGGACTCCAGTGCGGATCACCAGGGGGGCGCCGAGGTTCAAGCTCCCCTACCAGCTCACTCACACCGTGCCGGAGCTGGCTCCGGCAGCGGCGTACTTCAACAGCCCTCGGCCCGCGTTCGCGGCGGCCTACCGGGCGGACCTCACCAGGCTGGGTGCTGGCCAGATCGCCGAACGCCTTGGGGGCATCGCCCAGCAGGCCGGCGATCACCGCCTGGTGCTCCTGTGCTTCGAAGACCTCGCCAAGCCGGAGCTGTGGTGCCACCGCCGGATCTTCGCCGACTGGTGGAGCGAGACCACCGGCGACCCGGTAAGGGAACTGGGCCCGATGGCCGGGCCGAGCCCGTACGAGCAGGGGACGCTCCTGTGAGCGAGCAGCCGAACTGGCTGCGGATGACGCCCGAGGACTTCGGCTACGAGCCCGAGGTGGCGGCGCGGCAGGAGTCGTTCCTGGTCGCCTCCGACGTGGATCGGTTCGGGACCATGCCGCTCCCTGAAGTAGCCCCTGAGGCTGCTTGAAGATAGGTTGCACGCTTCGATGTTGAATCGATGAAGTGTGCTAGGTTCCAGCACAGCGCCCGGTCCGGACCCGCCCTCCCGGACCGGGCGCTTTCACGTCCACCCACCCAGGAGGCTCGGCATGTTCCAGGGCACCATCCCCGGCCCGATGCGCTCCATCGTCCGCGAGACCGCGCAGCAGTGGCCGCAGGGGCCGGTCTACATCCCCTGCTGCGGCAACTTCACCATCGAACGGTCGCTGGCGAGCATGGGCTTCGCGCTCCACTCGTCCGACGTGTCCATCTACACCACTGCGATCGGACGATGGCTCACCGGCCAGCCCGCCGGCATCCGACTGCGCGAGGAGTCCCACGACCAGCTCGGGTGGCTCGCAGAGTCCATGGACGATGGCGTGGGCACCGTCGCAACCCTCATGCTCGGCACACGCTTCCTCGCGTCCGTTGACCGCGACGGCCTCTGGCATCAGCGCGTCGTGCGTTCCTACCGCGACCAATGGGAGACCAAGCACACCGAGACCATCGAGAAGCTGTCTCGCACCGAACTCCAACTTGCCTCCTACCAGGCCGAAGACGTCCGGTCCTGGCTCCAGACGGTCCCCAGCGACGCCCCCGTGTGCAGCTTCCCTCCCTTCTACGGCGGAGGCTACGAAAAGCTGTACGAGCCGCTCAACACCCACTTCGACTGGGATGCCCCCGAGTACGCGCCCCTGTCCGACGACGACGTGGTGAGCGTGCTCGGCGCCATCACCGACCGGCCGTACTGGCTCACCGCGTCCAACCACGACGTCGAGGAGCTGCGCCCACACCTGCGGGGAGTCATCAAGGCGACTCCTCGCGCTGCACCGTTCTACGTCTATGCCTCGAAGGCCCGGACCCGGATCGTCGCTCCCCGCCAGCCGATCGAGCCGGTCACAGTCCCCCGCCTTCGTCAGGGCGAGCAGATCGAAAGCCCCCTGACCCTCTCACTCCTCAAGCCGGGTCAGTTCAACGCGCTCCGGTCCCGGTACCTCAACCCTCACATCGCTCCAGGCGCCGCGAACCTCGCGGTCGCGGTCAAGGCCGGCGGCCGAGTCATCGGCGTGTTCGCGATGTCGCCCAGCAGCTACACGCCCGACGAGGTCTACCTTCTCTCGGACTTTGCCGTGGCACCCACCAGCTACCCCCGTCTGTCCAAGCTGATCGTCCTAGCCGCCACCAGCCAGGAAGCACAGCTCCTGTGCCAGCGCGCCTTCTCCCGCCGGGTCCGCGCCGTCGCCACCACCGCGTTCAGCAACAACCCCGTGTCTATGAAGTACCGCGGTCTCCTCAAGCTCACCAAGCGCAGCCCCGCGACCGACGACGCCTGGAAGTTCCAACTCCAATACCAGGGCCCGATGGGCGGCCACGACCTCGCCACCGCCTTCGCCACCTGGACCAAGAAGTGGGGCACCCCCACCACCAACACCCCGGAGACCGCGCCGTGACGGACCATCTCACCCCGCCCACCTACGTCGAGGGCGACCCCCGAGAGCTGACCCTTCTCGACATCAACGCCCGCTTCATGCCGCACGAGCAGTTCCGGCAGCTGGTCGAGAACATCAAGAGGGACGGCTGCCTCACCTCCACCCCGCTCGTGTGGAACGACGCCACCAGCGGGCGACGAATCGTCCTGTCCGGCAACCACCGCACGCTCGCGAGCATCGAAGCCGACCTGCGAACGATCGGCTGGTTGGAGATCACCGAGCCGTTGCCCAGGCAGCGCCAGATCGCCCTACAGCTGTCCCACAACGCGATCACCGGCCAGGACGACCCGGCGATCCTCAAGGAGCTGTACGACGAGCTGGAGTCCGTCGAGTGGCGGCAGTACACCGGCCTGGACGACAAGGCGCTCGACCTCCTGGAGAAGGTGGACGTCACGGGGCTCGGCGAAGCGAACCTGGACTTCGCGAGTGTCCAGATCATGTTCCTGCCCGATGAGCTGGAGCGCGCCGAAGCCGCCTTCGACGCGGCCCGCTCAACAGCCAGCGCCGACGCCCGCTGGCTGGCCGGCCTCACCCAGTACGAGCCGATGCTCGACGCCCTGGAGACCTCCCGCGCCGCCTACAAGATCGGCAACAGCGCGACCGCCCTCGGCGTCATCCTCGCCGTGTTCGAACGCCACCTGGCAGAGCTGGCCGACGGCTGGTTCGACGCCACCACGGGGGAGCCGACGCGGGGCGGCACCGCACCTGTCGAGAGCGTCCTCGGAGTCCGTGACCTGCCGGTGGAGACCGCCGCCGCGCTACGCCGCGCGATCAACCGCCTCGTCAAGGACGGCAGCGTGCCCGAAGCCGAGCCATGGCGAGCCCTCGACATCCTCGCCGCCGACCCCGGCGCAGCCGAACCCCAGTAGAGCGACCAGGAGGTGAGCGGTGGCCGCGAACACGGCCGAGCCCTGGGAGCGGCAGGAAGGCGAGTCGGCCCAGGCGTTCGAGGCGTTCGCCAAATATCGCGACATGGGGCCCGCGCGGAGTACAGCGAAAGTAGCGCGGGAGTTGGGTAAGTCCGGCAGCCTCATGGACCGCTGGTCACGCTCGTACGCCTGGGTGCTCCGAGCCACCTCATGGGACCGCGAGCAGGACCGCGTCTTCCTCGCCGAGCAGCGCCAGGCTCGCCGCGACCTGGCCCGCCGGCACGCCCGCCTCGCGCAGGCGTTCCTCTCCAAGGCCGTCGCCCGCCTCCAGACCCTCAGCCCCAGCGAGCTGTCACCCAGCGACCTCCTGCGCTACTTCCAGGTGGCCGCCGACATCGAACGCCGTGCCGTCGGAGAGGAACCAGCCTGGCTGCCGGACGACCCCGACACCGAAGCCCTCGATGTCGCCGAGCTCACCGACGAGGAGCGCCGCGCCCGCATGGACCAGCTGCGCCGCGAACTCGAGCGCCGCATCACCACGGAGGAGGACACCCCATGAGCCCCCGCCCCCGGAAGCCCACCGGTGGGCGGACCGGCTGGTCCCGTCGTCGAGGAGTCGAGGCCTTCGCCAACCCGTCGGTGATGAGCCTCCAACAGTTGCAAGCCGAAGTTGCAGCCCTGGTTCGCGCCGACGACATGTCGCGGCGTCGCTGGGCATGTGACCGGCCCGACTGCGATGGTCTTCCCCACGCCGGTTGGCTCCACAACCACGCCCGCGACTCCCAGCGCGTTCCGGTGTGGGCGTGGACGGTCTGGATGCTGCTGACCGGCCGAGGCTGGGGCAAGACCCGCACGGCCGCCGAGACGGTGAAGGAGTGGGCCAAGACCCCCGGACTGCAGATCGCCGTGGTCGCCAAGAACGCGACGCTCGTGAGGGACATCTGCTTCGACTCCCCGAAGTCGGGCCTACTGGCGATCATCCCGGCCGAGGACATCGCCCGGTACAACTCCAGCCTCGGCGAGACCACGATCCGACTGCGCAACGGCACCGTTATCAGGGGATTCGGCGCGGAGACGCCGGACAACCTGCGCGGCTGGGCGTTCGACAAGGCATGGTGCGACGAGTACGCAGCCTGGTCTCGGAACACCGCGCAGGACGTCTACGACATGCTGTGGTTCTGCCTGCGCGAGGCGGACACCCCGCAGATGCTGATCTCGACCACGCCCAAGCCGCTGCCGCACATCAAGCGCCTGGTCGAGCGTGGCCGACGCCAGGAGCAGCGCCACCAGGAGGGCGGAGACGCCCCGCGCGTCGTGCTCACCCGAGGGCACATGCGCGACAACGACGCCAACCTGTCCCCGGCCGCCCGAGCAGAGCTGGACGAGCAGTACGCCGGCACGCGACTCGGCCGACAGGAGCTGTCCGGCGAGCTGCTCGAAGACGTCGAAGGCGCGCTGTGGCAGGGCTGGATGCTGGAGGTCGAAGGGTTCCGGCAGCACAGGGAGAACCTTCCCGACATGGAACGGGTCGTTGTCGCCGTGGACCCGGCCACCAAGAGCCACGAGAACGCCGACCACACCGCCTTCACCGTGGCTGGCCGGGGCTGGCCGCTCACCACCGCCTACGGCGACAACCGGCCCCGCGGGTACGTCCTGCACGCCGAGCAGGACCGGTTCACGCCCACCGCCGCGATGCGCCGTGCCGCCGAGCTGTACCACGAGTACCAGGCCGACTGCGTCGTGATCGAGGCCAACAACGGCGGCGACTACCTCCCTGCCCTCCTACAGGAAGTCGACCCGCGCGTCAGCTGGCGGATCGTTCACGCCACCCGAGGCAAGCGAGCCCGAGCCGCCCCGGTGGCGCAGCTCTACGAGCAGTCCCGCGTCCACCATGTCGGTGCCGCCCGGCTGTTCGCCGAACTCGAGGAGCAGATGACGACGTTCGTCGGCCAAGGCGAGACCGAGGACTCGCCGGACCAGCTCGACTCGATGGTCTGGGCGCTGTGGGACCTGTTCCTCGACCCGACTATGCCGGTGCCGCGCTCTCAGGATGACAAGCGGCTCGCCGGCCGGCGTTAAGCAGAGGTCAAATACCCTGGATCGCGAAGTAGACAACGCCGACTAGATTAGCGAGAGATCCGACAACCAAGATAATATCCTTTCCGCGCTTCTGCTTTTGGGCTTCATATTGGCTGGGGTTGCCCCGGAAGTAAACCCAAAGAAATAGCAGCAGGCCGATAATGAGCGAGAAGCTGCAAACAAAGGCGGAGCGCCACGTGAAGGTAAAGGCAGAGACGGCGAATCCGATGATGGGGGAAACTACTACCCCGAAGGCTGTGGCCATATCGATGCCCCAGCCAACTAGATGCTTGAGTGATGGCGGCTGAAGGCTAACGGGAAGTTTTGAGATGTCATCGTCAGACAGCTGAGAAAGTCGCTGCCGCTCCCACCCAGAAGCCCGCGTGCTTGCTATCCCCGACCAAACAGATCCGCTGATGTTTAGGGCTAAACCGGCTGCGAAAGATGCAGCTGCGGCTAATGATGAGGTGTCCTCCGGGCTCATGTACATTCCACTCGCAGGATAAGATCTGCATAAATTTCGCTAAATATCTGCGCCGCAGGTGTAGAAACTTTAACCTTGACCTTTTGATACCCGGAGGGGGCTGCCGGGGCTCCGCCGTGGCTGATCTCCTCCTTAACGTGCACCGGCGGACGGTTGCCCACATATGGCGGGATGTCCAATCCCTTGCCCCATTGCTTTCCGGCTGTAAAGTGAAGTGGCCCAACGCCGTCACATAGGGCACTGAGCGTCACGCCCACCTCGATTGCGGCGTAGTTTGTCAAGAATACATGATGCAGGCATGTATTCCCGGCTTTCATCGACGTTCCGCTGCAGTCGATCTCGGTTGCGGTCTGAACTTCATAGAGCTTCGACGACTTTGCAGTTACCGTCATGTGAACCAACCCTCAGTGTTCAGCAGTCTTACGCGAGGGAATCGTTGCAGCAGTTTTGCGGCGTCATCGGTAATTAGCTCGGCAAACTGTGAAATTGCCTTGGTGCCTGTGCGAAATAAAAGGCTCTTTAGGCTCGACGCATCAAATGCTTCTGCAATTATCCCCAGTTGGCTCGGAATCCTGCCCCCGCCCTCTAGGTGCCTTGAGGTTTCCCAGGTGATTGCCAGCCGGGGGAAATTGAGCCGGGCAAATAGGATAGATTCAGGGTTCTTTTTGGTGAGGTCAAGTAGTGTTTCGGGGTTTAGCTGCCTGTGTTCATCGGCCCCGACAAGTAAAACAATGGCGGAGCTGGGGCGCACTCTTGCTTCGCCAATAATTGTTTGGTCGATAATGTGCGCGATCAGTTCGGTGCCGTAGCTCGTTGACCATAGGAATGAATAGCAATCCTCAAATCTCCCAACCGATACGAAATCGCCGTCGGATTTCTTTGAAGAATATGCGGTAGTTCGAGGAGTAAGTGACTGTTTCTTGAGTGTGGCGGGCATGGTGCTCTCCTCGATCTCGATTCTCCCCTCGAGCTCGCCCACAGCGGCAACAGCCTTGGCGGATGGTGACGGACCGGCCGAGACCGGACCACCGAAGATGTCGATGCGGTTACCCTCGGCCAGCGTCACGATGGCGCGCTTGGTGTCCATGCGCTTGCCAAAGCCCGTCTTGGACCGCTTGCGCTTGCCCCGACGGTTGAGCGTGTTGACAGCCTCGACCTTGACCGAGAAGACCGCCTCGACGGCCTGCTTGATCTGGGTCTTGTTGGCACCCGGCGACACGACGAACGTGTACTTGTTCTCGTCGAGAAGGCTGTAGCTCTTCTCGGAGATGACCGGCTTGATCAGGACGTCACGGGGGTCCATGAACGTCTTGCTCGTGATCTCTGCAGCCATCAGGCGGCGCTCCCTTCGAGCTCGCCCTCAGCGGCCACAGCCTTGGCGGACGCGGCGGGACCCGCCACGAAACGCTCGAAAGCAGCCTGGGTGAAGACCACGTCGTCGGAGACGAGCACGTCGGTGAGCGCACCGCGCAGGGCGGCGGCGATCATCTTCTTCGGGGTTCGCTGCGAGTAGTCGCGCGGCACGGGACCGTGCACGACGCCACCACCGGCGAACTGCGGCGCACGGGTCGAGCCCTGACGGGCGCGGCCGGTGCCCTTCTGGCGGTACGGCTTCTTGCCGCCGCCGCGGACCTCGCTGCGGGTCTTGGTCTTGTGGGTGCCCTGGCGGGCGGCAGCGAGCTGAGCGACGACGACCTGGTGCATCAGCGGGATGCTGACCTTGGCGTCGAAGATCTCAGCGGGCAGCGTAACGCTGCCGGCCTTGTCGCCCGAGGGCGACAGGATGTCAACAGCCGTAGTGCCCGCCTTCTTCGAAGCTTGATCCGCCGCGAACCGGGTGCTGGTGCCCATCTATGGGTAAGTCCTTCCGCTGAGCCGCCACTCACGCCAAGGGATATCGCTGCTCGTCGGTAGCAGCGCGGAGCCACACGTCGCGGCGTGGCGAGCCAGCAACGCACCATTTCCATCTTCACCTCGCATCACATCCAGTCGCACGTTGGAGGACCGCGATGGGCTTAGCGAGTGGGCAATTCCACCCAGACAGAGGCACTTGCGAGCCGTAAGCTACTGGCCGGCGTGGGGCCGACTGTCTGGAGGAGCACTGTGGGCCTGCACTCCCTCGTGATCGACGCCTGGAGCTGGCTGAACTACAAGGGCGCGATGAACGACCCCCGGCGCCCAGGTGTCGGCGCCTTCCCTGAGCTGGCTGCCGCCTGGCTGCCCGAGGATGACCTCCGTCGGCTCGCCGCATACAAGCTGCTCGCAGCCTACGACTCGAACCAGGCCGGCCAGCTCACTGCAGCCGCTGGCGACGACTCCGCGCTGGAGCGGCGCGAGCTCGGCGACGCGGCAAAGTTGGTGGACACCGCGCTTGGCTACCTGCTTGGCTCCGAGCAGCACATCGTCGTACCTGGCGCCGAGCACGCGGAAGACGATCAGCCGCCGCAGGGAGCAGCCGAGGCAGCCGCCGCGCAGGCCCGGTTGAGGCAGTGGGCGGAGGACGAGCTACTGGCCCTTCGCATGCAGCAAGCGGAACGCACAGCAGTTCTTAGCGGCGACGCGGTGTACGTGCTGGCGTGGGAGCCTGCCAAGGGGCGGCCGACGCTGCGCAGCTACGACCCAGGCTTCTACTTCCCGCAGTGGGACGACGACGAGGACACCGAGTTCCCGGCCCGTGTCCACCTCGCATGGGAACTCCCGGAGGTACCAGAGCAGGGCCTGAAGGCCAGGGTGCGACGGATCACCTGGGAGATCGGTCCAATTGAGGCCGCCGACCCTGGAACGGGCGGCCATCTGGTCCCGGCTGCTGGCGACATGATCGACCAGAGCGGTCGGCTCGTGCGTGCCTACCTGTGGGATCAGGAGCGGCTGTCGGCGGTGACCTGCTACCTGACCGACGCCGAGTGGAACCTGGACGATCTGCGGCGCGGCCAGTCCGTCTACAACCTGCCTCGGGCCAAGGCTCGGTTTCGTACCCGCCCCGACGGGCAAGTCCTCGACCGGCTGGACCTGCGGATCGACTTCATCCCGGTTATCCACCTGACCAACTCCATCCCGCACGCCGGTGACCGCTGGGGTCAGTCCATCCTTGGGAAGGTTCTCCAGGGGCTGGACGAGCTGGCGGCTACGGACTCAGATGCCGCGTCGGCGAGCGCCACGACGGGCACGCCGATCATCGGCCTGGCCGGTGCGCAGCTGCCCCGGGACCGTACGACGGGCCTCCCAGTACCGGTTGAGGTGCGCGCCGGTGCGGTGTGGCAGCTCGGCGAGAGCGGCCGGATGGATGCGCTCGACACCTCGCCCCAGCTGGCCGAACTTCGTGCACGCAGTGAGCACTTGATGGACCGTATCGCGTCATCGTCCAGGCTTACGGCCGCTGGCCTCGGCACGCTCGACCCGTCCAACGTGCCGTCGGGCTACACGCTCCAGCTTGCCCTTGGTCCGCTGGACTCCCTTGTTGCGTCGATGCGGCTCGCCCGCGAGCACAAGTACAAGCTGCTGCTTCGCTTCGTTCAGCGGCTGTTCCAGGCGGGGCAGGCCGAGGGCTGGCCGGGTGGCGAGACTGCTGTCGCCCGCATTGCCTGGGGCCCGCACACGCCGACGGACAGAGCGGCCGTACTGGACGAGGTGGTCAAGGCTACCGAGGCCGGAGTGCTCTCCCTGGAGACCGGCGTCCGGATGCTCATGGACGCCGGCTACCCAATCGAGGACGCCGCGGAGGAAGTACCGCGCATCCAGGCCCGCTCCTTTGACGCTGCGGCCCGGCTCGCCGACGCTACTGGCGACAATGGCGCGGTGCGGAGGTACCTAGGCATGCCGGACGCGGGGACGGAGATCCCCATGGTGTCGGGCCCAGGTAGGGCTGAGCCGTAGATTCTGCCTGCCGGGTTGGCGGGCTTAGCACCCAGTGGTGATGGTGACATACCGCTGGAGTACTAGTCCGATCATCTTTGCCGGCCGAACCAATACCCAAGTACTGTTCCCGCAATGCCGGTTATGGGTGCGATATACTGAGCGAATTCCTGAGGAGATACCCCAGCTGTACTCATGGCGTAGACCGGCATTAGGACAAGGGCTGCGACGACCAAGTAAAGCACGATGCCACGTGTTCGGTTGTCGGTATACTTGATCCTAGCCTCAAACTCCGCCCGCTTCAGGTCCAAATTGAACATCATTTCCCGGTGTTCTTGATCTGCCCTAGCTATACTTGCCTGGCGCTCTTGATCCGCCTTGGCGATATCCGCCTTCTGTTCGAGCTCCCGACGCTTGAGCTCAAACTCAGTTTCGGCTTGCTGTCTGCCTCGATCGATTAGGGCGCGAGCCTGCTTGCTCTCGTCTCGGCGCTGGCTCCAAGTGAGGAGAGTGTCGCTTGCGGCCCGGCCGGCGCCGGCGAGACTGGCAAGAAATTCACGGAATTCTGTATCGGCAAGTAGCTGGCGGAATCCGGCTTCTTCCATCGTAGACAACGGAGTGACCTCTTCGACCTGACCCGCCCCTGGGGACTCATCGGGGGCCGTGGTGCCATCCGGGCTGGAACTCATCGGGATGGCTGGGGAGTCAGGTTGCGACTCTGGAGGAGGCTCATGTTGGTCATTTTTTTCGATATCGTCCGTCATCTCAGCCACTTCCCTAATTCATTGGGCTGGGCGGTCGACGCGTCGTGTGTCCACGGCCTGAGCTTCTAAATTGGAGGAGGGCTGCTGCAATCCTCTGGGGGCTTCGAAGCATCTAGGTTATTCCCTGGGGTGCTTGATTGAGAATGGCAGGTGCTCCTCAGGATGGACGGTGTCGACCTGGAAGAAATGCTCAGGCACCAAATCAGCTCCTCTGGCGACTAGGTCAAATTCACTGGGGGAGGATCCTTCTCTGTCGAAACCGCCGACTTCTCCAGTAGCCCTCTTTGTGGCGTCGACGGCAACTCGGCACTGGTAGGGCCATGGGTGAGATAGGACCGCATACGGTGACAGACCACGCTGCCGCACTGGAGAAGGTGGTGCAGGCATCACAGCCGGGGTGCACCCGCTGGAGACCGGCGTGCGGGTGCTGATGGACGCCGGGTACCCAATCGAGGATGCCGCCGAAGAGGTGCGGCGCATCCAAGCCCGGTCATTCGACGCTGCGGCCAGGCTGGCTGACGCTACGGGTGACAACGGCCTGGTTCGGGACTACCTCGGGCTTCCCAAGCCTAGCCCGGAGATTCCAAGGCTGCCGCTCTATGCTGAGGTGGCTGAGTAGCGGCTTCCCGTGATCACGGGCCCAGGGCGCGAGCCGTCGGAAATCTTGGGACTCTTGAGTCATGGTCTCATTCCAAGGTCTGAGCGGCGCGCAGTGGTCGTACGATCCAAGGGCGCAGATCGGGGATCCCGGCGGGTTTGGGGAGGTATTCTGCGGTGCCAGCGCGGATGGTCTAGCGGTAGCCGTGAAGCGGGTCAAGCTGGTGTTGGGTAGCGAGGAAGAGCGGCGCCTCCGCGAGCGGGAGGTTGAGATCGACAAGCGGCTCGCCGTCACCCCTTCGGAGCATTTGATTCACCTGCTTGACATCGGGAGGGTAGATCAAGACCTGCTCCTGGTGATGCCTCTTGCGGCCCGTTCCCTGCGCGCAGCGATTCGGGCCGACAGTCTTGATCTTGAGGAGCGTATAGAGGCGATTCGCCAGGTCGCGCAAGGGCTGGTCGAGTTGGCCGCAGCCTCGGTAGTGCATCGAGATTTGAAGCCTGCGAATGTGCTGGAAGTTGATGGCGTATGGAAGCTGGCTGACTTTGGTATCGCTCGTGACCTCCTTGAGTCGACTGGTACGTATACGTGGGCTGGCGTGGGGACGTCGCCCTACAAGGCGCCAGAGCTTTGGCTGGGCGAACCTGCCGCCGTGAAAAGTGATTTGTACGCGTTAGGTATTCTGGCATTTGAAGTCTTGACCGGTGATCAGCCGTTCCGTGGAGCGGATGAAGCGGCGCTGAAGCGCGAGCACCTTCGGGAGGCGCCACCACCATTGCCTGACAGTGTTCCCGCTGCGATCGGTCGGCTGGTCTTGAGACTGCTTTCGAAGGAGCCCACAGGTCGACCGCAGGATGCGCGTGCCGTGATTGAGGCAATTGATGCTGGTGCGAGACGGCTACTTCCAGAACAAGAGCGGCTGCGAGAGGCTGCGTATGACGTGCAGCGGAAGTTCTCACAGGAGGATGCGGCTCGTGCCGCGCGGTCAGCCGCACAAGCACGTCAGGACGAGCACGTTGCACAGGGTCGGTCTGATCTTCGTCATCTTCTTGAAGATGCCGCAGAACTGGCGCGTGAAGCAGTGCCCGACGTGGAGTTCAGCATGTCGGAGGGCACGTGGAAGTTGCACCTTGGCCGAGCTCTGGTAGTAGGGGCCCTGTGGCCGCTAACTCGGGAGGTGCGGGCTGATGATCCACTCATTCTCATGGGTACTGTCTATGTCGCCCAGTCAGGCCAATATCCCACGTTTCACGGAAATCGGCTTCCAGCGGCAAATATCGTCTGCGAACTTATCGGGGAGAGGCTGCGATGGTCGCTACTTCGCTTCACTGCGACTGGGATGGCCCCCTACGCGTATGGCCCAACTGATCGTGCGCACGGTTTCGAGCCGGGTACCTTCGAAGCCCAGAGAGTCCACATGATTCATCCGGGTCCGCACGTCTGGCGGTTAGATCAGAAGCAGCTGACGCCTGAGGTGCTAGTTGAGCTCTTGTATGAGGCAATCAGCGACACGTGATTGTTGGGCATGGCTCCGGGTCAGCTCTTCGACTAGAGGAAGACGGGGCGAGGCAGGGCGTGGTTACACTGACCATTGGCGCGGGGGCGCTGCTTCGGAGGACGTCCGCATGGCCCACCACCCCCTGCCGCCTGTCGCGCCCGTTGGCGACCGCCGCGATGGACGCCCGATCTTCCCCATCCTCGGTGCCTCGCCTGACGACCCGTCGAACGAGCAGGACCCGACCGATCAGCCGCCGGCCGTGACGCAGGAGGCGCTGAGCAAGCTGCTCGCGCGCGAGAAGTCGCAGGGCGGCAGGGCGGCCCTCAAGAAGCTGGCCGGCGACCTCGGGTTCGCGGACACGGAGGCCCTGAGTGCCTACATCTCCGAGCGGCGTGCGGCCGACGACGCGGCGCTGACTGAGGTCCAGCGACGGGAGCAGGCTGCCGACCAGGCGCTTGCCGCCGCGAAGACGCGCGAGCAGGCAGCCGAGGCCGCTCTTTGCTCTGCTCGGCTGCGCGCTGCCCTCGCCGGGCAGGGCGCCACCGGTGACGACCTGGCGGACGCTGAGCGGCTGATCAGCCTGCCGGACGACGCCGACGACCAGGCCGTGTCGGACGCGGTCGCCGTACTGAAGGAGCGCCGCAAGGAGCTGTTCGGCCAGCCAGCCGCAGCGCCGCCCGCCCCCGGCGGTGCACCCGCCGGAGGCCCGCCCCCGCGGGGCGCTGGCGCGGCCACGCCCGGCTCGGTCGGACTGGCCATGGCCAAGCGGCGCGGCTACGTCACCGAGTAACTCGTCCTCCTGACCCGGCAGTTACCGGGACCGTCGGGACCACGCCCCTCCTTCGTGGACGGCACCACCGGCTGGTGAGTGCGAGACGTGCCATTCCGTCTTCCGTCCCGAGGAGGGGCTTTGACCATCCAGCCGATCAGCAGCTCGGCCAGCTACACGGCTGACCGCAGCTGGCTCGCGAGCCTGCACGGCACCGACAGCATCGAGACGATCACCCTCGATATGTCGAAGTTCAGCGCAGGCACCCACTACCAGGTGTCCACCGACACCACGCAGCCGTACAGCCGCGTCCTGTCCGGCGTGCCCGTCGGGAAGATCACCGCGTCCGGCCTGTACGGGCCGTTCAACCCGGCCGCCACCGACGGCACCCAGAACCTCGCCGGCCTCGTCTTCGCCGAGAGCCTGTTCGCCCCCGGCCAGCCGAGGGTGCCCGCCGCGCTGCTCTGGCACGGCGTGGTCAAGGCCGCCCGCGTGCCCGGCGGCATCGACACCACCAAGGTCACCGCCTCGGTGACCGGCCCGCAGATCCGCTTCATCTGAGAGGAGTTGACCGATGACCATCCAGGACCTCATCAAGGACGTGTCGGCTCACGACCTGACCGCCTTCGCCCGCGCCATCCCCAGCCCGCAGGACTTCCTCCTCACCCAGCAGGTGTTCCCGACGCTGGTCTCCCGCGAGGTGAAGTGGCGGATCAAGAACTCCGGCCGGTACGTCAGCACCGCGAAGTACCGCGCCTACGACGCGTCCGTGCCGTTCGCCGACCGCCAGGCGTGGGAGAACGCCCGCGAGGGCTTCCTTCCGCCCCTCGGCCAGAAGCTCGTGGTGGGCGAGCAGGAGCAGATCCTGCTGGAGCAGTCTCACGGCGCAGACCAGGACCGGCTGATCAACCTGCTGTACGACGACGTCGAGCGGCACGTCGAGGCGATCCGCTCCCGCCTGGAGCTCGCAGCTGGCGATGTCCTCCTGGACGGGAAGTTCACGCTGGCCGGTGAGAACGGACTGACGCTGGAGGTCGACTTCGGCGTGCCGGCGGGCAACATGCCGGTCGCACCGAAGCCGTGGTCCGATCCGACCAGCGATCCGATCGCCGACGAGCTCGCTTGGATCCAGTACCTGGACGACCTGGGCGCGCCCGAGCCGGAGATGGTGCTGACCTCCCGCAAGGCGTTCAGCTTCCTCGCGAAGAACAACAGCTACAGGGCCGCCTACTACGGCTCGGTGAATCCCTCCAACACCCCCACCGCGACCCTGACGCCCCAGCAGGTCAACACCGTCCGAGGCAACTACGGGCTCCCGCCGATCACCTTCTACAAGGCGCAGGTCCGGGTCGACGGAACCCCGACCAAGGTTCTGCCCGAGGACCGGTGGATCCTCCTGCCGCCGGACCGCACGAAATGGGGCCAGATGCAGTTCGGCATCACGGCCGAAGCCCTCGTTCTGTCGCGCGGCACCAACCCGGAGATCGACCGCGAGGACGCACCGGGCGTGATCATCACTCGAGGCGTGCAGGACGACCCGGTGCAGATCTGGACCAAGGGGTCGGCTGTCGGCATGCCCGTGCTGCACACCCCGGACGCCCACATCGTCGCGAAGGTCCTGTGATGGGCGCCCGCCTGGCCGCCGCGGTCCACCTCGACCACCCGGTCACCCACGAGCGGATCACCCTCCAGCCAGGAGATGAACCCGAGCCCAAGGTGGCCGCACTGATCACCCACCCCGACGCCTGGGAACCTGGCGGCGCGCTGGGGGAGCAGGAGCAGGGGGAGAGCACGGGCACTGCGGATGAGGAGCCTGCCGCCGATGCGTAGGTTCGTCCTGGACCGAGCGGTCGACGTATCCGGTGTCTCCGGCACCGGGCTGGTAGCCGAGGGCGTGCTCTTCAGCGCCGGAACCGCCGTGGTGCAGTGGCTCGGCGACCGGCCGTCCACGGTCGTGTGGCCGTCCCTGGAAATGGCCGAGTCCATCCACGGGCACGGCGGAGCCACCACTATCCGGTGGGTCGACCCCGAGTAGCCCGAATCAACGAGGCCCGGCACCCTGCGGTGCCGGGCTTCAGACACACCCGACAGGAGACACCCGTGGACGACACCGTTCGGGCCTGGCTGCTCGCCCAGCTCGGCCCCACCGACCTGACCGAACTCAGTGGCCGGTACGAGCGCCTGCGCAGCGCCCGCGCTGTCGCCCTGGAGGTGCTGTCCGAGCGCCGCGCGAGGCTGCTCGCCGAGCCGCTGCGCCTGGTGGTTGACGGTGTGGTCACCATGGACCAGACCGGCAACCTGACCGGCCTGGAGAGGCAGCTTGCCGGCATTCAGGCCAACCCCGGCCCGGACGATGCGGTGAACGGTGACACAGCGCCGCACCTGGCCGTCGCCGCCCTTGTGCCGACTCGCCGCGTTCGGTAGGCGGCCGTGCCCTACGACTGGCCGCCTCTGGTGCCCGGCGAGGCTGACCAGGTGGCCCGCCGAGTCGCCGCGGTCCTGGAGGACGCCTGGCAGCGCCTCAGCGCCCGCCAAGCCGCTGTGATCGCCGCCTTCGCCGACAACTGGCGGACGCCTCACGTCCTGGCAACTCTGGAGGAGTTCAAACAGGCGATCGAGGCTTTCCACAGGGCTGTGGACGACGAAGCGGTGCAGTTCGTCGGCCGCCAGCTGCCGCACCTGTACGAGCAGGGCGCGACGGCGGCTGCCTCAGTCTCCGGTAGCCGCTTTGTCTGGACACTGATCCACCGTGACGCCCTTCAGGCACTGGCCGCCGACTCCTACGGCGACTTCCTGCGTCGAAGCCAGGAGACTGGGCGGATGGCCGATGCCTTATACCGTGCTGCCCGCGCGGCCGCCCGACGCGAGGTCCCCCTTCTCGCGGCCGGGAACGTGACCGCGAGGCAGGCCGCCCGCGCGCTCGCCGACCGGCTGGCCGCCAGCAGCCACCTCGAGTACGTCATCTACCGCAACGGTGCCAGGGTGCCGGTCCGGGCTTGGGCCGAGGCCGCCACGCTTGCGAAAAGCGCGGTGGCCTACAACGCGGGCACTCTCAACCAGGCGCGGGAGAGCGGCGTCAAGTACGTCGAGGTCTTCGACGGGCCCGATTGCGGCTGGACGTCCCACACCGACCCGGATAAGGCGGCCCGGACGCTGCGCACCGTGGACGAGGCGGCCGAGTGGCCGATCTCTCATCCGCGGTGCCGCCGGGCATTCGGGCCGAGGCCTGCTATCGACTCGGAGTAGGTCGCAGGATCATGGCGTCGTACTCCGGGGATTCAGGAGCGTGCTTGATGCGCCCGCCGATCACCTCGTAGCCCCACCTGGGGTAGGCACTCCGGGCAGGCTCGTTGTCGAAGATGCACGTCAGTGCAGTCCACGGTTCTTCGCGGCCGGCGACCACCTCGTCATGCAGCTGTCGGCCGATCCCCTGGCCGGTGTACTTGGGGAGGACCATGAGCTCCCGGAGCCAGAAGACCTGGTCGGCCTCGGCCGCTGCGAGGACCTCCGCCGGCCTGGCCTCGCCGAGGCTGGTCCACCACGCCCGGTCGGCGGGAAGGGTGACCCCGTGCACGAGGCCCACCATCTCACCGGCCAGCCGAGCGGTGACGGTCTCGAAGCCGTTCATCTCCAGCGCGCCCTGGAGGCGCTCGGCGAAGGACTCGACGGAGAAGAACGGGTCGCCGATGTATGGGGGAACGTCGTAGACCACGGTGTAGACCGCCACGAGCTCATCGAGCACCTCCTTAGCTGCGGTACCCCGGTAGTGGTGCAGTTCAAGATCGGTCACGGGTAACTCTCCTTCGCATGAGTCAGGCGATGTTCGCGGTGAGAAGTTCTGCGGTGTGCCGCACCTCGGGGCTCTTGTGGAACGGGGCGAGGCTGTCCCGGACGAGTACGAGTTGTTGCCTGTTCCTGGTCGAAGTCATGCCTCCCTGGATGAGGCGCAGTGACTCCTGAGCAGCTGCCACTGTCCGATCGAGATCCCGGTCCTGCACGGCTGCGTAGGACAGGCGTGCCAGGCACATGCCCCGGTTCCGCGAGTGCTCAATGTCCTGGAGCGCGGAAGATCGTTCGAGCAGGCGTACCGACCGTTTGTGCTGCCCGAGGTCCAGGCGGCACATTCCCTCAAGGCACGTCAGCTCGGCTTCGTTGAGGAAACCCACCCAGTCCGGGTCGCGATCACTGGTGCCTCGGCCGAAGTGCTTCCAGGCACGCTTGATGGCGGTTGAGCAAGCCACCTCGTTGCCCATGTGCGCGTAGCCCTGGGCCTCGCGGATGGCCAGCAGTGCTGACACCCGGGCCGGGGCCTGCCACTCGGCGGCGTGACCCTGCGCGATCTGAGCGAATCGCACGGCCTCACGTGGCTTGCCCAGGTCGACGCTTTGTCTGGCCATGTTCGAGAGCGTCCGAGTGGCAAGGGTCGCGTTGCCTGCGAGCATCGCGGTGTTGAGGGCTTCGGAGAAGTAGACCCGTGCCTCGGCCTGCTGGTTCGCGTCGTAGCAGAACCAGCCCAGAGACGTTGTCAGTTCGCCAGCGAGACCCTGGAGCTCCTGTCCGACCGCATCGGTGTATGAGCCTTGGTCTATCAGGTGGTGAACCCACGAAAGGTGCGAGCGGGCAGACCGCCACAGCCGATCGCCGCCGAACCGCTGGTCGATGGCGTCGAGGTCGAGTGCTGTGGCGCGGAGGTCGTTGATCTCCTCGTGGCCGATCCGTAATTCTTGGTGGCCGGTCGGAGCGGAGTTGGTGGAGGACAGCCAGGGCAGGCCGAGAGCGGCGGCGCCGGCGGCGAGTGCTTCGCGACGGTTCACAGGCGGGATCATGACTTCTGAGTCGAGTGTTGGTCCACTCGGCTCGGCGCTGGAACCTCCTGGAAGCACGAAGCCCAGGTGCTCTGGCCCGCGGTTGAATGCGGCGCGTAGCGCCGTGGCGTAGTCGGGGCGAGGCCACGGGGGTGTGGGGGTCTCCCACCGCCGGTAAGTCCGGACACCGACCGTGAAGCTCTCGTCCTTGAGTGCGTCCTGACCTGCCAGGCTGATGCCTTCTGCGGCCTTCTCTTGGGAAAACCATCCCCGGGACACCCGTGCCGCATACAGGTGCTCGTTACCGGGCGCTCTCATCGTGACCCCCTGATGGCTCGTGAGATCTCCCACGGTAGAGGGATCGTGACGGGAAGTGGCCAGTTCACGGTGGGAACGTCATCGTCAGGGGGCCGTTGGGCCACTGAATGGCCGCTGAGTGGCCGCTTCGTGTCCTCGCCCGGCCGTCACCGGTCCGCAACCCTTAGGCCCTGCAAGCGAACCAGCCGGGGCGCGCCACGCCGCTCCTGACGATGGGAGCGACGCGCATGGTGGCCGTGAGACAGAGGCGGCAGTGTCTTCGGGTCTGGGAGATGACGTTTACCGCGTGGCCGGCCTCTGTCGGACTTGCTCGTCGTCAGGTGATGGCCCGGCTGGCCGATTGGGGACTTCAGGGCTCCAGAGCAGATGACCTGCTGATCATCTGCTCGGAGCTAGTGACGAACGCGATCGAACACGCCAGCGAGCCGGGGGGTGATGTCCAGGTTCGGCTACAGGAGGTCGACGGTGATTGCCGCCTCGAAGTGAGCGACCCGCGCCCGGACCTGCTGCCTCCCAGGCACCTCGTCGTGCGAGGTGAGAACGGCCGGGGCCTGCTACTGGTCCGGAGCCTGGCGGACGACATGGACGTGGCTACGACGAAGGGACGCAAGACGGTGTGGGCGAGGGTGCTGCTGCCCGCGGGCAGCGGCAGGCCGGAGGTGGCCGCGTGAAGGGCTTAGTGAGGAAGGCGCTGGGTCTGGGAGGTGGGCGTCGGCGGGCGCGGCCCGGAACCCGACCTCCAGGTCGGCCAGCGAGCAAGCCGCCAGCGAGTGCGCCCGCTGGCGGCCTGCCTCTCGGCCCTCCTTCCTCCAGACTCCGGACGCCAGAGCGGACGCGGACGGCCTTCTGGTGCCACGCGGTCGCCTACGGGTACGGTGCTGGTCGGCCGACCCTCTTTGGTTCGCAGCCCATGGCTGACGCTCGGCTGGCCGTTCGCTGGATGCAGATGCGCGTAACGCACCTCACCGAGCAGTTGGACCCTGATCACGCCGCCACGCCGGTCCTCTGGCTGACTGATCAGGATGGTCCGGAGATCGCGATGGACGCGCTTCGCTGGGGGGAGTCGTACTCGTTGGCTTTCTCGGACGACCAGGCGGTCTACGTGTTCACCGTGCAGCCTGGTACGGGTTCGGAGCCCGTGCTCCCAGGACGGGAGTCAGCGTGGCCGATGTAGTTCGGCGCGAAGCTGCGGCCGAGGTCCGCCTACGGGCCCAGTCCCTGCCAGGTGCGTACGAGTGGCCCGTTCCCACCACGACGACTGGCCTGCCGAGGTTCTGCCGGGCGCGGGCCGTGATGTACGTGGCGGCCGAACTCGACTGGTGGGGCGCCCTGGTGGAGGAGGATCCCGGCATCGGCGAGCTGGCCAGAGAGTGCAATGCCATGGCGCAGAGGGTGACTGATCGGCACGGCCACCGTCCTGAGGCTCTTGCCGCCAGCCAGCTTCTCGCGCGATGTGCCTCGTTCCTGGATTCAGCGGGCCGACTGCGCGGCGCTCTCCCGGCTGTGCAGCTTCAGCACCTTCGCGCAACATGCGCCGGGCTGGTCGTTGCACGGCTTCTTTTGACGGATGCCAATCCGGAAACCTTGTCCAACCGCCTCGCGGCTGCGCCGGCCGGTCCGTAGACCATCAGATGTCCCCGCCCCGATGCGTTCACCAGCAAGCTCGGCGCTCGCGTTGGCGGGTCTGAGGCGGGGCCGTCACTGGCCGTCGGCCTCACCCAGACGCCACCCCCGATCTGTGAAAGGCACACCGGCCGGGGGTGGCCCACCTTCCACCTCAACCCATCCCAGCAGCTCGAACGCCCAAGGAGGCATCGTGCTTGCGCCACCCATGTTCCCTTCGTTCGAACGGGCCTACATCGAGGTCCTGCGTCACGTCAGTGAGGACTACGAGTTCAGGAATGCCCCCCGTGGCAACACGAGCAGGGAGAGTCTGGGGCTCAGCTTCCAGCTGTCGGACCCCCGATCTCGGACCCCCTTCCTCAACTCGCGGAAGATCAACCCGATCTACCACTTCGCTGAGGCGCTGTGGTATCTCGGCGGGCGCAGCGACCTCGCCATGATCGGCTACTACGCACCGCGCCGGCACCGGGATTCCCACGATGGTGTGACCATCGACGGCTCGGCGTACGGCGCCCGGATCTTTCAGCAGCCCTACGAGCAAGCCGTGGAGCTACTGCAAGGAGAGAAGGACTCTAAGCGCGCGGTGCTCCCGGTGTTCCGCGCCGGAGAGCTGGCTGATCCGCAGAGCCCGGATGTGCCGTGCCTCCTCGCCCTACATCTGCTGCTCCGCGAAGGCCGCCTGCACATGGTCTGCTATATGCGGGCCAACGACGCGGACCGTGGGCTGATCGCCGACGTTTTCTCCTTCACGCTCATCCAGGAGTTCACCGCCTGCGTGCTCGGCGTCGACTTGGGCACCTACACCCACCACGTTGGGTCGATGCACATCGGTGAGCCCGACATGCCGCGCGTCGAGCAGGTCATCGCCGAAAGCATTGGGCGGAGGTCGGAGCTGCCGCGGTTCGCCCCGCCGGTGATGCCCACGGACACCGGGTGGCCGCAGATTCTCCAGGTCCTGGAACACGAGGAGGCGCTGCGTCTTAACCGGATCCAGTACACGCCCGAGGACATTGCCGTACTGGGGCTCGCCCCGTATTGGCAGCAGGTGGTCCTTCTGTTCGAGGTGCAGCGGCAGCTCGTCCACTGTGCGGCCGATCCCGTGGATCTGGCGCTGATCGCCGCGCTCTCCCCGGCGCTCCGCTGGCAGGTCACCCGCCGGTGGCCGGGACGCATGCCCGTGGAGGTGAGGCTGTGAAGCGGCGCCCTGCGCAGGCCGGCCAGGTCCTCGACGGCGTCGACTGGACCCGCTGGAGCGTGATCCTCCTCAAGCCCGACTGCGTGCGGCGGAACCTGACCGACACGGTGCTCAAGCGCATCGGAAGGTTCGCCGAGATCGTCCACACGCAGCTCGTAGTCGTCGAGGACTGGCAGGTCTTCGTCCACTACTGGGACATGCTTGTGGACCAGGATTGGTTCGACGTTGACGTGCCGGCGTGCCTGCGCCGCGCGTATGTGGGCCAGACGGTGATGGTGGCACTCGCCCGCGGTCCGGAGGGAATCGATACTCCAACCCGGCTGCGTGGCCTGCTCGGCCACTTCGATCCGGCCCAGGCCGCCAAGGGCACCATCCGCGCCGACTTCGGCGTGGACAGCCTTGAGGCAGCCCGCGCAGACCACCGCCTGATCGAGAACCTTGTGCACACCTCGGACGACGGCGCTGCGACGTGCCGCGACTTCGGAACATGGTTCGGCGCTGACCAGTTCGAGCGCCTGTTCCCGCGCGATGACACGGGCGCAGTCGGGCGCGCGCTCGTGCCGCAGCCCTCCCAGCCGACCTGACCGACAGCACGCAACGCGCTGGCACCACTTCACGACCCCACCCAGAGGAGACCGAAGACCGTGACCGCCGTCATCAGGGCCCGCCGGCCGCTCCCCATCCTGACCACCGAGCAGATCGCCACGCTCAAGCCGGAGCTGGCCGAGGTCATCGAGTACCGCAAGTCCGGCCTGTCGCTCAACCACATCATCGGCTGCCCGCTGGAATGCGGCTACTGCGTGCGGCACCTCTTCGACAACTTCGGCCTCAAGACGCCACGGGCGCTCATGAGCGACGAGGATGCCGTGCAGCTCCTCACCGGGCACCACTACTTCCGGGCGCACAAGACGCCGATCCAGCTGTTCAACCGGGCCACCGACCCGATGCTGCCCGTCGTCAAGCCGCACACCTTCAACGTCCTGCGGCTCCTGGACGAGCAGGGCCTGACCAACCACGTCTTGGTGATCACCAGGTGGCGGGTGACACCGGAGGACTGCGCGGTCCTCAACTCCTACCGCCACATCAAGCTGACCGTGCTGGTCACCCACTCCGGCATCGACCACCCCGGCATCGAGCCGGTGGACTCGGCGATCGCCGCCGCCAGCCTCAAGACGCTGTTCGAGCACGCCAAGACGTACCGGACCGTGCTGTACTGGCGGCCGATCGTGCCCGGTCTCAACGACTCGGACGCCCACATCGCACGCGCGCTGGAGCTGTCCCAGCACGCCCACGCCACCGTGTTCACCGGGCTGTTCTTCCGCGACGAGATCGCCGCGTACTACCGCGAGAACGGCCTGCCCGAGCCCTACCAGGACACCGCCCGGCGCAAGATCATGCCGGAGGAGTCCGAGCAGCGCATCCTCCGGGCGTTCCACCGGCCCGAGAACGCCGAACTGCCCTGGGGACCGCTCTTCCGCAAGACCAGCTGCGGTGTTGCCTACGCCCACGGAGAGGCGGACTACAACGGCCACTACGGCATCCGCGAGCTGTGCGACATCTGCCCCCTCGCGCAACTCAAGCTGTGCAAGGACGCCTGGCAGGCACCGGACTTGGCCACCGTCACCCGCGAGGCTCGTGCACTCGGCGCCGTCGGCGACATTGAGGTGACCGATCGCGCCATCATCGTGGAGGGCCTGAACGAACCGCCGCGCTACTCCCTCCAGCACGCGTTCGGCTACCAGGTCCACGACCGCACCAAGCCGCACCACTACCGCCGGCACGGCCGGGCCGACCTCGGGTGGCCCGCCCCTGCCGCCTAGGAGACCCGTGAACCTCAGCACCTGGCCCCGCCTGCTCGTAGTTGACGTTGAGGGCAACGGTGCCAACCCGCCCGACCTGGTCGAGATCGCCGTCGTCCCCATCGACGGCGGTCTCGTCCGGCCCGAGCAGATCAGGGCGACGCTGGTCCGCCCGCCGCAGCCCATCACCCGGTTCGCCACCGGCGTCCATCACCTCACCAACCAGGACGTGGCCAACGCGCCCACGTGGGACGGCATCGCGGCATCCGTCCAGGCCGACCTGGACGGGGTGTGGATCGCGGCGCACAACGCCAGCGTCGAGTACAGCGTCCTCACCCGGCACCTGCCCACCTGGCAGCCCGCCGGAGTGATCGACACCCTGCGCCTGGCCCGTGCGGCCCTGTCAGACGCCCCCGGTTACGGCCTGGACGCGCTGCTCCTCCACACCGGCCTGGACGTCAGCACCGTGCAGGGCAAGCGCCACCGCGCGGCCTACGACGCCCACGTGACCGCCCTGCTCCTCATGACCCTCGCAGACCACTACGCCACCTGGGACGACCTGATCCAGGTCGCCGTCCCGCCCAAGATGCCCGGAGCGCCCGCCGCCCCGGCTCCCGACCACGAGGAGCAAACCCTATGGTGAACCGACCTCCCGTCATGATCGGCTTCGCCGGTACCCACCACACCGGCAAGACGACCATCGCCCGCCGTGTCGAGATGGAGCTGCGCGCTGTCGGCCTCACGGTCACCCGAACCGGTGGCCTGGCCCGGCGCGCGGCCGAACTCGGCTTCCCCAAGATGCAGCGCCACACCGCCCACTCCACCGAGTGGATCATTGCCGCCAGCGCGGCCGCCGCCCTGGAGGCCAGCCACACCGCCGACGTGGTCCTCGTCGACCGCACTCCGCACGACGCCCTCGCCTACTACATCGCCGCCCAGCACCACCGCGGGGAGCAGCCCGAAGACGACGAGGTCCAGCCCTTGGCGGGCCTGGCCGACCTGCACGCCCGCCACCACGCCCTGCTACTCGCCACGGTTCTGGATCCGTCGATCCCGCTCGGTGAGCACCCCCGCAAGGACCCCGCCTACCTCGACACCGACTACCGGGCCGCCGTCGACCGCCACCTCCACGAGCTCCTGGCCGACAGGATGCTCCACCACATGCCCGTGCCCTCCACCGGCCACGACGCCGCAGTCCAGGCCGCCGTGACCGCCGCCCTCCAGGCGGCCGACGCATGAGCGGCAACCGCCCGGGCGGAACCATCACCATCGCGGGCAAGCAGGTCGCCCGGCTTGGCTTCGGCACCATGCGACTCACGGGCTCCGGAACGTGGGGAACCCCCGCCGACCAGACCACCGCGCTACGCCTCCTGCGTACCTGCGTCGCCGAGTTCGGCATCAACCACATCGACACCGCCGACGCCTACGGCCCCCACACCGTCGAAGAGCTCATCCGATGGGCCCTGCACCCCTACGACGACGACCTGCTGCTGGCCACCAAGGTCGGCATGGTCCGGCCCGCTCCGAACATCTGGAGCCCCCTAGGCCGACCCGACTACCTACGCGCAGCCGTGGAGGGATCTCTGCGCCGGCTGGCGACCGAACGCCTCGACCTCTGCTACCTCCACCGCATCGACCCCACCGTTCCCCTCGCCGACCAGGTCGCCGTACTCGACGCCCTCCGGGAGGAGGGCAAGATCGGAGCAATCGGCCTGTCCAAGGTCACGCCAAGGCAGATTGCCGAAGCCTCCACCTTCGTCCCGATCGCCGCTGTACAGAACGTCCTCAACATCGACGAGCCGGATGACCCCGCCGTGGCGTACTGCGCGCAGCACGGCATCCCCTACATCCCCTACCGACCCCTGAACGCTGGTCGGCATGCCGGGGACAGCGCGGGCAAGGCCCTGCGTTGGCTACTCGACCTCGGCGAGCACGTCGCCCCGATCCCAGGAACCAGCAACCCCGAACACCTGGCCGCTCTCGTCGCCGCAGTCACGGCTGATCACCCCGAAAGTGAGCAACGGTGATGCGGCTCGGGTTCAGCTTCTGGGGGTTCATCGGGCCCGGCATCACCGACACCCCGGACGGCGGCCGGTCCTGGCGCAAGACCCTCCTGAACGGACTTGCCACCAAGTTCCAGCTGACACTGCTCCAAGAGAACCGGGACCTGACCGAAGCGGCCGACGATCTGACCGGGCAATTCAGCTGGGATGCCGGGCTCCCGAACATCGACGCGCTGTTCCTGGAGTGGCGATGGCCGTTGCCCGGCCGCAATACCACCGCCTGCGGCAGCCCCGGACACACCTGCGACCTGCACCGCCAACAGGAACTCCTCGACCACTACACCCACAAGCTCGGCGTCCCCACCCTGATCTGGGACCTGGACCGCACGCTCGCCCCGAACGACCCGCTGCGCCGACACCCCGCCGTCCAGATCCTCGACGTAGCCCAACACCCGGCCGACGGTGCCCGAACGCTTCTCGTACCCGTCGCCGATCAAGCACTCGACCGCGCCGATCCCCGCGAGCTCGTGGCCGGGGAGCGCATTTGGCCACTCGTCTACGTCGGCAACCAGTACGGCCGCGACGCCGCGTTCGACCGCTACTTCGCGCCCGCCGCACGGATCCACCTGCACCAGGTCGTCGGGAAGTGGACTCACACGGAGGCATGGCCGCACGTCCACTTCGCCGGACGGAAGGGCTTCCCGGAGTCTCAGCGGGTCCACCGTCAAGCACTCACCACCGTGCTCCTGGCCCCAGAGCGATACGCCCGTACCGGAGCCATCAGCCAGCGCCTCTTCGAGGCTGTGCTGGCCGGATGCCTCCCATTCGGCCCAACGGAGATCCGCTCCATCGATCGATTCGTCCCGTCGGCGCTCCTGGTCTCCACCTCGGACGACGTCACCCGGCGGGTCGCCGATCTACGGGTCTCCTCGCTCGACTACAAGGCCGAGCTCCTTCACGACTGCATCCGCAGGCTCGATCCCTACCGCGCCTCCAAGCAGGTGGCCACAGTGGTCGACTGCCTGGAGACCGCACTCTGAGCAGCCGACCACAACCGAGTCCCGACCCTGTAGCGCCGAGCCGCACACTTCCAACCCCGAGAACGGACACCTGATGGCCGATCGCGTCCTCACCTCCACCGCCGCCGGCGTCTACATCCCTCGCACCGACGGCAAGGTCCTCCTGGTTCACCACGCCCGGTCCAACACGTGGGTAGTCCCTGGCGGGAAAGGCGAGAAGGAGACACCTTGGCAGTGTGCCGATCGTGAGGCCCGAGAGGAACTCGGCATCCCGGTTGCAATCGCGCGCCTGCTCACCGTCCACCACGTCACCGGCCGCAAGCCCCTGTACCGGGGAGCTGAGATGAACCCCGGCGCGTACCCGTGCCACATCTTCACCTTTCTCGGCAGCCTTCATCCCGGCGACGAGCACCAGATCAAGCTGCCAGCCGATGAGCTCCTTGCCTGGACCTGGTACGACCCTCAGGAGGCGGCGAACACGCCTGGCCTGATGGAAGAGACGAACGCCGCCAACCTCCTGGCCTGTCATAAGGCTTGGGCGGCAGGGGACGGCGGGGCCTACCTCGAGGACGGCCTTGCGCTGTAGCGCCTCCCCGTGGGCAGCAGTTCCCGTGGGCCGTCTACTCGCGGCCCACGGGAGTCTGACTCCGCTGTCCGCAAGGGTGTCGGACACCCTGCCTAGGCTCGAACCATGAGCACCCCCACCGACACTTCCGCTCAGAGCGGCATCCTGCCCAACTCCGTGATAGCCCTTGTTGAACGCAAGCTCCTGACCGACACCGTGCGCATCTTCCGGCCGGGGCCCATGGTCCTCGACCCCACAACGGGCCAGTACGTGCCTGGGCCGGACGTCATCGTGTACGAGGGCCCAGGGGCGCACCGGCCCGCAAGCGGCCCAGGGATCGTGCTGCGCCTGGAAGGACAGCCATACCGAGACGACGGTGACGCGCGCTACACCTTGTTCACACCGCTGTCAGCGCCCGTCGCAGCCATCGGCGACCGAGTGACGGTCGTCCACAGCGAGGACACGGCTGCCGTTGGGCGCGTCTGGAGGGTCCTCGACCCAGGTGAGACCGCCACCGTCGAAGTCGTGCGCGCGACCTGGATGCGTATCGACAAGGCGGGTGGGACGGCATGACCACTCCCGTTGACCTTGATGCCGTCCGCCAGCACCTGGAAAACACTGTGATGGTCGACCGCGTGCGGATCTCGCGCCCGACCGGGACTCCACAGCTGGATGTTGAGACCGGACTGTTGGGGCCGATTCCGGCTGACGTGGTCTGGGAGGGCAACGGGGCGGTGCTGTCCGCTCACGGACTGGCTGCGGTCGAGAACCTGGTTGGCGGCAAGTGGCTTGATGACACGGCTAGTTGGTACGGGCTCATCACGCCGCTGCATGCTCCCCTCCCGCAGCGCGGTGACCGTGTGGAGGTGGCAGTGTCGTCATCCAGTACCGGCGGGACGGCCGGTCGCGTGTGGCAGGCCCTCGATCCTGCCGAGGCGAGCACGGTCGAGGTTGCCCGCATCACCAGGCTCGATGAGATCACCCCGCCCTGACCTGCGCCGGGCCTGTCTGACACGGCTCCTAGGGTCGGATCATGACCCCCACCCTTTCCAATGACCCGAGCCCCGTCCGGATCGTGGCCGACGGACCAACCGCCCACCTGGAGATCGACGGCCGCGACTTGGCGTCGCAGGTTCAGGCATACACCCTGAGCCACCGTGCCGGACAGCTCCCGGAGTTGGCCCTCCTGCTCAAGCCGACCGCCTCCGACGAGTGGGCGGGTCTGGCACGCGTCAGCATCGGTGAGCCGCCGGACCCAGGTCCGGCGGCTGCCGCCTTCCTGAGCGCCATCGATGCGACGGAGTTGGAGCGTGCGGTCCTCAACCGGCATGACCTGATGGACGGCGGGCCAAGCGAGTACACGCGTGCCCTGCTCGTGCAGCTCCAGGAGTGGGCGGCAGGCAAGTGGGCGGCCCTGGATGAGGTCGGCTGATGACCACCAACCCGCACCCCAACGCACACCCTGCGGCCAGCGCGTACAGCAACGGTGCCGAGATCGCCGCACAGCTCGAAGGGCGAGCAGCCTCGCTGCTGCCTGCGGCCGTCTCCGTGGTGCGTCACCATGCGATGCTGCTGGAGACGGCCATCAAGGCCAACGCTTCCGGCAGGCCGGGCCCGAACGCACCGACGGGCGACTACCGGCGCAGCTGGACCAACGACGTGCGTGTCACCGCTGCCGGGGTCGAGGCGGTCGTCGGCACGAACAAGCCGCAGGCGCGCCGCCTCGAGTACGGCTTCGTGGGGCCCGACATCCTCGGCCGCATCTACCACCAGCCGCCGTACCCGCACGTGGGCCCGGCCGTTGAGCGGATCACGTCGCTGTTTGTCGCCGCGATGGGGCAGATCGCGGAGGGAAGTCGATGAGCCGGCTCACGGACGACATCCACGAGGCGGTCGCCCGAGTCCTCCAAGCACACGGCGCAGGCCTGCTCTCCCGTGCGGTGCTCGTGATCGAAGTCCTCGGTGAGCACGACGGGCAGCTCGGCCTCTACGTGGAGGCATCGCCGGCCGACATGCCTCTCTGGGACCGGGCTGGCATGATCCGCTACGCCGACATGGACCTGGCGAGCCGGATCACCGCTGACCGGCTGACGACGGGCGACGAAGTCGAAGAGGAGGACGAGTAACCATGCCTGTGCAGGGACGAGTTGTCTCTCTGGCCGTTCAGGCCGCACTCTCGGCAGCCACCGGCCGGAGCTGCGGATACGGCACCGCACCCACAGCCAGCGACAAGCCCACCGGCGTGACGATCCCGTACTGCGTCCTGTACCCGCTGGGCGGCACCAGCTCGGGGCCGCCGTTCGGCGATGGCGACGGTGACGGGCGGATGCTCTACCAGGTGACCAGCATCGGCACGACCGCCGAGCAGGCCGAGTGGATGAGCGACAAGGTCCGCACTGCGCTGCTCGCCCGGACGAAGAGCGGAGCGTTCGCCATCCCGATCCCGGTAGCCGGACACACTGTCATCGGCCGCGAGGTCGACAAGGAGGACGGCGTCACAGTCGTCAGCGGCGTATACAGTTACGTGCAGCGGATCATCCTGCACGTCACTACCCCAGACAGCTGATCTGCTGCTCACCATCTCACCGTGGAGACCCAAGCACGGACGCCCGGCCGCCGGCACGGGCTGACTCCTGACCGCCCCGACGGGCGGTGTCTCAGGGGACGGGTCTCCGGTGATTCCGGGTGGTCTGCGTCCCCGGATTGAGAGTCGAGCGTGGCATCCACGCAGCAGCGGTTCATGCGCCGGGGCATCACCCGGATCTACTTCCTCAAGACCATCGCGGCGCCCACCAACGTCCCGACCCGCGCCGAGCTCACCACCGGACCGGGCTCGACCGATCTGTCCAAGCAGGTCTCCGACGTTGAAGGCTGGAGCCTGGAGAACTCCCCGATCGAAACCCCAGACCTCGGCTCGAAGTTCAGCACCAGCATCCCCGGCGAGGACAAGGCCGCGAGCTCCAGCCTCACCTTCTACGAGGACCTGGTCAGCGAGGCCGTCGAGACCCTGCTGTCCAAGGACGTCACCGGCTACGTCGTCATCCTGCGCAAGGGCGACGTCCCGGCCAGCAAGAGCATGGACATCTTCCCCGTGCGCGTCGGCTCCCGAGCCCCGAGCTACAGCACCGGCACCGAGCCCGCGAAGTTCAAGGTGAGCTTCGCGATCACCGACGTACCCACTCTCGACGCTGCCGTTCCGGCCGCGAGCTGAGGGGCGAAGCGATGACGACCACGCACGAACCCCCGGCCGCCGCAGTGGCGCGGGACGCGCACTGGCGGGCCAAGATGGACCGGTTGCGGGCCCGTCGCCTGCCGGAGCGCGCCGTCAGCTTCTGCGACAACGACGACGCGAAGCGGGCCGTGTCGGAAGCGACGCTCAGCCTGGTGAAGGCTCGCTCCGACGCCCGCACCTCCGCGACCGTCGCCGGGATTCCGGAGACGAAGCAGGACGCCTGGCTGGAGTCGCAGCCGCAGGTCGTCATCGCTCAGTCCCTTCTCGCGACGGCCGAACACGCTCTCGCCGAGGCCACGTTCACCCTGACGTTCCGAGCCCTTCCCAGGCCGGCCTGGGAGCAGCTGCTGCGCGAGCACGCGCCCAGCGAGGACCAGGCCGACAAGGGCATGGAGTACGACGTCAACACCTTCCCGGCCGCACTGATCGCCGCGTGCCACGTCGAGCGGGACGAGACCGGCGCCGAGGTCGACGGGATGAGCGTGCAGGACGCCCAGGAACTGCTCGACGAGTGGTCGGACACGGACGCCAAGGTCCTGTTCACCGCCGCTCTGCTGCCCAACCAGACGATTCGGGCCGACCTGGGAAAAGGCTCGTAGCCGACCCGCAGTTCAGGTCGGAGATGGAACTGTGCGCGGCCTACGGCATCCCGCACTCCCAGCTAATGGGTGCCGGAACCGGCCGCTGGACGGCACTCGACCGGGCGAAAGCCCTCGCGTACCTCCACTTCACACGGGCGGTATGCGAGGGCTGCGGCACCCGGCCGTCGGAGTGGGACGAGGCCGCGGGCGGTGACCGGTTCGCGTACGTGGCGGAGTCGCATCGCTGCTCCGGCTGCGAGCTGATCGAGATGGAGCAGGAGCAGGTCCCCCAGGGGCCTGAGGCGCGCGGGGTGAAGATCGGGCTGCGGCCCAGAACGGAGTGATCAGGCGTGGCCAGCGCCTACACCCTGTACGTCCAGCTCCAGGCCGGATTGTCGGGCCTGACCACGGGCCTGCGCGGCGGAGCCCAGCAGCTCCGCCAGTTCGACGGGCAACTGTCGAATACCCGCGCCGAGTTGCAGCGCGTCGAGGCAGCTGCCGAGCGACTCGGCCAGGCCCAGGTCGCGGCAGCGGCGGCCGCCGTGCGATCCCAAGCAGAGGTGCAGGCAGCCGTCGAACGGTCGGCAGCTACGCAGACCACCGCCACAGCGGCGGCCGAGCGCGCAGGGCGTGCGCAGGCTGTCGCCGCATCGGCTGCCGCCCGCGCCCAGACTGAGCAGACCGCTGCCGTGGAGGCCACCACACGCGCTACCCGCGCGCAGGAGATCGCCCAGACCATGGCTGCTCGTGCCCAGGCCACCGCCGGAGCCGGAGCGGCAGCCGCCCAGCGGACCGCCGAAGCGGCCGCCGCCTCCGCCACCCGCGCGGCGGAAGCTCAGACCGCACAGGCGGCGCGGGCCGCCGCCGCACAGGAGACCGCCGCGCGTGCCGCCGTGCTCGCCGAACGAACCAACGTGAGCGCGGCTTCAGCCGCCGTCGCTGCGAGCCAGGCCCGAGCTGGCCAGGTCGCCGCCGAGGAGCAGGCAGCGCAGCGAACGGTCGCCGCCACAGCCGCCGTCACCCGCGCGCAGAACGAGGCGACCGCCGCCGCGCAGGCCGCCACGGCCGCGCGGATCTCCGGGTACCTGAAGGGCGGCCTGGTCCTCGGGGCGATCCTGGCCGCCGGCGTCGCGGGTTCCATCTCCTTGGAGAAGGAGATGGCCAACGTCCTGACCATCTCGCGGCAGATCGACGGCCGGAGCGTCGGCGCGTTCACGGACCAGATCATCCGCCTGTCCACTGAACTGCCTCAGAGCGCAAGGCAGTTGGCGGAGGGCCTGTACCAGATCGTCAGTACGGGCTTCGATGGCGCTGAGGCGATGACCATCCTGCGGGTGGCCGCGCAGGGCGCTTCGGCCGGACTCACGACTACCGAGGTCGCCGCTCGGGCCCTGCTCGGTGTCCTGAAGGCGTACGGCCTTCCGGCGTCGGCGGCGGCGGACGTCATGGACATCATGTTCCAGACGGTCAACAAGGGCGTGGTCTCGTTCGAGGAGCTCGCGCAGCAGCTCGGCGATGTGGTGCCTATGGCCGCTGCCGCCGGTGTGAGCTTCGCCGATCTGTCGTCGGCGCTTGCCGCGATCACCCTGGCGGGCATCCCCGCGGCGGAGTCCGCGACCGCGCTGAACATGTTGATGACCAGGCTCATGCGGCCGACAAAGGAGCTCAGTGACCTGACCAAGTCGCTGGGCTACGAGTCGGCGGCCAGCGCCGTCCAGCAGGACGGCCTGTACGTCGTCATGAACCGGATCAACGCTGTGACGCACGGCCAGGCCGAGGCGACCGCCGTTCTGTTCAAGGACATTCGGGCGGTGAGGGCCGCGCTCGCGCTGGCCGCCGCCGACGGCAAGAACTATGCGGATACCTACCAGGCCATCAACTTCGAGATCGAGCGCGCCGGAGCCACACAGCGGGCCTACGCGATCCAGATGGACACCACCAGCGGCCAGTGGGACCTGTTCAAGAACAAGGCTTCGGCGCTCGGTATGGACATCGCCCGCGTCCTGCTGCCGGTCCTCCAGGAACTGGCGCAGTACGCCGGGATCGTCGCCGGGGCGATCGGCGATCTGCCCGGCCCGGTGAAGGAGGCCGCCGGAGTCCTCATCGCGCTGTCCGCTGCCGCCATGATCGGGCGTGCCGGCCTCGCCCAGATCACCTCTCAGCTGGCCGCGTTCCGCGCTGCTTCCGCCGATGCAGCTGCTGGCGGCTCCGTGCTTCCCGCCGTGCTGCGCGGCACGAGCCTGGCCGTGTCCGGTCTGACCGGGCTGCTCGCGATTGGCGTGCTCGGCTACGCCGCCTACTCCGCCAGCAAGCAGAAGGCCAAGGCCGTCACGGACGACCTGGTCGCGGCCCTGCGGCGCGAGAAGGAGGAGCACGACACCGGCGCGGGTCTGCGGGCCCTTGCCGAGAGCCTGGCCAACTCGGACGACATGAAGAAGCTGAAGTCGGTCGGCCTTGAGCTCAACGAGGTCGTTGACGGGCTGGTGAGCGGCGGCGACAAGCTGGCCGCGCTCAACGAGAAGCTGGACATCGGCAAGGCCAAGTCGTGGGATCCGAACCTGGGGGCGTACGACACCAACTTCGACCAGGCGAAGAAGGTCCTCCAGGACCGCTCGAAGTCGTGGTCCGACGCGGTGAAGGCCGCAGCGGAGTACGCCGACGCGATGAACATCGTGAAGGCGAAGGTCGACGGTGCCGTGCAGGGTGCCGGGGGGCCGTGGTCCTTGGAGAAGCTGCTGCCGACCGACAAGGACGGTGCGCCGAAGTACTCCGAGAGCATGAAGGCGCTGGGCAAGGCGATCGGCGATATCGTCCAGCCGACCGAGGCATGGAAGGCGGCGCAGGATCGGGTCGCGGCGAGCAGCCGCACTGAAGCCCTTCAGATCGACCTGACCAAGACCAGCATCACGGGGTACATCGACAAGCTCGCCGAGCAGGCCAAGGCACACAAGTCTTTCGAGCAGGACCTGAACGAGCTGGCCACCCGCGGGTACGGGCCACTCGCCGAGCACTTCGCCAAGCTCGGGGATGCCTCGGCCGACATGGTGCACGACCTCGTGGGCAACCTGAAGGCCGGCAAGAAGGGCGCCGCCGAGCAGCTCACTGGGCTGGTCGATGTCACCCGCGCCGGTCTGGATGACTACCTCGCCGAGCTGCGCCGTCAGCTCCAGGCGCAGCGGGACTTCCAGCACAACCTGTCCGAGCTCGCCCTTGCCGGGTACGGCGACCTGACCAGCCACTTCGCGGAGCTGGGAGTCTCAGCCGCCCCGATGCTCGATGAGCTGGTGCGTCAGCTCAAGGACGGCAAGAGGAAGGTCGCGGACGAACTCCAGTCGATCGTGGTGGAGGACGCGGCCCGCAGCCAGAACACCTTCCAAGCCGGCCTGGAGCAGCTGCCAGGGATCGCCGCGAGGTACGGGGAGGCAACCGCCCGCGCGTGGGCAACGGCCGCTCAGACCAACGACGTGGCAGCGTTCGGGAAGATCCTCCAGCAGATGGCGGTCACCGACATGACCAAGGCCGTCCAGGACGGTACCGCTGCGTCGAAGACAGAGATGGCGACGGGCCTGGACCTGGTGACGCAGGTGGCGCAGGCCAAGGGCGTGGACGCCGCGCAGGGGTTCGCCCGGTCGCTGCTCGCGGGTGACATCGAGGGCGCGATGACGACCCTGCAGACGATCTGGGGCAGCAAGCAGCCGATCAACGCGCCGGACCTCAGCGCGGTCATCGGCGCGTTCAAGCAGGCCGGCACGAGCGCCAACGAGCAGTGGGCGGCGATGTTGAGCCTGATCGCCCAGGTCAGCAAGGAGAAGGGTGCGGCCGCTGCCCAGGCACTCACTCAGGCGCTTTTGAGTGGCGACATGGGCAAAGTCCAGGCCGCGCTGGACAGTATCGGCGCGTCCGTGCGGGCCATCCCCGGTTCGAAGACGATCTCGGTGAACATCGACGCTCCCAAGCGCGTGGATATCCCGCTGGTGCTGACTCCGCAGGGCGCAGCGAACTGGGGCCAGTCGGACAGTCCGTTCGCGGCGCGCAAGGCGGACGGAGGAATCCTGGAGTTCTTCGCCAGCGGCGGCATCCGTGGGCCCCGGATTCCGGAGAGCCACATCGCGGAGATCGTTCCGGGCGGAACCTGGCGGGTCTGGGCCGAACCGGAGACTCAGGGCGAGGCCTACGTGCCCCTGGCCGCCTCAAAGCGGGCTCGCTCCAAGGCGGTCTTGGCCGAGGTCGCGCACAGGTTCGGCGGCCAGGTCATCTACGGGCCGGACAAGGGCCGCCTTGGTACGACTCAGGCCTTCGCCGACGGTGGCGTGATCCGTCCGGCCGCCGACACGCATGCCGTCCGGCGCAGCGTCCCAACCGGCGGCGTGGTCAAGCTCGTTCCCGCGCGCCCGGCCGGGCCAGCCGTCGTGGTCGTCAAGGAGACCGGCCGCCCGCCGCTGGTCGGCTCCATGCCCGTGACCGTGACGGGCGCCGATGCCAGGCCCGAGGCGTTCGCAGACGCCGTGATGCGACGGCTTCGCGCCGTTCAACGAGGAGGGCAGCTCTGATGGCCGCCGTACTGGCCGATTGGCAGCTCGATGTGGCAGGTGTGGTCATCGGTCACGGCACCGACGTGCTGATCGAGGACATTCAGGGCCTCGGAACCGCACCGCTGCGCACCGGCGATGTGCCGATCCCCGGAGAGGATGGTGTGTTCGCCGGGGTCGATCTCCAGGAGGCCCGCACGGTGCGGATCCTCGCCGGGATCCGGGCTGCCGCGAATCCGGCTCTCGTGCTGGACCGCCTTGGTGCGCTCGTGCGCGCAGGGTCCGACGAAGCGATTCGCCTGACTGCAGGCCGCCTGGCCGTGCTGCGGGCCAAGCGGCCCGGCCAGGCTGCGCGCTGCCTGTTCGGGCGCGTGCGCCGCGTCGAGGCGTCCACAGTCGCCCGCGCCGTGCACGGTTGGATCCCGATCGAGATCGAGTTTCAGGCGACAGATCCGCTGTGGCAGGCCGACGCCGTCTCCGGCGTCACCCTGCCCCTCGACGTGTCCAGCGCGAAGGGCGGGTTCTCGGCGCCCCTCGTCGCACCGATCACCACCGGTGTCGCCAACCCGTCCGCCCGGCCCGGATGGCTGATCAGCGCCGGCGACCGGCCCGCGTGGCCGAGCATCCGCATCACCGGCCCGGTCACCAACGCACGCCTGTGGATCGTCGAGACCGGCCGCGCCCTGGAGCTGGCCCTCAGCCTCGGCGACGGCGAGTACGTCCAGATCGAGACCCGGCCGGGAACCCGGACCGTGCTGCGCAACGGCACGGGCAACGTTGCCGGCGCCCTCACATCGACCTCGCGGCTCGACCGGTTCCGTATTCCGCCCGGCCGCTCGGAGCTGCGCTGGACCGCCACGGACTACACCAACACCGCCCGTCTCGCTGTGACTTGGCGAGACGCCTACACCGCTCTGTGAGGAGAGAAGCATGACGCTCATCCAGCCGCCCATGATGGTCAACGGCGGCACCCACCCCGCCAGGGCCTTCCGAATGATGGTGCGGGACCTGGCTCGGGGCAGCCAGGGCGTGACCGAAGGCGGAGACCTCAAGGTCCGGCAGACATCGACGCCGGGCGCAGCCGTACGGATCGGCGACGGCTCGGCGATCGTGCGCGGAGCCACCTGGGGCCAGGGCTCCTACACGCAGTACAACGTCGGCGACCAGGTCGTGCCGATCGCCTCCACCGCCGGGGTCGGACGCAGCGACCTGGTGGTGCTGCGTGTCGAAGACCCCGAGTACGAGGGCAACCGCAACCCTGCGACCCAGGACATCGGCTACGTCCACGTCATCCCGAACGTCAGCGCCGGCACGACCACGCCCCCGGTCGGCATGACCGCGATCCCCCTGGCCAGGATCGACATCCCGCCGAACTGCGCGACGATCACCGACGCGATGGTGAGGGACCTGCGGCAGATCGCCAACCCGCGGCGCGACCGCAAGCTCTACACCATCAACGGCTTCCCGTACTCGCAGCTCCCGTCGCAGTCCGGGGTGTGGCAGGACGACTGGCCGCCGGGCGGCCGCGTGCTCACGGACGTTCCGGCATGGGCCACCAAGGCAAACCTCGTCGCCACCCTCACGGGCATCCGGGTGTTCGGCGAGACGTTCTTCGGGGTCCGCCTGGTGTGGGGCGGCTGGATCGGTACCGAGTACCAGGTCGACACCGACACGATCACCTACGTCTCGCGGACCTCCGTCATGGCCAGCGATTCCCCAGACCTCGCCCCGTGGTTCCGCGGCAAGACCCAGGAGCTGCGCCTGCAGGCGGGCCGCTACAACAACGCCAACGGCGGCGGTGACGTGTCCGGTTCGACGGCGCTGATCTTCGACGTCGAGTTCATCGAGGGCGTGGTCTGATGCCTTCCTACCGGTACATCCTTCAGCACGCGCTGACCGGCCAGATCCTCTCCTGGGACCTGCCGGTCACCGGAGTCGAGTTCGGGCCCGAGCTGAACGGACCCGGCGCGTTCCGAGGTGTCCTGGAACCGCGCCTCACCCAGCTGATCGCCCCGGACGCCGGCAACACGCTGCTGTTCGCCGAGCGGGACGACCAGCTGATGTGGGGCGGCATCGTCTGGCGGGCCGAACCGGCCGGGAGCCGGTACCCGATCGAGGCCGCCGGATTCAGCTCGTACCTGACCCGCCGCCGCGACCTGCACGGCGACCTGGCCGGGCGCGGCCCGTACATCGGCGCGGACCCGTCCAACGTGATCCGCGATGTGTGGGCGTACTGCCAGGAGCAGCCGGACGGCAACCTCGGTGTCAAGGTCGACACCGTCGCGACGCAGGTCAGCGTCGGCACCAGCGAGCAGCCGTACAGCACCAAGGCATGGGAAGCCCCCGCTCTGGCCGGTGTACTGCGGGACATGACGGCGCTCGACCAGGGCCCCGAGTTCACCGAGCGAGTCGCCTGGGCGGACGGGTTGCCGCAGCGCCGCGTGACCGTGGGCTGGCCCCGCCTCGGCACCCGCCGCAGCGACATCACCTTCGCCAGCGGCGTCAACGTGGTCTCGGCGGTGCCCGTGCTGTTCGACGCCGACACCTACGCCCAGGTCGTCGTCGGCCTTGGTGCGGGCGAGGGAAGTGCGAAGGTCCGCACCACCGATGCCGCCCGCAACAGCAGGCTGCGCCTCGAACAGGTCCTCGACGCCCCCGGCGAGAAGTCGGCGGACCGGCTCGCCGCCCGCGTCCGCACCGAGCGGGCCGGCCGCCAGCGCCTCGGCGAAGTCACCGAGATCACCGTCATGGACCATCCGGCCGCGCCGATCGGCTCCTGGCAGATCGGCGACGACGTCCGCGTGACCGTCCACGACCAGTGGGGCGACTGGGACGGCTGGTGCCGCATCACCTCCTGGACCCTTCGCCCGGCCAGCGACGGCGGCCAGGAAACCGCCACGCTGCGCCTGGCCCGCCCCTACACCACCTGACTTGGAGGACACCTATGCCCGACCCGATCGACCAGCTCGCCCAGCGAATCGCCGACATCGAACGCCTCAGCCAGGACACATCGCGCAGCTCCCGCCTCGCGTACTCGAGCATCGATGACGGGGCGCTGACCGTCACCGCTGACGGCAAGCTGCGGGCCATCATCGGCCAGCAGCCGGACGGCACCACCGCTGTCACCGTGGTCAACGGCCCGCCGCCGCCGACGCCCACCACCCCGGCCGCCATCTCCACACTGGGCGGTGTCTCCGTCATGTGGGACGGCACGTTCGCCGACCAGGGGGTGTGTCCGCTCGACTTCGCCCGCGTTGAGGTCCACGCCGCCCGGACCGCCGACGTCGCCCCGGACGCGACGACGCTGATCGGCACGATCGAGTCCCCGCAGGGCGGGCGGATCCTCGTCCCCACCACCGTGCCGGTAACGGTCATGCTGGTTGCCCGTTCCACCTCCGGCAAGGCGTCCGCGCCGTCCGGTACAGCCACCGCAGGCCCGGCCAAGGTGGTAGCCGAGGAGGTGATTGCCGGAATCATTGGCGAACTCCAGCTCGCCACCAACGCCGTGACGGACGCCAAGGTCGCCGTCGGGGCGATCAACAGCAAGGCCATCGCCGACGCGGCCATCACCGCCACCAAGATCGGCGCCGCCGCCGTGGTCGCAGGCAAGCTCGCCAGCAACGCGGTGACCGCAGGAACCATCGCCGCCGACGCGATCACCGCGCGGGAGATCGCCGCCGGAGCCATCACCGCTGCCGAGCTCGCGGTCGGCGCGGTCACAACGGCCAGCCTCGCCGCTGGGGCGGTGACCGCCGGAGAGATCGCCGCCGGAAGCATCACCGGCGACCGGCTCACCGCGAGCACGATCACCGCCAGCAGGATCGCCTCCAACGCCGTCGTCGCGGGGAAAATCGCCGCAGACGCTGTCACCGGCCGCGAGATCAAGGCCCTCTCGGTCACCGGGGACAAGATCGCCGCGAACACGATCACCGCCGGGCAGATCGCGGCGGGCGCGATCACCGCCGATGCCCTCGCGGTCGGCGTCGTGAACAACTACATCCCTGACGGGAGCTTCGAAGGCCCCGCCGGTGCGGCCCTCGCCGCCGGCGGCGGAGCGTCGTGGTCCATCGCCGCGACCGGTAGCGGCTCGGCGAAGTCCCTCAAGGTCGATGCCACCGCCGCGACCACCACCACCAAGTCCCTCGCCCTGGCCACGGTGCCCGCTCGGCCGGGCGACCAGCTGTTCCTGCGCTACGACTACCAGGCGTCCAGTGACTGGAAGGGCGGCGCGGTGAAGCTGTACGCCCGCTGGATGGACGCCGGTGGCGCCACCCTGGGCTACAGCGCCGCGCAGAGCACCACCCCGGTCCTCGGCGCGACCTGGCAGACCCTCGCCGCCACCGTCACCGCCCCCGCAGGCACCACCACGTGCCGCCTCTTCGTCGAGAGCTGGCAGGCCACCGCAGGCAGCATCCTCTTCGACAACGCCGAGGCCCGGCCCGTCCTCGGACAGGTACAGATCGCCGACGGCACAATCACCGCCGCCAAGCTCTCCGCCGACGCCATCACCGGCAAGACCATCACTGGCGGAACCATCACCGGCACCACGATCACCGGCGTCAACATCTCCGGCGCGACACTGGCCACCGCCGCCACCGGCAACCGAGTCGAGACCACCTCGGTGACCACAGGCGGCAGCGCCGTGGGCATGGTCCGGCTCTACTCCGGATCCGCCCAGGAACTCAACCCAGCCACCATCTCCAGCATCTACGACCCCACGCAGAACAGCAGCCTGCTCACTCTCCAGTCCGCCAAGCTCACCGACCCGCCCAAGACCGGCCTCATCGCGCCGCGGTCCGTGGTCATGTGGCCCCAGGCCGACATCAAGCTGTACTCCACCCCCGGCAAAGCGGTCGTCGACATCGACGCCGGCGAGACCAATGTCAACGGCCAGCTGTCGGTGCGGTACACCGTCGACGCCAACTCGCTGTACGCGCGCGGAACCAGCGGTCCGATGCGCCCGGACCTGCCGAACGGCAACGTGTACGCGGGCAGCAGCGAGTACGACCACATCCGGATCGGCAACGCCGAGATCATCGCCTGCAACAAGAATCAGTGGGCCGATCTCAAGCTGAACCAGAAGCTGACTGTCTCCCAGAGCAGCATCACCGCCGACGTGCCGATCTCGGTCACCGGATCGGGATGGCAGGACATCAACTTCCTCAACGGATGCTCGCAGCTGCTCGGCTGGCAGAACGTCTCCTATCGGCGCATGCCCGACGGCACCGTGGTGCTGCGCGGCATCGTCTTGGTTCCGTCCACCTTCACCAGCGGCGTCATCGGCACCATCGGTGACTCCAGTTGCCGGCCCAAGCTCGGCGAGGTCTTCCCTGCCGCCACCGACCGGAACGTGGGCGCGAACCTGTTCATCCAGCCCAACGGCAACATCGAACTGTGGAACGCGACAGGGGCGCTGGGAGACTGGGTCTCCCTCGCCCACACCCGCTGGTCATGCATCGACTGAGCATCCTGCGGCGCGGGGGCCGTAGGATGATCCCTGGCGCGGGGACGCCTACGTGGAGCTGCCCATGAGCGTCCCGCCGACCGCCGAGCCCACCCTGTGGGAGCTCCAGCGTGCGCTCACTCAGCTCCGCGAGGACCAGCGCGACGGCATCGCCCAGCTCAAGGACGATCTGCGGGCCGATCTTCAAGCACTGGCTGTCCGCCTCGAACAGGTCGTCACCAAGGACGTCTACCAGTCGGACCAGCGGCTCCTGGTCCAGCGCATCGAGGTCGTTGAGCGCGACCTCGAAGCGGAAGCGCGGGCCCGCGCGGACGCGGAAGCGAAGGCCGCGGTAACGCGAAGGTGGCTGATCGGTGTCTTCGTCGCGCCGATCGTCGTTGCAGCCCTCCAGCTGTGGCTCTTGTCCAGGGGCAACGGGCCGTAGCGCACCACCAGCAGCAAGGTTTCACCAACAGGCAGGCGCGGGGGAGAAGCAGGACGCGCAGCCTTGCAGTTCGTAACGCGTGAACAGTGGGGCGCCCGCGCCCCGAAGTCCGACTTCACCTACATCGACTCGACCCAGGGAGTGAAGGTCCACTACGAGGGCACCGAGGTGCCCTCCGGCCTCGCCGCGCCGGACCAGCACGGCCGCTGCCCCGGCCGCATGCGGGACCTCCAGGCGTCCCACCAGGCCAACACCACCGAGGGCTACATCGACATCGCGTACTCCGCGGTCGTCTGCCCTCACGGCACGGTGTTCGAGGGCCGAGGCGCGCACCACCTCCAGGCCGCCAACGGGCCCGGCCTGAACCGCCAGCACTACTCGGTGTGCGCGATGCTCGGCGACGAAGGCCTGACCGAGCCAACCGACGCGCAGCTCAACGGTATCCGCGACGCGATCGACTGGCTGCGCAGCGCCGGAAACGCCGGCGTCGAGATCCGGGGCCACCGCGACGGGTACGCCACGTCGTGCCCCGGCGAGCCGCTGTACCGGTGGGTGCAGGCCAGCGCGCCCCGCCCCGGCGGCACCGATCCGACTCCGGCCCCGGCCCCCTCGCCGGTCCAGGGGTACCCGACCTGGCCCGGCCGGTACCTGCGCAACTACTGCGAGGGCTCTGACGTGCGGACCTGGCAGCAGCGCATGGCCGAGCGCGGTTGGCGGATCACCGTGGACGGCGAGTACGGCCCCCAGTCGGAGCGCATCTGCCGGGCATTCCAGGCCGACAAGCAGCTCGACCAGGACGGCGTGGTCGGGCCAGCCACTTGGGCCGCCGCCTGGACCACCCCGATCACCTGAACCGTCCGACAGCAACAGGCGCGGGGGAGAAGCAGGAAGCGCCAATGCAACTCGTTACTCGGGACCAGCTCGGCTGGCCCTCGTCGGCCGCCCCTGACCAGGCGACCACCCTCGGAGTCAAAGTGCACTACGAGGGCACACCCGTCTCCACCGATCTCCAGGCCGACCACAGCCAGTGCGTGCAGGAGGTCAAGGACATCCGGGAGAGTCACCTCGCCAACCGGCAGGAGAACTACTCCGACATCGCCTACAACTACCTCGCGTGCGTCCACGGCGTGCTCTTTGAGGGCCGTGGCATTGGCAAGCGCACCGGCGCGAACGGCAACCAGGACCTCAACAGGGCGCACTACGCCATCTGCGGCCTCGTCGGCAGCGACGGCCTGACCGAGCCGACCCCCGAACTGCTCAGCGCGATCCGCGACGGCATCGACCTGCTCCAGGCGAATGGTGCGGGCGGTGAGATCAGGGGTCACCGCGACGGGTACGCCACGGACTGCCCCGGTGAGCCGCTGTACCGGTGGGTGCAGGCAGGAGCACCACGCCCCGGCAGCACCAGCACGCCGCAGCCGAGCGAGCCGCCCGCCGACCACCCGGCCCGCTACCAGGTGACCATCAACGGCCTCCAGTACGGGAACGGGGCGCACGGCGACCACGTCACCGCCGTCGGTCAGGCCCTCGTCTCGCAGGGCTTCGGCAGCCACTACCAGGTCGGGCCGAGCCCGGACTGGTCGGATGCCGACACCCTGAACTACCGCGACTTCCAGCTCAGCCTCGGCTACCAGGGCCAAGACGCCGACGGTGTGCCCGGAGAAAGCTCGCTGCGGCAGCTCCTCGGTTACCTGCCGGGCGGCGTCCCTGCCTTCCCCGGCCGCCAGTGGTTCCAGCCCGGAGCCCACAACGACTACGTCGCCCAGCTCGGCCGACAGCTGGTCGCCAGGGGATACGGCCAGCACTACCGCGTCGGCGCCGGCCCGGACTGGGGCGAAGCCGACCGTGCGAACGTCGCGGACTTCCAGCGCGCCCAGGGCTGGAGCGGCAGCGACGCCGACGGCTACCCCGGCCCGGAGACATGGCGCCGGCTCTGGTCCTGACCCCCACCAACACCCAGAAGGAGAACCCTCGCGTGAACGTGTACGTCTCCCTGCTGCGCACCGGCCTGCCGGCCCTGGTCGGCTGGCTCGTGTCGCTCGCCGCGCAGCACGGACTCGACCTCGATCCGTCCGCCCTGTCCGGCGTCCTCACCCCGCTCGTCGGCTTCGCCTACTACGCCGTCTTCCGCCTCGCCGAGGAGCACGTGAGCCCCCAGTTCGGCTGGCTGCTCGGCTACGCCCGGCCGCCGCAGTACGGGGTCGCCAAGGCGCAGCTGCCCGCCGCCCGCTGATCTCTGCTCGCGCCGCCGTCGCTGCTGCTCGAACGGTCGCCGCTCGGCACAGGCAGAACCGAGGGCTTCATCGCCCACGAGTAACCCGGCCTCCACGAGGACGTGCCGAAAGGGGTCGTAAGCCCACGTGGCCTCGGCGCCTGGAAAGAGTGAGGCCCCCGATCCTGCACTGGACGGGGGCCTCACGGGCCTCTTGGAAGACCACCGCTCACACTAGCAGCGGCTGTTGATGAGGATCCTTGGTTTCCCCACCCCGCACTCAGGTGCTCCCCAGACCTACTCACGCGATTCCCCACCGGCAGCGCACTGGGCTGCGGCCGAACGCCGCTCGGGAGGGGCCGCGCCCGATAGTCGGCCTGCTACATACGCTCTTGACTGGTCGGCGCGGCCCGCACACTGCCGCTGGCTCGACGGAGGGTCGTTCCGCCCCACACTGAACCTCCAAGAGGTGGACTGGGCGGAACGACCTTGGCGGAGGGTTCGCACTCCAGGGCGCGGGCCCTCCGCCGTACTCATACAGAGGTCCGCCGCCCAGAGGCGGGCCATGACCGCTCCGCTCGCCGCATCGCGTCAGGACTGCGGATGACCTGGGAAGGGGATGGCATTCCAGCCCTTCTCCAGGATCGGATTGTGCTCCAGAAACTCGTGCCGCGCGAGCAGTTGGAGCAGCGTCAGGGCGCCGTTCGGCGGGTTGTTGAGCAGGAGCTGGGACAAGCTGGTGTCGGTGATGGTGACGGCGTGCTCCAGCTCGAAGATGGAGGCCGTGGTGATGGGGATCGACTCGCCCGTTACCGGGTTCGGGGTGCGCTGGATCCCGGCGCGGAGCTCGGCAGTGTTGAGCAGGTGGAACGGCTCCATCGTGATCACCATGCCCCGCCGCGGCAGGTGAGCCGGGATCTGCTCGAACGCGGGGTTGCCCTCGGAGATGAGCTGGTCGGTCCTCTCGATCTGGGGGAACGCCTCGCCGGGCGTCTTGGCCAGCTTCTCGGCGTAGTTCTCCGCGCCGAGGCGTAGGCCGGCGTCGGGTCGGGCGGACTTGACCTCCACCAGCAGCACCAGGTCGGGGAAGACCACGATCCAGTCGACGGACTTGCCGCCGCTTCCCTTCGTCTCGCCCTCCCACTTGATCTCGGGGTGGACCGTCACGTTGTCGAGCAGGCCCAGCTGGCGCCCGACGTACGCCTCGAAGAGGTGTCCGAGGTCGGCGGTGAACTGCTTGCCGCGCGGCGTGCGCCCGCCTTCGCCGCCGGTGTAGTAGATGCCGAGCATGCTCGCCTTGGACAGGACGGCGGCCGGCACCGGGACCAGGTAGCCGTTGCCGAACCCGGCGACCAGCGGGGTCGTCCGCAGGGGATTGTGGCCGTAGCGGCGCAGGAGCGGATCCGGGGCGGCGCGGTGGGCTGCCCGGAGCCGGGCGGTGTCAGTCACAAAGTGGCGCTCCAGGATCGCGGTCGCGTCAGCGGATGACTGAAGGGAGGTGAAGGGCGAGTAGTCCGCCCAGGTGAGCATCAGGTCCGGGTTGAAGCGGCCGTTGAGCGCGGGGACACCGGTGACGGTCGCCCAGACGTAGCGGGCGAGGCCGACGTAGTCGGCCACCGAACACCCGAGCACGTCCTGCGCCCAGCCGGGGCCGATCGCCTTGAGGGGCTCCGGAGTGTCGGTCTGGGTGAAGATGGCGACCGTTCGGCTCAGCTCGGAGTACTCGTCCACCTGCCAGGTGAACTGCTGTCCGGACACCCGCAGCAGCAGGCGCGTCAGCTTCTCCTCCGGCGACTCCTGGTAGTAGGGGTCGTCCAGGGCGAGGTAGAAGCCGAGGATCTGCCCCAGGTCGCGGGGCTGCGCCGGAGCCCGGTTGATCTCTTGGCCGAGGGCGAGGGAGATCCAGGCGGCGTCGGCGAGGGCCCAGGGGCCGTATACGCCGAGCCCCTCGTACTCGCGAAGGTCACGAGGGTGCGGGAGGCGGGTACTGGTAGAGGCGATGAGCTCCACGAGCGAGCTCTGCGAGTGGCGTTGGATGCGCCGGATGTACTGGGAGTCCGGGACGCCGGACGCGGGGACAGACTGCGGCATAACCGATGATTCTTCCGGTTGGCCGGGCCGCCCGGCACCCGGTTTCTCCGGACCGGCCGAAAGCTTGCCCTCAGCGGCGCGGAGGCCGGCGGCGAGCTCGCGGCCCGGGAAGTCAGCCGCACCCGGGCCGCAGAGCAGGTGGCGGTCGTCTCCCCGGAGACCGGGTACCACTTCGACTTCCTGGACACGAGGCGCGATGCTCGCTGAATCTCCCCACTCAGTTTCGATGTCAGACACATAAGGTGGCTATCTCGTCTGGCACCCCAGGAGGACAGCGGTGGAGCGCGGTAAGCCGTACATCGTCGGCATGCAGGAGTTCGCGGCCATCTACGACGTTCAGTCGCAGATGATCCGCCAGTGGCTGCACCGCGGTGCGCTCGACGCCGAGACCGCGATCGTGGTGTCAGGACAGCTGTACTGGCCGCTTGGTTTCGCCGCCGGCTACGGCGAGACCACGCCCCGCCGGAAGACCCTCAACGAGGCGGCTCTGCAGGAGCTGGTGGAGCAGCAGGAACCCGGTTGGATGCCGCAGACCAAGGCAGAGTTGCCGGCCATCGTGGGACAGCAAGAGATCGTCGCTATGTTCGACCTGCCGTCACAGCCGACCCTGGTCATGGCGGTCGAAACGGGAAGATTCGTCGCCGCAGACTGGCGACTTGGGGGCTCCG